>NZ_JBFBDW010000021.1:0-119964 GCF_040683455.1 Kitasatospora sp. NPDC093679
TGCGCGGTCCGGATGGGGCTCACCGTACGAACCAGGGCTCGGCCCGGATTCGTCACGATGCCCGATCCCGGACTGCGCAGTTCCCCGCGCCCCTGCGTGGTTCTGTCCTCAGGCGAGGTGCTGGGCGAGGGTGGGGGCGAGGGTCTCGGGGCGTTCGAGGAGGGGGAGGTGGCCGGTTTCGGGGAGGGTGAGGAGGCGGGCGTCCGTGAGGGTGTCCCGGAGGAGCTCGCCGTTGCGGACGAACGCCGGCATGTCCTCGTCGCCGACGACGACCAGGGTGCGGGCGGTGATCCGCCGCAGGTCGTCCGGGGTGTGCCGGTGCGCGGTGAGGGCGTCCATGGCCCGGTTGCCGAGTTCGGCCCAGCCGTGGCGGGCGACGACGGCCCGCAGGGACGCCCGGAGGGCGGGGTGCCGCAGGGTGCCGGTGAAGATGTCGGGCGGGGACTGCATCCACAGGTCGGCGAGTTGTTCGCCGGGGCCGGTGAGCCGGTGCAGCATCATCAGCTGGCGGTACCGCAGCCGGGCGGAGTCCTCGTTGGGGGTGCCGGCGAGGGTGGGTGCGGCGAGCACCAGCCGTTCGACGAGGTCGGGCTCCTGGAGGGCGAGTTGCAGGGCCGAGGTGGAGCCGAAGGAGAGTGCCACGACGCGTCGGGCGCCGGTCTCCCGGGCGATGTCGGCGAGCCGTGCGGCGAGTTCGGGCAGGGTGAGGCCGGGGGTGAGCGGTGCGGAGCGGCCGTGTCCGGGCAGGTCGACGCCGATGTGGGTGTGGCCGGGCAGCAGCTGCCAGAGCGGCTGCCAGACGGTGGAGTCCATGGTGTAGCCGTGCAGCCAGAGCACGGCGGGTCCGCTGCCCTCGGTGTGCAGGTGGAGGCCGTGCGGGCCGGTCATCGGGCACCGCCCGGGGCCGTGCGGGTGGCGAAGTCGGCGCAGAAGGCGCGGAAGGCGAGGACGGGTTCGTCGCGGGCGTCGTACCGGGGCACGGCGTGCGGGTCGAGGTTCTCCCAGACGACCTTGTCCTCTTCGAGGGCCTTGCGGCTGCCGCCGACGAGGGCGGGCAGGGCGGCCTGCTGGTCCGTGCGGACGCCGATGGCGACGCGGGCGGTGCAGCCGCCGCCGGGGGCGGGGACGGAGCCGGTGACGATGACGTGGAGTTCTTCCGGCGGGCCGAATTCGGTGACGACGACGGAGGGGCTGAAGGCGCGGGCGAGGAAGCGGGGCCGGTAGTCCCAGCGGACGGTGCGGGTGCGGATCGCCTGCCAGCGGATCTCTTCGAGCCGGCGGGCGTCCTGCCAGGGCGAGGTCTGCATGAGGAACTCGCCCTCGATGACGAGTTCGCCGCTGTCGCCGGTGCGGGCGGCCATGCCGCGGGTGCCGGGCACGCCGTGCACGGCCTTGAAGTGGTCGGGGTCGAAGGCGTTCTCGACGACGTACGCGGGGTGGACGTCGACCTGCAGGCCGACGGCCTCGACGAGCGGGTGGGTGTCGGCCCAGCCCTTGACGGCCTGTTCGAAGCCGCGGTCGCCGTCGGGATCGTCGGAGAGCCGGACGAAGAGGGCGTCGCCCCAGGCGAGGACGGTGTGCTCGGCGACCGACCAGTGCTTGTCGGGGTCGCCGAGGGCGATCCGCTTGCCGTGGAAGGGGCAGACCACGCAGTCGCCCTCGCGCCGGCCGCCGAAGCCCAGGTGGGCGCCGCGGTGCGGGCAGGTGGCGTCCAGGACGCGGACGCGGTCGCCCTCCTTGACGGCGATGAGGCGGTGGCCGCCGACGGCGAGCGGGGTGATGTCGTCGGTGAGTTCGGAGCGGAAGGCCAGCAGGTACCAGCCGTGGTGCGCGGTCGTCTGTTCCATGGTCATCGTTTCGCCAGTGCCTCGATCAGTTCCTCGGCGGCCCGTTCGCCGCTCGCCAGGGCGCCCTGGACCCAGGGCAGCCGGTGGCCGGTGACGGTGGCCTCGCCGGCGAAGAAGATCGCCCCGGCGAGGGGTTCGGCCCACTGCCGGGCGGCGTCGCCGGCGGTGGCCGAGGGGGCGGTGAACGCGCCGCCGGCGTAGGGGTCGCGGCCCCAGTCGGCCGTCTCGGTGTCCGACACCGCGGCGCCGGCCGTCCAGGGCAGGGCGGTGGCGAGCAGGGCGGTGAGTGCGGCGGGGTCGGCGGCGGCGGTGCGCAGCCGGTCGGCGGCGGCGGCCTTGGCGACGAACAGCACCTCGGGGCGGCCCTCGGCGCAGCGGAGGAAGCCGCCGGTGCCGTCGGTGTCGAGGACGATCGCGGTGGCGGGCGCGGGCCGGTCCAGCACGGCGACCAGGCAGTAGCCGTCGCCGAGCGGCAGCCGGGCGGCGGCCGCGGTCCTGGCGGCGAGTTCCTCGGCGGGCAGGCCGGTGAGGCGGAGTCCGCCGGCGGTGAGGACGGCCGGGGGCACGGTGACGACGGCGGCAGCGGCGGCGGTGGCGTGGCCGGCGGCGGTGCGGGCGGTCACCCGGCCGTCGGCGCAGTGGAGTTCGTGGACGGGGTCGCCGAGCCGGACGTCCAGGCCTTCGGCGAGCAGCCGGGGCAGCCGGTCGAAGCCGCCGCGGACGGCGTACTCGCCGTCGCCGACGTGCTCGCCGCGGTGGGCGGCGGCGATGCCGCGGGTGCCGATGAGGGCGGGGTCGGCGGCCCAGTTCTGCCGGAACCACTCCTCGGCGGCGCGGCGTTCGGCGCCGGTGCTGCCGCGGGCGGTGAGCCAGCCGTCGACGGACAGGCCGGCCGGGCCGGGGTCGGTGTGCAGGGCGGCTTCGAGCAGCCAGGGGGCGCGGCGGCCGCGGCCGAGGACGTCCATCGGGCGGTCGGTGCCGTCCTCGACGATCCGGGCGGTGATCCGGCGCGGGACGGCGGCGGTGTTGCCGGTGCCGACGAGGGTGTGCACGGGGTTGCGGTCGCCGTGCACCACCTGGGCGCCGAGCTCCAGCGGGGGGCCGCCGTCGGCGGGCCGATGGGTGCGGATGCGGCCGCCGACCCGGTCGCGGGCCTCGTGGACGGTGACGGTGAGCCCGGCCCGGTGCAGTCGGCGGGCGGCGGCCAGGCCGGCGGCACCGGCGCCGACCACGACGACGTCGGTGCTCATCGGGCCTCCCCGGCGGGGCAGAGGTCGACCGGGTAGGCGCGCAGCCGGCGCGGCACCAGGGTGAGGTCCCAGGCGGCGGGACCGTCGGGGCCGCGCAGCGCGGGGAAGCGGCGGACCAGCCGGGGCAGCAGCAGTGCGCCGGCCTGGCGGACCAGCTGGGCGGCGAGGCAGAAGTGCGGGCCGCCGCCGAAGGCGAGGTGCGGGTTGGGGTGGCGGTCGAGCCGCAGGGTGTCGGGGTCCTCGAAGACGTCCGGGTCGCGGTTGGCGGCGGCGATGACGGCGAGCACCCGGGCGCCGGCGGGCAGGGTGCCGCCGGTCAGCGGCACGGGTGCGGTGGCGACCCGGGCGGTGAACGGGATCGGCGCCTCCAGCCGGAGCAGCTCGTCCACGGCGAGGCGGGCGAGGTCGTCGTCGGCGGCGGCGAGGCGGCGGACGGCCGCCCGGTCGGGCAGAAGCGAGTGCAGCGCGTTGCCGACGAACTCGGCGAGCGGCTGCCAGCCGCCGACCACCGCGAGGTTGAGGATGCCGAGCATCTCGGGCCGGGTGAGCCGGGTGTCCGCGGCGAGGGCGGCGAGCGGCACGTCGGCGCCCTGGGCGGTCAGCCGGACGGTGTGGGCGTCGAGGTAGCGGCCGAGGGCGGTGGCGGCGGTGCGGCCGAGGGCGGCCCGCGCGGGCGGGGCCATCGGGTCGAGGTTGGCGGAGGCGGCCCGGGCGAGCGTCTCGAAGCGGGTGAGCTCGCCGTCGGGCAGGCCGAAGAGCCGGGCGAAGACGGCGGTGGCGAGCGGGCGGCCGATGTCGGCGACGGCGTCCGGCCGGCCGGAGGCCGTCGCGAGCCGGTCGAGCAGGGCGTCGGTGTCGGCGGCGATGCCGTCGGCGACGGAGCGGACGGCGGCCGGGCCGAGCAGCAGCGCGCCGGGGGCCCGCAGCCGGTGGTGGTCGGGCGGGTCGGTGGTGAGCATCGACGGCGGGAGGGCGTCCTCGCGGGCGCGTTCCCGCTGTCCGCGGGCGGCGGACAGCCGGGGGTCGCGGAGCACGGTCGCGCAGTCGGCGTGCCCGGTGACCAGCCAGAAGTCGGAGGCGGTGTCGTGGTGCACCGGGTCGTTGGCCCGCAGCCACCGGTAGGCCGGGTACGGGTCGGGACGCCCGGCGGGGGCGAACGGGTGGATCAGGTGCTCGGGCAGCCGCACCGGCGCCGTGGTCATCGGGGCGACTCCTGACTGTCGGTGGGCGTGCTCGGTGCTGCGCGGCCGGGTCCCGCGGGACCCGGCCGGCGTGCCGTCAGCGGACCCGGGGACCGCGCCAGCGGAAGGTCATGGCGGTGAGGACGAGGCCGCCCAGCGTCCACAGCGCGAGGACGAGGGCGATGTGCCCGAGTTCCCAGTTCCCGGCGGGTTCGACGGCTTGGAAGGAGTCCGGCAGGAACACCGAACGGAAGCCCTGCGCCATCCACTTGACGGGGAAGAACGCGGCGGTGGTCTGCATCCAGTGCGGCAGCTGGCCGAACGGGAAGAACACGCCGGAGATGAACTGCAGCACCATGAAGACCGGGGTGACCACGGCCGCCGCGGAGCGGCTGTTGGGGATGGCCGCGGAGTAGGCGGCGCCGGCCATCGCGCAGGCGACCGTGCCCAGGGCGAGGTCCCAGCCGAGGGTGGCCCAGCGCTCGGCGGTGCTCGGCAGCGGCAGCCCGAACAGGGTGAGCGCGATGCCGAGCAGCAGCGCCGTCTCCAGCACGGTGGTGACCACGACCCGTACGAGCTTGCCGACGAAGTACGCGGACTTGGGCATCGGGGTCATGGCGAGCCGGCGGACGGTGCCGGTGTCCCGCTCGATGGCGACGTTGATGGCGAGGCCCGAGAAGGAGGTGCTCATCACGCCGGCGGCGATGATGCCGGCCATGAACACCTGCTTGAGGTCGGTGTCGGTGCCGGCCACCTTGCCGGAGAAGATCGAGCCGAAGACGACCAGCAGGATCACCGGGAACATCAGGGTGAAGACCAGGGACTGCTTGTTGCGGAAGAACGCCCGCAGTTCGACCCGGGAGCGGGCCGCGCCGGCCCGCCAGACGCCCGGCATCGGCGCGGTGCGGCGCGGCTCGCGGGCCGCACCGTCGGCCGGGGCGGCCTGGCCGGTCCGGGCCGGGGAGTTCGGGGAGGCCTCTGCGAGAGTCATCGGGTGCCCTCCTCGGCGCCGTCGACGGGGTCGGTACCGCGGTCGGTGCCGCCGATGTTCTGCCGGATGAGGTCCAGGTAGACGTCCTCCAGGGTGGGGCGGTGCACCCGCAGTTCGGGCAGTTCGGCGACGCCCGCCTCGCGGGCCCACGGCACCAGCACCGACAGCAGTGCGGTGGGGGTGTGGGTGCGGATCCGCAGCAGGCCGTCGGCGGTGGCCGGTTCGGCCTCGGCGCCGTGCGGCAGGTGCGGCAGCAGGCGGTGCGCGAGCTCCGGCGGTGTCCGGAAGGAGACCGTGGTCGGAGTCTTCGCGCGGTCGCCGAAGTCGGCGAGCGGCCCGTACTGGACCACCCGTCCGGCGACGATCACCGCGGCGCGCTGGGCGAGCGTCTCGGCCTCGTCGAGGTAGTGCGTGGTGAGCACGGTGGTGCGGCCGCGCTCGGAGAACCAGCGGACCAGGTCCCAGGCCTCCCGGCGGGCCACCGGGTCCAACCCGGTGGTGGGTTCGTCCAGGAAGATCAGGTCGGGGTCGCCGACGATGCCGACGGCGACGTCGAGCCGGCGGGCCTGGCCTCCGGAGAGGTCGGTGCTCTGCTTCTTCTCGTGCTTGCCCAGTCCGACCATGTCGATGACCTGGCCGACCGGGAGCGGCGCCGGGTAGAACGCCGCGAAGTGCTCCACGACCTCGCGCACCGTCAGGTCGTTGTACGCGCCGGTGGTCTGGGGGACGACCCCGATCCTGGCGCGCCACTCGCGCCGGTCCTCGGCCGGGTCGTGGCCGAGGACCCGCACGTCACCGCCGGTTCGCTGCCGGACACCCTCCAGGATCTCGACGGTCGTCGTCTTGCCCGCGCCGTTCGGCCCGAGCAGGGCGAAGACCTCGCCTGCGTGAATGTCCAAATCCAGACCCTGTACCGCGTGCCAGTCGCCGTAACTCTTGCGAAGGCCGCGGACGGAGACGGGGTTCTCCCCGACGGCGGTAGCCACTTGGATCGCTCCTAGGTGGTGATCAGGTTGATCGGTGGGATCAGGTGCAGCAGCACGGGCAGCAGCAGGAGTTGCCGCCGGCCGCGATGTCCGACAGGTCGCCCTCGCTGAGCTCGGCGGTGTCGATCTGCGGGGTCTCCGGGATGTGGAACTCGTAACGACCGGTCGCGAGGCCGATCTCGAAGAGCTCGACCTGGACCTCCAGGTTGCCCTCCTGCTCGCCCTCGGCGGCGGTGTTGACGATCACGATCTCGGCGTCGGCCGGGAGCTCCAGGCCGGCCTCGGCGAGCGCGGCACGGGCGTCCGTCCGAAGACGGGCCGCGTACTCCTCGCTCGACCAGGCGCTGATCAGGGCGCGGGTGTAGCCGTTGACGAACTCGGCCCGCTTCCGCTGGTCCAAAGCCATAAGACTTTTCCTTTTCTCGGTTCCGGACTTCACCGGCGGCGCCTTGCTGCGCTGCCGACAAATGAACGATGACATGCCGGGAAATGGCCTGCCAAGACGTCAGTTCCGGTGCCGAGAGTAAGTATTGAGCACGTCGGGGGCGTGCGGTAGATTTCGGGCGGCGAGATGGCAGGAATGCGTATGGGAATACGCATCGGAATACGCATCCGAATACGTACGGCGGCAGGATGCGTACGCATTCGGCGAATTCCTTCTGCGTATCGCGCCGGGCCTACGCATCCGCGTACGCCGCCGCAGCCGACCCGAAGGGACACACGGACGTGGTCCGAACCGCGCCTACGCACCCGGGCCCGCGCACCCCGGGCTCCGACCGCTCCGGGCTGCCGCTGCCGCCCGGTCCGCCGGAGGAGATCGACATGGCGGTGATGCGCGAGGCACCGCTCGCCTTCATCACCGACCTGGCCCGTACCTACGGCGACATCACCCGCCACCGGGCCGGCGGGGACACCGTCTACCTGCTGAACCGGCCCGAGTACGCCCGGCACGTCCTCAAGGACAACGGCGCCAACTACACCAAGCAGGACACCCCGGATGACGCCATGCTGCGTCCGCTGCTCGGCAACGGCCTGCTCACCAGCAACGGCGCCGACTGGGCCCGCCAGCGCCGGCTCACCGCGCCCGCCTTCCGCCCCAGCTCGGTGCGGAGCTTCGACGGCATCGTCACCGAGGCCACCACGGCGCTGCTGGAGCGCTGGCGCCCGTCCGTCGAGGCGGGCAGCCCGATCGCCGTGGACGACCACCTCACCGCGCTGACCCTCGGCATCCTCACGCACGCGATCCTCGGCGCCGACATCGACGGGATCGGCGAGGGCTTCGGCCGCGCCGTCGACGCCGTCAACCGGTGCATCGGCCACTACGTGCCCGACCCGGACCCGGACCCGGCCGACACCGCGCAGCGCTACGCCGCCTTCAGCCGGGCGCGGGTCTTCCTCAACACGGTGACCCGTACCCTGATCGCCTCCCGGCGGGCGGCCGGCTGCCCGGTCTCCGGCGGCGACGCCGTCGGGGGCACCGACGGCGGGGCGGGGAACCTGCTCGACACCATGATGTCCGGCGACCACCTGGTCTCCGACGAGGACCTCCGCGACCAGGTGCTGACCATCGTCATGGCCGGCCACGAGACCACCGCCAAGTCGCTCAGCTGGACGCTCTACCTCCTCGACCGCCACCCGGAGGAGGCGGCCAGGGTCCGCGAGGAGATCGACCGGGTGCTCGGCGGCCGCCCGCCGACCGCCGCCGACCTGCCCGACCTGCCGGCCTGCCGGCGGGCCGTCCAGGAGGCGATGCGGCTCTACCCGCCGGTGTGGCTGATCTCGCGGCGTGCGATCGGCCCCGACGTGATCGGCGGCTACCGGGTGGAGCCCGGCACGCTCGTCTGCGTCAGCCAGTGGGTGCTGCACCGGCACCCCGACCACTGGGACGCGCCCGAGGAGTTCCGCCCGGACCGCTTCGACGGCGCGTCCTTCCCCAGCCACCTCTACCTGCCGTTCGGCGGCGGCGACCGGATCTGCGTCGGCCAGCACTTCGCGCTGCTGGAGGCCGTCCTGGTGCTGGCCACCCTGCTGCAGTCCGTCCGCCTGGAGGTCGTCGACGGCCTCGCGGTCGAGCCGGAAGCCCTGGTGACGCTCCGTCCGAAGAACGGCATGACGATGATCGCGAGGCCCCGATGACCGCCCCCACCGCTCCTTCCGACGCGCCCGCCCCGGACCGCCCGGTCGGCGGCTCCTACGACCCGGCCCGCACCACCGGCGGCGGCCTGGCCGCCGAACTCGACCGGCTGGAGGCGCAGGCCGCGCTCTCCTTCACCGAGGAGCTGCACCTGCTGCGCGAGCTCGGCATCGCCGTCCCCGGCGGCACCGTGCTCGAACTCGGCGCCGGCCCCGGCGCGGTCACCCGCCGGCTGCGGGCCGCCCTGCCCGCCGACACCGCCCTGGTCGCCGCCGACATCGACGCCGAGCTACTGGCCCGGGCGGCCGGCCCCGGCGTCACCCTGCTCGTCGCGGACGGCGCCGACCTGCCGCTGGAGGACGGCAGCGTGGACTTCGTGCTGCTCCGGTACGTCCTCCAGCACGTGCCCGACCCGGCGGCGGTGCTCGCCGAGGTCCGGCGGGTGCTCCGGCCCGGCGGGCGGGTCGCCTGCACCGAGGTCGACTCCGCCTGCTGGGGCGCCGCCGACCCGTCCTACCCCGAACTCGCGGGCGTGCACGCCAAGATGGCCGCCGCCCAGCGGACGGCGGGCGGCGACCGCGCGATCGGCCGGCGGCTGCCCCGGCTGCTGCGCGCCGCCGGTTTCGAGGACGTCGTGCTGCGGCCCTTCGCCACCACCAACGACGACCACCCCACGGACGCCTTCGCCCCGCAGCTCGGCCCGCAGCGGCTGGAGCCGCTGGTGGCCCGGGGCGTCCTCTCGCTGGCCGAACTCGCCCTCGCGGCGGACCGCTGGAACCGCTTCCGGTCGGACCCCGACGCCTGGGTGATGCTGCTCGGCCTCACCGCCGCCGCGACCGCACCCGCGGGCCGCGGACCGCGGGCCGCCCGCTGAGGGCCCCGCACCACCACCCGCACCGCTCGACGAAAGGCATCGGATGAACCCCAACCTGAAGATCTTCATCACGATCTTCTGCTACATCAGCGCCGTGGCCGGTCTGGTCACCGCGGTCATGGACGCCAGCCACAAGCCCGCGCAGACCACCGACGCCGTCATCGCCGGCGTGCTCGGTGTGGCCTTCCTGTTCGGCGGCATCGCCCTGACCCGCAAGCCGCGCTACTGACCGGGCCAGGTGGCCGGGGCAGCGCTGCCCCGGCCACCGCCCGGCCGTTCGCCCCCACACCTGGACGCGAACATGACCGCGCGTCAGATCGGGAACCGGTTCCACCCCGGTGGTGTCAGTGGTGGACGGTACGTTCCTGCTGCGGCCCCGGGCCGCAGCAGGAACTCCGCCGCCCCGGGCACCGGCAGCAGGTGCGGGCGGCCACCCCGATCAGGAGAGTCATGAAGGCCATGTTCCGGAAGGCGCGCATCGCCACTTCCGCCCTCGCCGCAGCCGCCGTCGTCGGCCTGCTGGCCGCCCCGGCCGCGCAGGCCGCACCGGCCGGCGTCGCCAACCCCGACTTCGAGGCCGGAGCCAGCGGGTGGAACACGTTCTCGCTGCCGTTCGGCACCGGAATCATCACCGACGACCCGGCGCTGCCCGCACACTCGGGCACCTGGAAGGCCGAGCTCGGCGGCCACGGCCGGCCCGGCATGGACCGGATCACCCAGCAGGTGACGATCCCGGCCCTGCGGGTGCCGGTGCTGACCTTCTGGGTGCACATCGGCACCCCGACCCCGGCCACCTTCGGCTACCACGAGCTCACCGTCGAGGCCACCGCGCCGGACGGCACCCCGTACACCCTGGCGAGCCGGACGAACAAGGACAGCGGCAGCGGCTACCAGCAGGTCACCGTGACCCTGCCGAGCGCCTTCTACTCCTCCACCGAGCAGAAGGCCGTGATCTCCTTCTTCTCCGTGGACGACGCCGCCAACAAGGTGCCGTTCCTGATCGACGACGTCTCGATGGCCTACCGGCTGAAGACGTCCAGGCCGTTCTTCCCGCCGGTGCTGCTGAAGCCCTGATGCGACGTCCGTTCCGGTCCGCCGCCACGGGCCGGGACGGCGGGCGGCCGGCGGGGCAGGATGTCCCGGTACCCGCCACGCACCGTCGACCGCACCGGGGAGTCCAGGTTTGAGCGAGCAGTTGACCGAGCAGCACCGGCCGTTCCTCTACGTCGTCGTCTGCGCCGCGGGCATCGCGGCGGACGTGGGCACCCTGATCGGCGCCGCCCAGGACGAGGGCTGGGGCGTCGGCGTCATCGCCACCCCGACCGCACTCGGCTTCATCGACCGGGAGGCCGTCGAGGCGCGGACCGGCCACGCCGTCCGCTCGGCCTGGCGCACCCCGGGCAGCCCGCAGCCGCTGCCCTGGGCCGACGCGATCGCGGTCGCCCCCGCCACCTTCAACACCGTCAACAAGTGGGCCGCCGGCATCTCCGACACCCTGGCCCTGGGCATCCTCTGCGAGGCCCACGGCCTCGGCACGCCGACCGCCGTCCAGCCGTACGTCAACGCGGCGCAGGCCGCCCACCCCGCCTACGGGGCGAGCCTGGAGCGGCTGCGGTCGATGGGCGTGCTGTTCGGCGACGCCGTCCCGCACCGGGCCCGCACCGACGAGGGCCGCGCCGCCTACCGCTGGACGGCCGTCCTCGACCTGCTCCGCCCCGTCCTCACCGGCACGGGCGGCAACGGCTGAAACCGCCCCGGAACGCCGAAGTCCGGCACCGGGGAGCCGGTGCCGGACTTCGGCGGGACGGTGGGCCGCCAGGGGCTCGAACCCTGAACCTACGGATTAAAAGTCCGCAGCTCTGCCAATTGAGCTAGCGGCCCGCCGGCGGGCACGACCGTGCTGGTACAGCGCTCGCCGGGGCCGATCCTACCCGGTGATCCCCGGGGGGCCGCCAGGGGATTGTGCGCCGCGCCGCGCCTCGAACCGGTGCGCGGACGGGCGTCAGGCCGCCGGGTCCAGGTGGACGGCCCGGACCCGGCGCAGCCAGGCCTCGGCCGGGGCCTCGTCGGGCGCCGCCGGCAGCACACCGGGCCGGTCGAAGCGGGCCTCCGCCGAGGCGAGCAGCCCGGCCGCCTCCGCGGGCCGCTCGGCGTAGCGCTCGCCGAGCGCACGGACCCGCTCGGGGTCGGCGAGCCGCACGGTGACCTCGCCGGTCTCGTGCAGGGCGAGGCCCTGTTCGACCAGCCGGACGAGGTGCCGGGCGTGCTTGGCGGCCCTGGCCCGCGCGGCCGGGTCGGTGGTGTCCCGGGTCGTCAGCTTCCTGAACTGCTGGGTGGCGTAGCCGAGGTAGGAACGGCGGACGGCGTGCTCGCTGAGGAAGGACCGGCGGATGCCGATCAGCTCCTCGCCCAGCGCGGTGCGCACCTCGTACAGGTCCTCGGGCAGCCAGGCGAGTTCGGAGGCGGTGGGGTTGCAGTTCAGCGCGAGCCGGCACCACTTCGCCGCCTCGTGCAGGGTGCGGTCGGGCGCGGTGGTGACGTGCGACTCCGCGGGCCGCTGCAGGCCGTGGAACTCGACGGTGGGCGCGGCGAACAGGCCGAGCCGGTCGATGTCCGAGCCGGCGTGCGCCAGGCCGTACGCGGTGGAGCCGACGATGCCGGCGAGCAGGACGTGCACGGGCGTCTCCGTCCGTCGGGGGCCGGCAGAACCGGTGGGGGCTGAACGGGCAGTCTGCCGTGCGGCCGCCGCCGGGCGCGACCGAATTGTCGGTAGGTCGCTCCGGCCGCCCGTGCTCCGGCGCGCCGATACTGGGCCCATGGCGAACGGGCTGATGGACGGCGTGGTCCCGGCGGCGAAGCTCAGGGCCTGGTGGGCGCACCGGCAGTGGCTGACGGGCGGCCCCGAACCGGCGCACGCGGGCGCCTCCCCGGCCGAGGTGCTCACCGCGGCCGGCTGGGCCCGGTCGGTCGGCGGCGCCGCCCCCTACCTGGGCCTGTTCGCCCGGGCCGGGCTGGGCAGGGCGGCGGTGGACGCGGCGGTGGCCGCCCTGGAGGTGCACGAGCTGCCGTCCGCCCGCGGCTGCACCTACGTCCTGCCTGCGGCGGACTACGCACTCGGCCTGGCCGCCGGCGCGGGTGCCCCGGAGAGCGAGATCACCTCCGCGGTGAAGCATCTGGGCGTGACCCGGGACGAGATCGAGAAGCTCTGCCTGACCCTCGGCCACCTCCTGTCGCCCGACGACCCGTTGGAGCCGGCGGCGATCCGCGAAGCGGCGGGCGGGGCCGTCCGCCCGCTCGGCGAGGCGGGCCGCAAGCGCGGGGTGTCGACCACGCTGCCGCTGGCGCTGGGGCTGCTGCAGGCCCGCGGCCAGGCCCGCCGGGTGCCGGTCAACGGCCGCCTGGACCAGCAGCGTTACGGCTACGTCCGGTGGGACCAGCCGGTGAAGGGCTCCGCCGCGGAGCTCGCCGAGCGGTACCTGTCGTGGGCCGCGCCGGCGGCCGTCCGGCACCTGAGGTGGTTCACCGGGTTCACGGCGGCGACCGCCAAGGCCGCGCTGGCCCCGCTCGACCTGGTCACCCTGCCCGGCACCGACCTGCTGCTGCCGGCCTCCCTGGTGGCGGAGTTCGAGGCCTTCGTGCCCCCGGCCGAACCCTCGTACGCGCTGGTCGCCGGGATCGACGGCATCCACCTGCTGCACCGGGACCTGCCCCGGCTGCTGGACGCGGCCGACGCCGGACGGACCCTGCCGGGCGGGCGGGCCGGGCGCACCTTCGGCTCCGAGGCCGACCCGCAGACCCACGTCGTGGTGGACCGCGGCCGGATCGTCGGGCTGTGGGAGTACGACCCCGGGGAGCGGGAGATCGTGCACCGGCTGTACGTACCGGAGGACGCGGCGCTGCGCGCGGCGATCGACCGCACGGAGGCCTTCGTCCGCGACGAGCTCGGGGACGCCCGCGGCTTCGGCCTGGACTCGCCGAAGAGCCGTGCCCCCAGGATCGCCGCCCTCCGCGAGGCGGCTCCGTAGGCGCTCGGGCTGCCGCAGGGGCGCCGGGGCCACCGGGGTTGACCGCCCGAGCGCCCTCGAAGACGGTCCTAGAACGCGGTCGGGATGTAGTCGAAGGAGGCGACGCCCGGCACGCCCCGGGCGAGGCCGGCGGCCAGGACGGGCGGTACGGCGGCGTGCACGCCGGGCTCCAGCGGGACGTCGGGGTAGGCGAGCCGCTCCTCGGCCGGGGTGACGGCGAACCGGGCGTCCATGCCCGGCCGGTTGCCGCGCGCGTCGATCCGGACCCACTCCGACCGCCCGGGCAGCCGGTACGCGGCGAGGGCGTGCAGCACCTCCAGCCGCTGGTAGCACAGGCCGGCCGGGATTCCCTCGGCCCGCAGCAGCGCGACCAGCAGGTGGGACTTGCCGTGGCAGACGGCGTCGCCCGCGGCGAGGACGTCGGAGGCGCGGACGGCGGCGCTCCACCGGTCCACGTCGTAGGAGTGCGCCACCTCGTCGCGGACGTGCAGGTACAGGGCGCGCGCGGTCTCCTCGGCGCTCGCCCCGCGCAGGCTGCGGGCGAGCGCACGGATCGCGGGGTGGTCGTGGTCGATCGTGGCGTCGGCGGCCAGGTGGGCCCGGTCGTCGGCGGCTGCGGGTTGCGCGGTCATGCGGCCATCCTGCGGGGCCGGGGTGCGGGCCGACCGGGATTTCCACCCTTCGGGCACGGCCGGTTCGGCTACGGTCGGGGCCATGAGCGACGAAGTCCTTGTGGTCACCGGCGGCGGACGCGGGATCGGGGCCGCCACCGCCCGGCTGGCCGCGGCCCGCGGCCACCGCGTCTGCATCAACTACCTCAACGACGGCGTCTCGGCGCAGGCCGTGGTGGACGGCATCCGCGCCGCGGGCGGCACCGCGATCGCCGTCCGGGCGGACGTGAGCCGGGCCGACGGGGCGAGGCGGCTGTTCGAGGCGGTCGACGAGCGCCTCGGCACGCTGACCGGCCTGGTGAACAACGCCGGCACGCTGGAGAAGCAGTGCCGCCTCGACGAGCTGGACGAGGACCGGCTGGCCCGGATCTGGGCGGCCAACATCACCGGACCGTTCCTGTGCGCGGGGGAGGCCGTCCGCCGGATGTCCACCCGCTACGGCGGCCGCGGCGGGGCGATCGTCAACGTGTCCTCGGCCGCGTCCCGGCTGGGCTCGCCCAACGAGTACGTGGACTACGCGGCCTCCAAGGGCGCGCTGGACTCGATGACCCGCGGCCTGGCTCTGGAGGTCGCCGGCGAGGGCATCCGGGTCAACGCGGTGCGCCCCGGTCTGATCCACACCGGCATCCACGCGCTGGGCGGCGAGCCCGGCCGGGTCGACCGGGTCGCGCCGGGGCTCCCGATGGGCCGCGGCGGGCGGCCGGAGGAGGTCGCCGAGAGCATCCTCTTCCTGCTGTCGCCCGCCTCCTCGTACAGCACCGGGGCCTTCCTGGACATCGCCGGCGGGCGGTGAGCGGCGCGGCGGCACGGGTTTCGCGATCGGGCCCGCCCGGCGGGCCGGGCGGCCTACCGTTGGCCCCATGACCGAGAGCGAGTTCGACGACGCCGTCGACACCGACGCCGCTGTTACCGCCACCGCCTCCACCGTCACCACCGGTGCGACGTCCGGGGCGGTCGCCGACATCCCAGCACGCCTCGACTACCAGCGGTCCCGGCCGCACGGCACCGTCCCGGACGTGCCGAACTTCCGGGACGCCGGGGTGGGCACCGTCCGCCCCGGCGTGCTGTTCCGCTCCGGCACCCTCGCCCTGCTGACCCCGCAGGGCGCCCGGGCGCTGGAGGCGCTCGGCATCCGGGTCGTCGTCGACCTGCGCACGTCGACCGAGCGCAGCCGCTGGCCGGACGAGCGGCACGGGCTGGACTACCTGGACCACCACCTGCCGCTGCTGCCGGACCGCTCGGAGACGGGCGTCGAGTGGCCGTCCGGGTCGCTCCCGGTCTACCTCTTCATGGCCGAGACCGGCGGGGCCGCGATCGCCGGCACCGTCCGCCGGCTGGCCGCACCGGACGGGACGCCCGCGGTCGTCCACTGCGCCGTCGGCAAGGACCGCACCGGTCTGACCGTCGCCGTGGTGCACCACCTGGCCGGGCTGTCCGAGGAGGAGATCGTCGAGGACTTCCTGCGCTCGAACGTGCACCTCGGCCTGGACAAGGGGCCGGTGCCCTACCTCGACGAGAACGGCGAGGAGCAGCTCTCGCACCCGGTGGAGGCGGACAGCCTGCTCGCGGCGCTCGCCCGGATGCGCGAGCTGCACGGCTCGATCGAGGGCTACCTGCTCGCCCACGGTGTCACCGCGGAGGAACTGGCGGCCCTGCGCGCCAAGTTGGTCTGAGGGCCCGGGCCGGCGGTGCGCGGCACCGGCTCAGCCACGGGCGGGCCGGTGCCGCTCCTCCCAGGCGAAGGCCGCGGCCATCAGGACGGCGATCGCCCCGAGCTGGACGAGCGCCGACCTCCCCGTGCCGAGCGGGACGGTCGCCGCGACCAGGGCGGCCGCCACCAGCCGGGGCAGCAGCGGGTGCAGGCCGAAGGTGCGGCGGATCCCGGCGTTGGCGACCAGGAACAGCGCCGGGCCGGCGGCCAGCACCGCGGCCCGGGCGGTGGAGAGCACCGCCGTGGGGTGCGCGACGGCCGACTCGGCGCCCGCCGCGAAGAGGATCACCGCGAGCAGCAGGGCGTAGTGGCCGAGGTTGTGGACGCGGATCGCCACGCGGTTGCGCCGGGCGTCGTCCAGCACCGCCATCACGGCGACCGTCCGCTCGTCGTCGTCGTGGCCGAAGTAGGCCCACCACAGACCGATGCAGACCGCGAGCGCGCAGACCGCCGCACCCACCGGCCCGGCGGTGAGCTCCTCGTGGCCCGCGGCGCCGGCGCCCAGCGCGACCACCGACTCGCCGAAGGCCACGATCACCACCAGCCCGTGCCGCTCCACGAAGTGGTCCGCCCGCAGGTGGAACTGCGGCAGGTCGACCAGGTACGGGTTGGCGATCTGCAACGCCAGCGAGGCCGTCCACAGGGCGAGTTGGACGGAACCCTCCAGGTAGCCGCCGACCACCACCAGGACGGCGATGACCAGGTTCAGTCCGCCCATCCGCAGCACCGACCCGCGGGCCACCCCGGCCGCCGCGAACATCCCGGTGTGCACGGCGATCACCAGCAGGTACGCCCAGCCGAACGCGGCCCCGCTGCCGTCGAAGGCGTGCGGCACGGCGAGCGAGACGATCAGGAAGCCCGTCATGCCGAGCAGCAGGAAGGCCCGGCGCGGGTGCGTCGACGGCGGCATCGCGTTGGTGAGCCAGATGAACGCGTCGTACATCCACCAGATCACGGCGAGCATCACCAGCACCCGCACCAGCCCGCCCGGGGTCAGGTGGTGCACCAGGCTGGCGGTCAGCTGGGTGATGGTGAAGACGAAGACGAGGTCGAAGAAGAGCTCCAGCGGGCCGACCCGCAGTTCGCCCTCGCCCTCGACGGCGGTGGTCCCGGTGGCAGTGGTCACGGGCGCGAGTATGGATCAACTCGGCCGCCTGCGGGCGGGATTTCGGCCGCACCGGTGCCCGCCCGGTGCCGTGCCCCGCCCCGGGCACCGGGCCGGGCGGGTTAGGGTCGCAGGAGAGTCCCGGAGCGAGGAGTACGGCAATGGCGGGTGTCCCGAGCACGGCGGTGGCGGCGGCCGGTCTGATCGGCGGGTACGGCACCGCCCGGTGGAGCGGGCGCCGGGAGCTCGGCGGGGCGGTGCTCGCCGCCGCCGGTGCCACCGCGGCCGTCCGGTGGAACCGCCAGGCCGGCCCGGCCACCGCGGCGGCGCTGACCGGGCTCTACGTGGCGGCGTTCGGCGGCTCGCACCCGCTGGCGAAGAAGATCGGCGCCTGGCCCTCCGTCCTCGCGGTGACCGCCGTGGTGGCCACCGCCTCGGCCCTGGCCACCCGCCGCAGCAACTGACCCGGAGGCCCCGAGGGGCAGGCGCCCCGCCCGGCCGCGGGTCGGCCCGGGTGCCGCTCAGGCCGCCGGGAAGCGCGCCTCGAAGGCCGCCCGGTTCGCCGACACCGGTGAGCGGTCCCAGACCGCGAAGACCACCCGGTCGAAGGCGGCGCCGTGGGTCGCCAGGGCGGCGGCGAAGGCGTCCGCCACCACCGCCGGGTCGTTGCGGAACACCCCGCAGCCCCAGGCCCCCAGCACCAGCTCGCGGACGCCGTGCCGGGCCGCCGCGGCGAGCACCCGGACGGCCCGCTCGGCGAGCACCCCGGCCACGTCCACCGGCCGGCCGCCGGAGCGCAGCGCCAGCTGGCCCGCGTTGGGCGCGGGCGAGGTCAGGAAGGACAGCGCGTAGGGCTCGGCGAGCAGCCCGCCCGGCCCGCGGACCACCGGCACGTGGGGCGACCAGATCACCCGGTGGCTGTACCGCAGGTCACCGGAGGCCCGGTGCGCCTCGTAGTAGTCCGGGGCCTCCAGCAGGCACCGGTAGAGCAGCGCGCTGCGGCAGAGGTCCTCCTCCTGGGCCTTGGCACCGCGCAGGTAGCCGCCGCCCGGGTTCCGCGCCGAGGCGAAGTTCAGCACCGCGACGTGCTCGCCGCCCGCCGCGACCAGCCGTGCGCCGGCCTGGATGCTGCCCTCGGCGGTGACCTCGACCGCCCCCGTGAACGGCCCCGCCCCGGGGCCCGCCGGCTCGTCCGGCCCGTACGAGACCGTGCCGGCCCGGGCCGCGGCCAGGACCGGCCCGATCTCCACCACCGCACCGGCCCGCGTCCGGTAGTTCCCCCGCTCGGCGATCTCCTCGTTCTCGACCGCCACCTGGTGCATTCGACTCATGGCGGCGACGCTACGCGCCCCCCAGGGGAGTCCGCCACCGATTATTCTCATCCCGAGAACAACACCGCGCCCGGCCGCCCGGGAACGCGGACGGGCCCGCCCCACCGAAGTGGAGCGGGCCCGTACCGGGGCGCGTGAGGCGTCAGTTCTTCCAGCGCGGCTTGCGGTCGTCGCGGTTGAAGCCGCCGCGCTCACCGCGGTCGCGGTCACCGAAGGAACGGCCACCGCGGTCGTCACGGCCGAAGCCCTGCGGACGGCCGCCGGAGCGGTGGTCGTCGCGGCGGGCGAACGGACGGCTGCTGCTGTTGCCGCGGTCGCGGTCACCGAAGGACGGGCGGTCGCCGAAGGAGCGGGCCGGACGGTCGCCGAACGAACGGCCGCCGCGGTCGTCGCGGTTGAAGCCACCGCGGTCGTCACGGTTGAAGCCGCCGCGCTCACCGCGGTCGCGGTCGCCGAACGAACGGCCACCGCGGTCGTCACGGTTGAAGGAACGGCCACCGCGGTCGTCACGGTTGAAGCCGCCGCGCTCACCGCGGTCACGGTCGCCGAACGAACGGCCACCGCGGTCGTCACGGTTGAAGGAACGGCCGCCACGGTCGTCACGGTTGAAGCCGCCGCGCTCACCGCGGTCACGGTCGCCGAACGAACGGCCACCGCGGTCGTCACGGTTGAAGGAACGGCCACCGCGGTCGTCACGGTCGCGGTCGCGGTCGCGGCCGAAGGAGGGGCGCTCGCGGTCGCGGTCCCGGGTGAACGCCGGGCGCTCGCTGCGGGCCTCGCGGTACGACGGAGCACGCTCGGCCTCGACCGGGGCGGCAGCGGCCTCGACGGCGGGCGCCTCGGCGGCGGCCGCACCCTCGATGGTCTCGGCGGTCTCGGTGGCGGGCTCGTCCTCGATGCCCAGCGCGGCACGCTCGCGCGCCGCACGGGAGGCGAGGCGGTCGGCCTCCTCGCGCAGCTCGGTCGCCCGGCGCTGCGCGCGCTCCAGCTGGCGGGTCATCTCGGCGACCTCGCGCTCGGCGGCACCGGCGATGCCGGCCGCGGACTCGGCCTGCACCTCGACGAGCGAGCGGGCGCCGGTGATCTTGGCGACCTCGGCGTCGAAGGCGTGGTCGAGGATGTGGCGCGAGGCCTCGACGCCGGCGTCCTCCATCAGGCGGAAGACGGAGCGGCGCTGGTGCGGCAGCACCAGGGTGACGACGGTGCCGGAGCGGCCGGCGCGGGCGGTGCGGCCCGAGCGGTGCAGGTAGTCCTTGTGGTCGCCGGCCGGGTCGACGTTGAGCACCAGGTCGATGCCGTCGACGTGGATGCCGCGGGCGGCGACGTCGGTGGCGACGACCACGTTGACGTAGCCGTCCTTGAAGTCGCCGAGGACGCGGGTCCGGGCGCCCTGGGTCATGCCGCCGTGCAGCGCGTCGGCCTTCACGCCGGCCTCGACCAGCTGCTCGGCGACGCGGTCGGCGCCCATCTGGGTGCGGACGAAGATGATGGTGCGGCCCTTGCGGGCGGCGATCGCGTTGGTGATCGGCGCCTTGTCCTTGGGCTTCACCACGAGGATGTGGTGGGTCATGGTGGTGACCGCGCCGGCGGACGGGTCGACCTCGTGGGTGACCGGGTTGTTCAGGTAGCGCTTGACCAGGGTGTCGATCTCGTTCTCCAGCGTGGCGGAGAAGAGCAGGCGCTGACCGCCGGCCGGCACCAGGTCGAGGATCTCGGTGACCTCGGGCAGGAAGCCCATGTCGGCCATCTGGTCGGCCTCGTCGAGGACGGCGACCTGCACGTCGTCCATCTTGGCGGAGCCGCGGTTGATCAGGTCGCGCAGGCGGCCCGGGGTGGCGACGAGGACGTCGACGCCGCGCTCCAGGGCGTAGATCTGGTTGGACATCGAGGTGCCGCCGCAGACGACCTTGAGGCGCAGGCCGAGCACCGAGCCGAAGGGCTCCAGGGCGTCGGCGACCTGCATGGCCAGCTCACGGGTCGGCACCAGGATCAGGCCGCGCGGGTGCTTGGGGCGGGTGCGCTCGCCGTCGGCGAGGCGGGTGAGCAGCGGCAGGCCGAAGCTCAGGGTCTTGCCGGAGCCGGTGCGGCCGCGGCCCAGCACGTCCTTGCCGGCCAGGGCGTCCGGGATGGTCGCGGCCTGGATCGGGAACGGGGTGGTGACGTCCCGCTTGGCGAGGGCGCGGACGACCTCGTCCGGCAGGCCCAGGTCGCCGAAGGTCACGGTGGGCTCGGTGTCCGCGGCGTCCGCGGTGTCGACCTCCGTCCCGGCGTCCTCGACGGTGTCGAGCAGCTCGGCGGAGTCGGTGGTGTCGATGGTGTCGGCGGCGTCGAGACCGTTCGCGGGCATGGCGAAGCGGGCGTCGTCAACGAGAGACATGCAAAACCTTCCGGAAGTGGCACGCGCCAAAGTCCGGGGTTCTGTTTCACAACCGCCTCTATGCGGTCAGCCACGGATCGCCGGAACGCGCCAAGGGCGCCGTTTCAAGGGAATCAGGGCGCCAGTCAAATGGATCAAACGAACGATCTACCACCATAGAGGAACCTGGGGATCAGAGGCAAACCTGCTGGCCAACCCGTTGATGATCAGCCCGAACCGCCGCCGGAACCCGAGGAACCGGGGAGGCTCGGCAGCGAGCCGGAGTCGGAGGGCGTGGGCTGCGCGCTGGCGCTCGGTTCCGGCGCCGGGGTGGCCGAGGGGGTGGAGCCGGTGGGCCCGGCGGTCGGATGCGGCTCGGGCGTCTCCACGCTCCGGTTGGCCGGCAGCGAGGCCGACGGGGCGGGCGACGGCCCGGCCGGGGGCGGGGTCTGCGGCGGGGCGCTCGCGGTCGTCGAACCGGACGGCTTCGCCCCCGGCCGCACGGCCGCCGCGGGCACCACCGCTCCGTGCCCGGCGTGCTTGCCGCCCGCCCCCCGCGCCCCCGGCGCCCCGGAGTCCCCGGGCAGGTCGCCCTGGCCGGTGTTCCGGTCGCTGCCCTGCAGTTCGGCCGACCCCGCCCCCACCGCCATGCACCCGCTCAGCCCCAGCCCCGCCAGCGCCGCCAGTGCCGCGCCCGCGACCGCGCGCCGCCGCCTCGACCCGCCCGGCCGCACCGCGGCCGTCACCCCGGCCATCACCCCAGCCATCTCCCGAGCCACCTCTCGCACCGCCCACCCGGGCCCACCGCCCTCCGGTGCCCAACGCGCGGCGGGCCCCGTCGGACACGGCCGGCGCCCCCGTCCGGGCGGGCGGCCCTCCCCGCGCCCCCGGACGGCCCTCCGCGCGGGCCTGCGCGCGGCCGTGCCCGGAGGGCTCGCGCCGGGAGTCCGGACGGGGCGTCATCCCCAGAACGCGTGCGCCAGCGCCGTTCCCGCGTACGCCGCGCCGAGGCCCGCCAGCAGGCTGCCCGCGACGTTCGCGAACGCCATGAACCGCGCGCCGCTCTGCGCCAGCCGCAGCGTCTCGTACGAGAACGTGGAGTAGGTCGTCAGCGCCCCGCACAGGCCGGTGCCGATGAGCAGTTGGAGGTCGGAGGAGGCCGCGCCGCGCGCCGCCGCACCGGTCAGCAGGCCGAGCACCAGGCAGCCGGAGACGTTCACGGTGAAGGTGCCCCAGGGGAACACCGAGTCGTGCCGCGCCTGGACGGCCCGGTCGGTCAGGTAGCGCAGCGGAGCGCCGACCGCCGCACCGGCGATCACCAGCAGCCAGGTCACCGGCCCTCCTCCCGCCCGGCGCCCCCCGCCGGGCCGCCGTCCGCCTCCGCGGCACCGAACCGGATGGCCTCGCACTCCTCCAGCAGCACCGGCCCGAGCCCGGAGAGCTCCTCCAGGCGGGGCAGGAAGGCCCGGATCCGCTCCGCGGTGTCCACCACCACGACCGCCACCGGCAGGTCCTCGCCGAGCGAGAGCAGCCGGGCGGTGTGGATCACCGAGGAGGCGCCGAAGCCCTCGATGCCGCGGAAGACGCTCGCCCCGGCCAGGCCGGCGGCGTGCGCGCGGTGCACCACCTCGGTGTACAGCGGGCGGGAGCGGTACATCCGGCTCTCGCCGACCAGCACGGTCAGGCGCAGGGCCGTGCCCCTGAGTCGGCTCATCCCGTCCTCCTGCCGTCACGTCCGTCGTCGCGGTCGTCCTTGCGGTCGTCCTTGCGGTGCGGCCGGCCGCCGCGCTCCGCGGTCATCCGACCCGCCGGCCGAGCAGCCGCCGGGTCAGGCCGGCCGCGATCCAGACCGAGGCCAGGGCGGCCAGCACGGTGGCGGCCAGGTAGGCCAGGCCGCGGGCGGGCGCCCCGTGGTCGATCAGGCGCTGGACCTCCACGGTGGCCGTGGAGAAGGTCGTGAACCCGCCCAGCACTCCCGTCCCGAAGAACGGCCGGAGCAGCGGGTGGGGCGCCCAGACCTCGGTGACCAGCACCAGGAAGACCCCGATCACCGCGCAGCCGAGGGTGTTGACCAGCAGCGTCGTCCACGGGAAGGCGTCGGGGCCGGTCGGCCAGGCGAGGGCCGCGCCGTACCGGGCACACGCCCCCAGCGCGCCGCCGAGCGCCACCACGGCGACGGTCGGCCCCTGGCCGCGCAGCACCGGCGGCCCGCCGCCGGCGGCCTCCCGCGGCGGCGCCGCGACCCCGCTTGTCCGGTCCGAGCGCACACTCCAGTGAATCACCCGCGTGGATCACCTGGCACACCGTCACCGCACACCCGACAATGAGGCGGTGGAGATGACCCGGGACGAGTTCGAGACGCTGGTCGCCGATGCCCTCGACCAGATCCCCCCGAAGCTCGCGGCGATGATGGACAACGTCGCGATCTTCGTCGAGGACGAACCGGATCCCGCCTCCCCCGACCTCCTCGGCCTGTACGAGGGGACCCCGCTGACCGAGCGCGGCGAGTGGTACGCCGGGGTGCTGCCGGACCGGATCATCATCTACATGGGCCCGACCCTGCGGTACTGCGAGACGTACGAGCAGATCACCGACGAGGTCCGGACGACGGTGATCCACGAGGTCGCGCACCACTTCGGCTTCGACGACCACGAGCTCCACGAGCTGGGCTGGTCCTGACCCCCTGCGCGCGACACCCGACATCACGGCCGGAAACCGTTTTGGTGTTCCCGCCCGGCATCCCATATGCTTCTCGACGTCCCCGAACGCTGGATAACAGCAGAGGGGGGCCGCAAGCCCTCATCGTCTAGTGGCCCAGGACGCCGCCCTTTCAAGGCGGTAGCACGGGTTCGAATCCCGTTGGGGGCACGCGTTACCGTAGTACAGTGCAGTGCCGCAAGGCCTGAGCGGATCTTCCGCACCAGGTCCCGTGGAGCAGTTGGTTAGCTCGCCACCCTGTCAAGGTGGAGGTCGCGGGTTCAAGTCCCGTCGGGATCGCTCGTCTCGCAAGAGACGTTGCAGTACGGCCAGGTAGCTCAGTTGGTACGAGCGTCCGCCTGAAAAGCGGAAGGTCGCCGGTTCGACCCCGGCCCTGGCCACAATCGGAGCCCCCGCAGCGTTGATCGCTGCGGGGGCTCCTTCGTGTTCCCCGGGTACGGGCGGCGGGGGCGGGCGCGCCCCCGCCTGGGCCGTCACTCCGGGTCGGGCCCCTGGGCGACGGGGAGGTCGCCGGGGCGGCCCCACTCGCTCCAGGAGCCGTCGTACACGGCGAGGTCGCGGTAGCCGGCCAGCTCGGCGCCGAGGGCCAGTACGCAGGCGGTCACCCCGGAGCCGCAGCTGACCACCAGCCGCTCCCGCCCGTCGGCGACGGCCGCGAACCGGGTCCTCAGTTCGTCGGCGGGCCGCATCCGGCCGTCCACCTGGAGGTCGAGGTAGGGCAGGTTCACCGCGCCGGGGATGTGGCCGCGGCGCAGGCCCGGGCGGGGTTCCTCGACCCGGCCGGCGTAGCGGTCCCGGCTGCGGGCGTCGAGCACGGTGGCGGCGGGGTCGGCGAGCGCGGCGTCCACCGCGCGGCGGTCCACCAGGAGCCCGGCGCGGGGCCTGGCGGTGAAGGTACCGGGCTCGACGGGCCCCTGCTCGACGCCGGCCCCGGCCAGCGGCAGCCCGGCGGCCTCCCAGACCGGCAGTCCGCCGTCCAGCACGGCCGCCCGGTCGAAGCCCATCGCCCGCAGCATCCACCAGGCCCGGGCGCTGGAGTAGATGCCGGCGTTGTCGTAGGCCACCACGACGCTGTCGTCGTCCACCCCGAGGGCGCGCAGCTCGCGCTCGAACTGCTCGGGGCCGGGCATGGTGTGCGGCAGCGGGTCCGCCGGGTCGGAGAGCGCGCCGTCGATGTCGAAGGTCCGCGAACCGGGGATCGGCCGCCGGATCCCCCGGTACGCCCCGACGCTGGCGTCGAGCACGACCAGCCCGGGCCGGCCCAGGTGCTCCGCCAGCCAGTCGGCCGGCACCAGTGGTCCGGGAGGGGACAGCAGACTCATCGCACGCACCTTCTCCGCTCGGCCACCCCGCACACACCGTTCACGGGCGTCCGACGCACAGTAGTACAGGTGTGCAAACGACCGGGGCGTTCCGGGGGAACTGCGCAGGGGGCGCGGACGCGCGGCGGCGGCGGGGCCTGCCGGGGGCGGGACCGGGCGCCGTTGCCCACCCCCGTGGGGCAGCGGCGCGCCGGAGCGTGTGGGCCGGGGATGCGGCCGGGCGGCCGCGCTGGGCGGGGCCGGTGCGATCGATCCTGCTCAATGCGTGACTGACTGTCAACTATCGTGGATCGCACTCTGAGGGACTCCCGGATTCCGGCACGGCTCGCGCACCGGAACGGCACTTCTTCCTCAACGATCGTGCAAGATGGGCCGGTCGGGGGATTCTGGCGTAGCGTCAGATCGTTCTATGATCCGCGCATGTCCACCGAATCTGCGCGACCGGAGGGCTCCGCCGGGCCGTCCGGTGAGGGGGCCGGGCCCGACACGGGCTCCCCCGACTTCGCGGCCCGCTTCCGGCGCCTGATCAAGGTGATCTACCCGAAGGACCTCGGCCGCCCCTGGCGGGACACCGAGATCGCCCTCGGCACCGGCCTCAGCGGGACGTACATCGGGAACCTGCGCAAGGGCACCCAGAAGCCGAGCCTGGAGAACGCGGTGAAGATCGCCAAGTTCTTCGGCGTGCCCCTGGACTACTTCAGCGACTCCGCGACCGCACAGGCCGTCGAGCGCGACCTGCAGCGGATCGAGGCGCTCCGCGACGCCCGGGTGGAGCGGATCGCGATGCGGGCGGCCGGCCTTCCGCCGGAGATGCAGGACGCCGCCCTCACGGTCGTGGAACAGTTGCGCAGGGCGGTCGGACTGCCCGACGACGGTGGCCCGGCGGAGTGACGTGACCGGGCAGCAGGAGACGCCGCTGGGCCACTGGCGGCTTCCCGAAGGGGAGCACGTGCGAGGTGTGGGACGTACCCGCCGCCGGATGCGGGCCGTGGCCAGGCAGCTGGGGCTGCCTCCGCTGAGCACGGTGGAGGAGCTGTGCACGGCGGTCGCCGAACGGACGGGCCGCCCCGTCCGGCTGGCACCGCGCCGGATGCGGGTGGGGGAGCCCTCCGGCTTCGTCGAGCGGCTGCCCGGCGAGGACGTCGTCCACTTCGAGCAGGAGACCTCGGGCCTGCACCAGGCCCACATCGTCTGCCACGAGCTCGCCCACCTGCTCTGCGGGCACCTGCCGGAGGCCGCCCCGCCGGACGCGGAGACCGCCGCGGTGGAGCTGCCCACCATCGACCCGGACGTCCTGCGCCTGGTCCTCGGCCGCTCGCACTACGACGACGCGGCGGAGGAGGAGGCGGAGGTGCTCGGCGCGGAGCTGCTGCGGATCCTGGTGCTCGCGCCGGGCGCCGGGACGACCTCGCAGCTGGCGCCCGCCCTGGAGCACCGCAAGGGCCAGCATGTCTGAGCAGCTCGCGGCCCCGGCGGTGTCCGAGGCGCCGTTCAACGCCGTCTACCTGGCGATCGGCGCGGCGGCCTGGGTGGTCGCCGCCCTCAAGTTCAGGGCCTGGCGGCGCGACCCCTCGCCCGGCCTGCTGGTGGTGGCGCTGGCGATCGCCTCGCCGGCGAGCTCCTTCCTGATGGCCTCGCCCGTCCTCTACCGGGCGATCGACCGGCTCGCGCACACCGGCAACCTGGCCACCTTGCTGGTGTACCTGGGCATCACCGGCTTCTCCGCGGCCGCCGTGGTGCTGGCGCTGATCTGGACCCCGCCGGGGGACCGGGACGGCGACCGGATCTGGGACGTCTCCTCGTCCGGCACCCGGCGGCGGATCCGGGCCCGGCTGACGCTGTTCGCCGTGCTGGCCGCGCTGATGGCGGTGCTGTTCGCCGCCGGCCGGGCGGGCGCGCCGGAGACGCCGCTCACCTTCGACACCACCTTCGCGACGGTGCCCGCGATCGCCTGCTTCCTGGTGCTGTACCAGGGCGCCTTCGCCTTCGCGCTGATCGACATCGCCCGGGTCTGCCGGGGCCACGCCGCCCGGCTGCCGGCCGGCTGGCTGCGCGGCGGCATCCGGTTGATCGCCCTCGGCTCGGCCACCGCCTGCCTCTACGTGCTCTGCAAGATCGTCGCGATCGGGGCGGCCGCCGCCGGGATCGGCGGCGCCGAGTGGCTGAGCACCGCCGCCGGGCCGGCCTTCGCCGCCGTCGGCGCCCTGCTGATCACCGCGGGCTTCGCCGGCCCGGCGGGCGCCAACTGGGCCCGGCGCCGACGCGACTACCGGGCGCTGCGCCCGCTCTGGGACCTCGTCTACCGCGCCGACCGGCGGCTCGCCCTGGAGGCGCCGCCCGCCCGCTGGACGGAGCGCCTGGCCCTGCGCGACCTGGAGTGGCGCACCACCCGGCGCGGCCTGGAGATCCGGGACGGCCAGCTCACCCTGCGGCCATGGGTGGACCCGGCCGTGGTCGCCGGCAGCGCCCGGATCGCCGAGCGGGCCGGGCTGGACGGCCCCGAGCGGGCCGCCCTCGTGGTCGCCGCCGCACTGCGCTCCGCCGTCGCCGCACTGGACGCCGGACGGCCGCCGCGGCCCCGCGAGGAGCAGGCCGTACTGCCCGGACTCGACGCGGACCCGGCGGAGGAACGGGCCCACCTCGTCCGGGTGTCCCGCGGCCTCGACGGCCCGCTGATCGCCGAGGCGCTCGCCGCCGCGGGCCCGGCATGAGCGGCGCACGGCCGCCCGACGATGCCCGCGACCCGTACGCGCGGCTGGTGCTGGAGGTGATGCCGGAGGAGTCCCGGGTCGGGCTGACCCTGGGCTTCGTCCGGACCTTCGGGATTCCGGAGATCGCCGCCGTGCTGCACGCCACCGGGCAGGTGACCGGGCAGCCGAAGACCCGGGCCAAGGCGACCGGGGCGGCGATGTTCACCCTGATCGGGCACGGCCCGGGCAGCGCCGAGGGCCGCCGGGTGGTGGAGGGGCTGCGCCGGGTCCACGACCGGCCCGGCATCACGCCCGAGCTGATGCACTACGTGCTGGCCTGCTTCACCGTCTGCCCGCTGCGGTTCATGGACGAGCACGGCCCGCGGCGGCCGGCTCCGCCGGAACGGGACGCCGCCTACGCCTTCCACCTGGAGCTCGCCGGGGCGCTCGGCCTGCCCGTGC
This sequence comes from Kitasatospora sp. NPDC093679, assembly GCF_040683455.1. Lineage (NCBI taxonomy): Bacteria > Bacillati > Actinomycetota > Actinomycetes > Kitasatosporales > Streptomycetaceae > Kitasatospora > Kitasatospora sp. NPDC093679. Next base: position 27,655 of record NZ_JBFBDW010000021.1, read on the forward strand.
CGCCCGGCGACGGCCTCGCGGGCACCGAGGCCTGGATGCGCGAGGTCGAGCGCCGCCGCTTCGCGCCCTCCCCGCAGGCCCGGGAGCTGTGGGCCTCCGCCCGCGGCCTGCTCGCCTCCCGGCTACCCGGGCCGCTGGCCCCGCTCGCCCCCGTCCTGGCCGCCGCCCTGTTGGACGAGCCCCTGCGGACCGCGCTCGGCGCACCCCGACCGCCCGCCCTCGTCCGCACCGCGGTCGACGCCGCCCTGCGTCTGCGCGCCGGACGGGCCCGCCGGGCGGCCTGACCCGGGACGGCACCGCCCGACCGCGAGAACGGGGCGAGAACCGGCCGGCACCGGACGGCCGCCCGCGGCGGCCGGGCCGGGCGCACACTGGAGGTGCACGCCGGGCGCTCCGGCGCGGTGGAGGGGACCGGCCGCAGCACCGCGGTCGGCGGTCCGCCGCCCGCCCCCGGCCCGGAGGTGCCCGTGTCCTCAGCCCCGGCAGCCCCCCGGCGCGGTCCGTCGGCCGTGCTGCGCAGGTGGGCGGTCGGGCTCGGCCGGGGCCCCGGCCGACCGCCCGCCGAGCCCGGTGACCGCCCGCCGGACCGCGAGGCGCAGGCCGCCGCCCTGCTGGCGGTGCTGGACGCGGCGGTGGCCGAGCAGGCCGCGGCGGACCGCGCCCTCGCCACGTGCGGGGAGCCGGGACCGGTGGCGCCGGGGCTGGCGGAGCTGCTGTCGCGGCAGGCGGTCCGGTACGGGAGGCTGGCGGGCTGGCTGCGGGCGCTGCCGGCGGACGGCGACCTGGCGGGCGTCCGCGACCTGGCGATCCGGCTGGTGGCGTACCACCAGTGGATGCTGCACCAGTCGGCCAACCTGGCGTTCGCGGGCCACCACCGCCCGCGCAGCGAGGCCGCCCGGGAGCGGATCAACGGCCTGGGTGCCCCCGCGGACCGGCTGCGCGAGCTGCGCGACCGCCTGCGGACCGACGTCCCGGAGTGACCCGGCGTCAGCCGACGGTGTGACAGGAGCCCCACCGGCCGGGCGCGGTGGGGTCGGTGGCAGCCAGTAGGCTCCGCAGGAACGGCCGCGTGCAGACCGCCGCGGCCCGGGGGGCGGTCGGCCGGCGTGACCGGCGGGCCGCACGCGAGTCATCCAGGGGGAAGTCCGTCATGCGCATCCGTCCCGCGGCCGTTGCCGCTCTGCTCGTCGCGACCGCGTTCGGCGCCGCCGCCTGCGGCCCGGAGGATTCCACCGGCGGCGGCGCGGTCGCCGCACCGGGCAAGGCGTCCGCCGCGCCCTCCGCCGCGGCGGACGGGCCGTCGGCGGGCGCGGCCGACCCGGCCTCCTCCGCCCCGGCCGGCAAGGCCACCGGAGCCGCCACCGGCGCCGCGGACGCCGACAACGGCGGGCGCGGGCCGAACTGCAAGGAGTACTTCAAGACCCACAAGGTCGTCCGGGTCCGCACGGTCGACAAGGGCCTCGGCAAGCTGACGGCGGAGTCCGTCGAGGCGAACTGCAGCCCCAACGGCCTCTTCTTCAACCCGGACGAGAAGCCGAAGCCCTACACCGTCGCGCCCGACGCGAAGATCACCGTCTACACGGACGAGAGCCTGCGGACGAAGACGGTCACCGTGCGGTCGGGCACCGCGGGCGACGGCCTGGCGCACGTGAAGACCTGCGCCGAGAGCAACCACGTGACCGACCCGGACAGCCTGCCCAAGGGCTGGTTCTGCTACCAGGACACGTACGAGTACACCGTGGACGCGAAGGGCGCCATCACCTCGCTGAAGGAGACCTGGAGCTCCTGACCGGAGCCGGCGGGCTCCCGGCGGTGGTGCACCGCCGGGAGCCCGCCGGGACGGGTCACATGCCGTTCTTGCGGACGGCGGTGTACTCCGAGTACTTGGAGAGCGGGACCTCGCGGGAGACGCAGCCGAGACTGCCGTTGTCCTCGAGGATGACCATCCGGGTGTGCGCCTTGTCCGCCCACCCGCCGAACAGGACGACGTGCTGCTCGCCGTGGGCCTGGTGGACGACCATGGCGTCGCCGGGCAGCATCGAGCTCTTGGAGATGTGGTGGGCGATGCCGCCGCTCTCGCTGATCAGCGGGCCGGTGGTGGTGCCGGGGCCGGGCAGGCCCCACGCCGCGGAGACGAAGCCGGAGCAGTCGACGCGGTAGCCGTTGGTCTCGGCGCCCTGGCTGTAGCCGAGCTTGCGGTTCACCCGCTCCATCGCGCGTTCGACCATGGCCTTCCGCTCGTCGGAGGCACCGTCGAGGATCGGCTGGTCCTTGGGGCCGACGCCCTGGCCGTTGTGGCGGTGCCAGTGGTCGCTCCAGGAGTCCCAGCCGGAGCCGTTGATGATGTGGGTCTGCCAGTCGCCGCGGCTGCGGTCCTTGATCTTCGGGCCGTCGTGGCGGCCGCCGGGGCGGGTGCTGATGCCGCTGCCGTCGCTGCCCGAGTCGTCGGTGCCGCCGTGGTTGCCGCCGCCCCCGGTGTGGCCGCCACCGCCGGTGTGCCCGCCGCCGCCGGTGTGGCCCCCGCCGCCCGTCTGGCCGCCGCCCCCGTGGTTCCCGCCGCCGTTGCCGCCACCCGTGCCGTCGATGCCGGTGTGCGGGCCCTTGGGCTGCTCCTGGCCCACGTGGGGCTTCTTGAGCGCCTCCTGGATCTTGCGCTCGATCTCCTTGTACTCGGTCAGGACCTGCTTGATCTTCTCGGCGTCCTGGCCGAGCTCCTCGGTGAGCTTCTTCTTGGTCTTCTCCAGGGCGTCGGCCCGGTCGGAGATGTCCTTGACCTTGGAGGCCACCTGGGCGGCGACGGCGAAGAAGTTGGCGACGCCGAGCAGCCCGCCGGCGCTCAGGTCGGTCGCGGCGGCCTTGGCGACGGCGTTCTTGATGGCCCCGACGCGCTGGCTCATCTCCGTCATCTTGGCGTTGATCTTCTGGAAGTCGCTCTGGATCTTCGCCAGCTCCTGCAGCTGGACGCCGAACTGATCGGCCATGGCGCGGTGTCTCCTCGTGCCTGCTGATACGTGCTTGGGACAGGATGGGTGGTGCGACGGCCGGTCAGAAGGCGTCGGCGAGACCCTTGATCGCCTTGCCGAGCTCGTCGAGCTCGTCGGCGACGGTGTTGAGCTCCTTCACCCTGCTCTGCGCGTGCGCGACGAAGGCGTCGGAGGCCGGTCCGTGCCAGGTGAGGTGGCTCAGCGCGGTGCTGATCTCCTTGCCGAACGCCTCGACGTCCTTGCCCATCTGCTGCAACTCGGCGGCGTACTTCTCCAGTTCGGCGTCAGGATCGCCGAACATCTCGCCGAGCACCCACTTGGCAATCTTGGTCGGTGCCCAGAACACGTCCTCGACGACGTTGACCGCCGCGCTTCCGAGGTCCTTGACGTCGTCCCACAGTCCCACAGCCGTTCCCCCATGCTTCTCTTGCACTACAGGCTGATAGTCGGTCAAAAGGCTAGCCGACCGGACGGACCCGGTCAGCGGCGGGCGACGGCCAGAACGGCCGCCGCCGGCAGGGCCAGCAGTCCGTCCGCACCGGTGTGGCCGCCGGCGATCCGGTCGTAGTGCTCCTTGACCAGTGCGGCCGTCGCGGCCGGCAGTCCGGTGATCACCAGCCCGAGGTTGGCGATGCCCGAGGCCGGCCCCTGCCAGAACTCCTCGGGGGAGACCCGGTGGGTCCAGGCCAGCTGCCGGCCCTCCGGGTCCTGCCACCCGGCACCGGCCAGCAGCCCTGCCAGGCCCTGCGGGGTCCGCTCGAAGTCGACCGGCAGGGTCGGGAAGACCGGGCGCCCGACCTCCGCGGCGTCCAGCGCCTCGGTGAACAGGCCCATCGCGGTGTTGCCGGTCGCCGCCCACACCGTGACGGCGACCCGTCCGCCGGGCCGGGTGACCCGCCGCAGCTCGGCCAGCGCGGCCGAGGGGTCCTCCACGTGGTTGATCACGAAGTTGGCCACCACCGCGTCGAAGGAGGCGTCCGGGAAGGGCAGTTCGGGCAGCACGGCGTGCCGGACGTCCGCCCCGGGCACGTTCTCCGCGGCCAGCTCCACCATGCCGGGTTCGGCGTCCACGGCCGTCACCCGGGCGCCGAGCCGCACCGCGGCCGCGGCGGCCGTCCCCGGCCCGGTGCCGACGTCCAGCACCGCCGTGCCCGCACCGACACCGGCCGCGGCCACCAGCTCCGGCACCGTGGCCCCGCAGAGCGCCGCGAAGGTCCGTCCGTACGGGACGGCCTTGCCCGCCCACATCCGTCGCTCGTGCGCGTCGAACTCACCGGCCATCGTCTCCCCCTCGATCGTCACGACTGGCCCGAGCACCCTACTGGCCGCTCGAACGGGCCCGAACGGTTGCCCGACTCGGCCCGCGCGCCGCGGTGTGCGCCACCGGGGTGAGGCCGCCGGGCGCCGGGCCGCCGGGCCGTTCGCAGATCACGGGCCGGGGCTGTGACACTGGAGGGGCTCGAAAACCGAGGTGCGCCGCCCCGTGCCTCCTTGCGAATCTAGAGGGATGCCCGCAGTGAGTTCTCCCGTAGCCCGGTCCGCCGATGCCTCCACCATCGCGGAGCTGGCCGCCCGGCTGCCCGAGCTGATGCTCCGCGACCAGCAGCGGATCGGCCGGCGGCTGGACGGCACCCGGCGGGTGCGCAGTCCGGAGGCCCGGCAGAAGATCGCCGACGAGCTGGCCGCCGAGATCGCGAAGGCCGAGCTCCGGGTCGAACAGCGCCGCAGCGCCGTCCCGGAGATCAGCTACCCGCAGGAGCTGCCGGTCAGCCAGAAGAAGGACGAGATCCTGGCGGCGATCCGGGACCACCAGGTGGTGATCGTCGCGGGCGAGACCGGCTCCGGCAAGACCACCCAGATCCCGAAGATCTGCCTGGAGCTGGGCCGCGGGGTGAAGGGCCTGGTCGGCCATACCCAGCCGCGCCGGATCGCGGCCCGCACGGTCGCCGAGCGGGTCGCCGAGGAGCTGGCGACGCCGCTGGGCGAGGCGGTCGGCTGGAAGGTGCGCTTCACCGACCAGGTCGGCCAGGACACCCTGGTCAAGCTGATGACCGACGGCATCCTGCTCGCGGAGATCCAGACCGACCGCGAGCTGCGCCAGTACGACACGCTGATCATCGACGAGGCGCACGAGCGCAGCCTCAACATCGACTTCCTGCTCGGCTACCTCAAGCAGCTGCTGCCGCGCCGCCCCGACCTCAAGGTCGTGATCACCTCGGCGACGATCGACCCGGAGCGCTTCGCCGCCCACTTCGGCGACGCCCCGATCGTCGAGGTGTCCGGCCGCACCTACCCGGTCGAGGTGCGCTACCGCCCGATGCTGGAGGAGGGCGCCGAGGAGGACGAGGTCGACCGGGACCGCGACCAGGTGCAGGCGATCTGCGACGCGGTGGAGGAGCTCCAGGCGGAGGGCCCGGGCGACGTCCTGGTCTTCCTCTCCGGCGAGCGCGAGATCCGCGACACCGCGGACGCGCTGAACCGGATGAAACTGAAGTCCACCGAGGTGCTGCCGCTCTACGCCCGGCTCTCCTCGGCCGAGCAGCACAGGGTCTTCCAGCGGTCGAACAGCCGGCGCGTGGTGCTCGCCACCAACGTCGCCGAGACCTCGCTGACCGTGCCGGGCATCAAGTACGTGGTCGACCCGGGCACCGCCCGGATCTCCCGCTACAGCCACCGCACCAAGGTGCAGCGGCTGCCGATCGAGGCGGTCAGCCAGGCCAGCGCCAACCAGCGCAAGGGCCGCTGCGGCCGCACCTCGGACGGCATCTGCATCCGGCTGTACTCGGAGGAGGACTTCCTCTCCCGGCCGGAGTTCACCGACGCGGAGATCCTCCGCACCAACCTGGCCTCGGTCATCCTGCAGATGACGGCGGCGGGCCTGGGCGACATCGCGGCCTTCCCGTTCCTGGACCCGCCGGACTCGCGGAACATCAAGGACGGCGTCAACCTGCTGTACGAGCTGGGCGCGCTCGACCCGGCGGAGAAGGACCACCGCAAGCGGCTCACCCCGCTCGGCCGCAAGCTGGCCCAGCTGCCGGTGGACCCGAGGATGGCCCGGATGGTGCTGGAGGCGGACCGGCTCGGCTGCGTCCGGGACGTCATGGTGATCGCCGCCGCGCTGTCCATCCAGGACCCGCGCGAGCGGCCCGCCGAGAAGCGCCAGGCCGCCGACGACCGGCACCGCCGGTTCAACTCGGAGACCTCGGACTTCCTCTCCTACCTGGCGATGTGGCGCTACGTCAGGGAGCAGCAGAGGGAGCTCTCCTCCTCGGCCTTCCGCCGGATGTGCAAGACGGAGTTCCTGAACTACCTGCGGATACGCGAGTGGCAGGACGTCTACGTCCAGCTGCGGACGGTCGCCAAGCAGCTCGGCGTGACGATCGACGAGCCCCACGAGGATGCCGAGCCGGACGCGGACCGGATCCACCAGGCCCTGCTGTCCGGCCTGCTCTCGCACATCGGCCTGTTCGACGTGGAGAAGCGCGAGTACGGCGGCGCCCGCGGCGCCCGGTTCGCGGTCTTCCCCGGGTCGGGGCTGTTCAAGAAGCCGCCGCGCTGGGTGATGTCCGCCGAGCTGGTGGAGACCTCGCGGCTGTGGGCGCGGATCAACGCGAAGATCGAGCCCGAGTGGGTGGAGCCGCTGGCCGGCCACCTGATCAAGCGGTCGTACAGCGAGCCGCACTGGGAGAAGAAGGCCGGTGCGGTGCTGGCGTACGAGAAGGTGACCCTGTACGGGATGCCGGTCGTCGCCCAGCGCAAGGTGAACTACGGCCGGATCGACCCGGGGCTGTGCCGCGAGCTGTTCATCCGCAACGCCCTGGTCGAGGGCGACTGGGAGACCCACCACCGGTTCTTCGCGGAGAACCGCAAGCTGCTCGGCGAGGTCGAGGAGCTGGAGAACCGGGCCCGCCGCCGGGACATCCTGGTGGACGACCAGACCCTGTTCGACTTCTACGACGCCCGGCTGCCGGAGGAGGTCGTCTCCACCCGGCACTTCGACTCCTGGTGGAAGAAGGCCCGGCACGAGCAGCCGGACCTGCTGAACTTCGAGAAGTCGATGCTCATCAACGAGTCGGCCGACGGCGTCACCGAGGCCGACTACCCGGACCACTGGCACCAGGGCGCGCTGCGCTTCCGGCTGACCTACCAGTTCGAGCCGGGCAGCGACGCGGACGGCGTCACGGTGCACATCCCGCTGCCGGTGCTCAACCAGGTCACCGACGAGGGCTTCGACTGGCAGATCCCGGGTCTGCGGGCCGAGCTGGTCACCGCGTACATCCGCTCGCTGCCGAAGGCGATCCGGCGCAACTTCGTGCCGGCGCCGGACTTCGCGGCGGCCGCGCTGCGGCAGGTGAAGGACCGGCAGGAGCCGCTGCTGCCGACCCTGGAGCGGATCCTGCACCGGATGGGCGGGGTGGTGGTCCCGCCGGAGGCCTGGGACGACGAGCGGGTGCCGGACCACCTCAAGGTCACCTTCCGGGTGGTGGACGGCCGCAAGAAGCTCGCCGAGTCCAAGGACCTGGAGGAGCTGCGCCGGACGCTGCAGCCGAAGCTGTCGGCGACGCTGTCCAGCGCCGCCTCCGGCCGGGGCATCGAGCAGAGCGGGCTGACCGCCTGGCCGGACGGCCTGCCGGTGCTGCAGCGGACCTTCGAGCAGCGCACCCGCGGCCACTCGGTGCGGGCCTACCCGGCGCTGGTGGACGAGGGCACCTCGGTGGCGGTGCGGCTGTTCGACACCCCGGAGGCCCAGGAGCAGGCGATGTGGGCGGGCACCCGCCGGCTGCTGGCGCTCCGGGTGAACTCCCCGGCGAAGTCGATCCAGGGCCGGCTGGGCAACCAGGCGAAGCTCGCCCTCTCGTACAACCCGCACGGGTCGATCCCGGCGCTGTTCGAGGACGTGGTCGGGGCGGCGGTCGACCGGCTGATGGAGCTGAACGGCGGCCCGGCCTGGGACGAGGCGGCGTTCACCGCGCTGTTCGACAAGGTCCGGGCGGACCTGTACGACCTGTCGGCGGACACCACGCTGAAGACGGCGACGGCGCTGATCGCCTTCCACCGGGCGTCGACCCGGCTGAAGTCGGTCTCCAGCCCGGTGCTGCTGAACGCGGTGAACGACGTCCGGCTGCACCTGGCCTCGCTGGTGTACCCGGGCTTCGTGACCGACACGGGCTGGCAGCGGCTGCCGGACCTGAAGCGCTATCTGCTGGCGGTGGACCGCCGGCTGGAGGCGCTGCCGGACCACCCGCAGCGGGACGCCCAGAACCTGCTGAAGGTGCAGGCCGTCCAGCAGGCGTACGGGGAGCTGCTGGCCCGGGTGCCGGAGGGCCGCCGGCCCTCGCCGGAGGTCCGGGCGATCCGCTGGATGATCGAGGAGCTGCGGGTGAGCTTCTTCGCCCAGGGGCTGGGCACGCCGGCGCCCGTCTCGGAGAAGCGCATCCTCAAGGCGATGGAGGCCGCGGCGGCCACCCTCTGACCGCGGCGGGCCCCGTCCGGCACCTCCCGGACGGGGCCCGCCGCGGCCGGTTCGACCTGGGGCCCTGCCATGCAGTACGATCTGTCTTGTTCGCGAGCGAGAGCAGACGAACGGATCAGAAATCTCTGGTCCCGTGGAGCAGTTGGTTAGCTCGCCACCCTGTCAAGGTGGAGGTCGCGGGTTCAAGTCCCGTCGGGATCGCAGTACAGGCAGAGGCCCGGAGCCGTAAGGTTCCGGGCCTCTGGCGTTCGCGCGGACGGATCGCTGACGGCGGGTCAGCTCCCTACACCGGTCCAGGTCTAGACCTCAAGATAACGGCGGCGTGACAGTCGTCACTTATCCGTTCTTGAGATCGGACACCCGGCACCCCCTCCCGACAGGAGGGGATTTAATATGTAAAATTGCACATGCATTCCCGGTAATTCCCCCCACCCCCATCGGCCCCATCGGGAATGGCCGATTCCGGCATGCCGAAGGGCCGTCCCCCCGACCCGGCGGAGTCGGGGACACGGCCCTTCGGGAAAACCCCTGAGACCTGTCAGGCCTCGGTTCGCTGAGCCGGAATCCCGGCCAGCAGGGCGCGCACCTCGGCCTCGCGGTAGCGGCGGTGGCCGCCCAGCGTGCGAATGGACGTGAGCTTGCCTGCCTTGGCCCAGCGAGTGACCGTCTTGGGGTCAACGCGGAACATGGTGGCAACCTCCGCCGGCGTGAGCAGAGGTTCAGCGTCAGGGGTACGAGCGGTCATGAGCGGCCTCCTCGGGAGAACCGAACCAGGGCGGTTCTATCCTTCAAATTCTGCACCTTGACCCGCGATGCCCGAAATGGCACACACGGACCGAGTCGGTTATAGGACGAACGGCTTGTCCTGATGTCTACAACTACACCATCCGTCCAGCCCCATCGGCCAAACCGCCTAAATTGGCCCCTCAGGGGTTCAAGCGAGACGGATGGCCATGGACCATCTCATAACGGACAGTCACGATTCTGTGACATCCGGTGACGAGACGACCAGACCCTCCGCTTCCCCACAAAGTACGCACCACCGTCAGATCGACCCAGAAGTGGACACACCAGGTTGAACTTGGGCTGGTTGTCCCATTTTTGCATATAGGGGTAAGTTCGCGTCAACGGTGAGTAGTGTCACGTTCCTGGGGGATTGACCGGCTCGGGACCTCGGCCCCACGGCGCAAGGGCCGAAGGTCCCCCCTTCCCCTACCCCCGTCCGACCTCCGGCTACCCGGCCCCGGTGACCCGGTGTCAGCTGGCGTACCGCAGGGCCAGCACCCGGCGCCAACGGGCCGTCACCGCCTCGTACGCCCGCGCCGCCGCCTCGGTGTCCCCGGCCCGGAGCGCGCCGATCCCGGCCTCGACCTCGGCCACCGAGCGCTCCGCCGCCAGCCCCTCGGCACCGAGCAGGTGCACCAGGCCCCCGTAGTCGAGTTCCACCAGCGAGCGCGGGTGGAACTCCTCCAGCCACCGGCCGACCTGCTCCACGCCCAGCACCAGCTCGCCACCGGGCCCGCTCCGCGAGCCCGGCACCGCCGTCCGCAGCGCCCGGTAGCCGCGGGCCACCCGCCGGCGCGCCTGCGCCATCGGCGTCAGGTAGAAGAGGGAGGCCGGCACCGGCCGGTCCCCGGCCGCCCCTCCCGGCCCGGCCGGGACGAAGTGCCGGTCCTCCTCGCCGAACGGCAGGCACCAGCGCACCGGCACCTCCCAGCGGGAGGTGAGGATCCACGGCCGGGCGTCCGGGTGCGCCGTCCGCCAGCGCGCCTGGTCGGCCTCCGCCTCGGCCCGGACGGCGGGCGGCAGCACGGTGTCCAGCAGGAAGGCCGGCAGCGCCGCGCGGAGCTCGTCCATCGCCTGCCAGCTGCGCAGCCGGGTCGTCCACGGGCAGATGTAGGTGACCCGGTCGACGACCCGCACCAGCGCACGCCCGCTCTCCCGGTCGGGCAGCGCGCCCGGGGTCCGTCCGGCCAGCTCCGCCAGGGCCTGCCGCTGCTCGGCCAGGGCGGCCGCGGCGACCGGTTCGGCGGCCCCGTCGGCGTCCGGGCCGTGCTCCGCCGCGTACGCCTGCCAGCGGGACCTCTCCGGCTCCGGATAGGCGGCCAGCGGCTCGTACACCCGCAGCTGGGCGGCGTAGGGCGGGAGCACCGAAGTGCGCACGGCGGTCACACCCGGCATCGTCGCACGGCCCGGGGGCCGCCGGGGAGGGTGCCGTCCGGCTCCCCCGGTCGTTATGTCCATGGGACCGTCAGGGGGCAGATCGTGCGACGGCCCCGGGGCTAGGCTTCGACCAGACGCCCGCACCACCGCCGCGGGCCCACGAATACTGGAGTCACCACAGTGACCGACGTACACACCGCGTCCGCCGCGCACCCCGCATCAGGAGTGCTCAGCAGGATCTTCGCGACCGGGCAGGACGCTGCCCCCGGGGACGGCCACGAGCAGGTCGTCCTCTGCCACGACCGGTCGACCGGTCTCAAGGCCGTCATCGCCATCCACTCCACCGCCCTGGGCCCGGCGCTCGGCGGCACCCGCTTCCACCAGTACGACTCCGAGGAGGAGGCGCTGGAGGACGCGCTGCGGCTGTCCCGCGGCATGAGCTACAAGAACGCGCTGGCCGGCCTGGACCTCGGCGGCGGCAAGGCCGTGATCATCGGCAACCCGGCCCCCAGCGCGGAGGGCGGTGACAAGAACGAGGCGATGCTCCGCGCGTACGGCCGCTTCGTCGAGTCCCTGCAGGGCCGCTACGTCACCGCGTGCGACGTGGGCACCTACGTCCAGGACATGGACGTGGTGGCCCGCGAGACCCGCTTCGTCACCGGCCGCTCCCCCGAGTACGGCGGCGCGGGCGACTCCTCCGTGCTGACCGCCTTCGGCGTCTTCCAGGGCATGCGCGCCTCGGCCAAGGCCCGCTGGGGCCAGCCGACCCTGCGCGGCAAGCGAGTCGGCGTCGCCGGCGTCGGCAAGGTCGGCCACTACCTCGTCGGCCACCTGGTCGCGGACGGCGCCACGGTGGTGGTCACGGACGTCTCCGAGGCGGCCGTGAACCGGGTGCGCGCGGCCCACCCGGAGGTCGAGGTCGCCGCCGACACCGCCGCGCTGCTGCAGTCCGGCCTGGACGTCTACGCGCCCTGCGCCCTGGGCGGCGCGCTGGACGACGCGACCGTCGCGGTGCTCGGTGCGGCCGGCACCGCGGTCGTCTGCGGCGCGGCCAACAACCAGCTGGCGCACGCCGGCGTGGAGAAGGACCTGGCCGACCGCGGCATCCTCTACGCGCCGGACTACCTGGTGAACTCGGGCGGCGTCATCCAGGTCGCCGACGAGATCGAGGGCTTCAACTTCGAGCGCGCCAAGAACAAGGCGACCAAGATCTTCGACACCACCCTGGAGATCTTCACCCGCGCCGCCGCGGACGGCGTGCCGCCGGCGGTCGCCGCCGACCGGCTCGCGGAGAAGCGGATGCGCGAGGTGAGTGCCCTGCGCTCGATCCTGCTCCCGGGTGCCCGCCGGTCCTGATCGTCCGCGTACGGTGGTCCGGAGGGGGGCGGAGCGGCTTCGCCCCCCTCCGGATCACAATGTGGAACCGGATTCTCACTTCGTAGCCCGATCGGGCGATACCGAACCCTCTGGCGAGGGATAATCGGAACCGTAAGGACGGGCCCGGGTACGCTCCGGGCAGCCTGCAGAAGCCCGAGAAACCTCCTGTGACCTGGAAAGACCCGGTTTCGGAGGTTGGCCGTGCGCGCCACGTCACACGCGCGACGTACCGTCCGGCGGCGGAAACAGGTACCGTTAATGCTCCAAGGGACGGCTCTCCCACTCCGGGCAGGCCGCTCCTGATCATGAACACGTGTCAGACTCGGGGCCGTGAGCCCCATCGTTGAGGGGGTCGACCCATGGGGCGCGGCCGGGCCAAGGCCAAGCAGACGAAGGTCGCCCGCGAGCTGAAGTACAACAGCGGCGGGTTCGACGCGAACCGTCTGTCTCATGAGCTGGGCGTATCTCCGTCCACCGCGATCGAGCCTGAGCCGATCGAGGACGACGAGGACGACCCCTACGCGGCGTACGCGGATCTCTACGCCGACGAGGACGAGGACGACGAGGACTCCGCCGACAACGGACACTCCCGCCGCCGAGCCTGACAGCACGCACGAGACCGGCCCGGCGCTCATCGAGCGCCGGGCCGGTCTTCGGCATGTCCGCGGCCGTACGGGGGCTGCAGGGCCCTCCCGGGCCCCGGTGGGCCCGCCCGTGCCGGGCGGGCCCACCGGACGGGCTCAGGCGAGGGTGAAGCCCTCGTAGGAGTTGTAGAGCGCGGCGCCGCCGTCGTGCTCGTCGGTGCGCTCGACGACGTCGCCCAGCAGCCAGGCCTCGACGCCGCGGTCCTCCAGCAGCGCGAGGACGACGTCCACCGAGGACGGCGGGACGACGGCGACCATGCCGACGCCCATGTTGAGGGTCTTCTCGATCTCCAGCGCCTTCATGCCGCCGACCTTGGCCACGGTCTGGAAGACCGGCATCGGCGTCCAGGTGCCGCGGTCCAGGCGGGCGTGCAGGCCGTCCGGGATCACCCGGGCCAGGTTGGCCGCCAGGCCGCCGCCGGTGACGTGCGAGAAGGCGTGGATCTCGGTGGCGCGGGCCAGCGCCAGGCAGTCCAGCGAGTAGATCCGGGTGGGCTCCAGCAGCTCCTCGCCGAGGGTGCGGCCGAACTCCTCGACCTGGCGGTCGAGCTTCCAGCCGGCCTGGTTGAGCAGCACGTGGCGGACCAGCGAGTAGCCGTTGGAGTGCAGGCCCGAGGCGGCCATCGCGATGACCACGTCGCCGGCCCGGACGCGCTCGGCGCCGAGCAGGGCGTCCGCCTCGACGACACCGGTGCCGGCGCCCGCGACGTCGTACTCGTCCGGGCCGAGCAGGCCCGGGTGCTCGGCGGTCTCGCCGCCGATGAGCGCGCAGCCTGCCAGGGCGCAGCCCTCGGCGATGCCCTTGACGATCTGGGCGACCCGCTCCGGGACGACCTTGCCGACGCAGATGTAGTCGGTCATGAACAGCGGCTCGGCGCCGCAGACCACCAGGTCGTCGACGACCATGCCGACCAGGTCGTGGCCGATGGTGTCGTGCTTGTCCATGGCCGAGGCGAGGGCGACCTTGGTGCCGACGCCGTCGGTGGCGGTGGCCAGCAGCGGGCGCTCGTAGCGCTTGAAGGCGGAGGCGTCGAAGAGCCCGGCGAAGCCGCCGAGGCCACCGACCACCTCGGGGCGGTTGGCCTTCTTCACCCACTGCTTCATGAGCTCGACGGCGCGGTCGCCGGCCTCGATGTCGACACCTGCGGCGGCGTAGGTCGCGCCGCCCTCGTTGCTGGTCACCTTGGTGTGGCCCTTTCAGAAACGGTTAAACCCGTGGGGGCGCGGGGTCTGCGCGGTCGGCCGGGCGGCTCCGTGGAGCGCCCGGCCGCGCAGTGCCCCGCGCCCCGGGTGGTACATCGTGCTACGGCCGGCGGAGCGCGTCCGCCGCGCCGTGCCCGCCGATCAGGGACTGGACGCCGTCCAGGTCACTGGTCGGCTTGCCGCGGACGGCCGGCGGCTGCTGGCTGCCGGCGATCTCGGCCTCCAGGAGCAGCTTGCCGAGCAGGGCCGGGTCCGGCAGCTCCATCGGGTACTCGCCGTCGAAGCAGGCCCGGCAGAGCCTGTCCTTGGGCTGCTTGGTGGCCTCGATCATGCCGTCGATCGAGATGTACGCCAGCGAGTCGGCGCCGAGCGTGCGGCCGATCTCCTCGATGGTCATGCCGTTGGCGATCAGCTCCGCGCGGGTGGCGAAGTCGATGCCGAAGAAGCACGGCCACTTGACCGGCGGCGAGGAGATCCGGATGTGGACCTCGGCGGCGCCCGCCTCGCGGAGCATCTTGACCAGGGCGCGCTGGGTGTTGCCGCGGACGATGGAGTCGTCCACGACCACCAGGCGCTTGCCCCGGATGACCTCCTTGAGCGGGTTGAGCTTGAGCCGGATGCCGAGCTGGCGGATGGTCTGGCTGGGCTGGATGAAGGTGCGGCCCACGTAGGCGTTCTTCACCAGGCCGGAGCCGTAGGGGATGCCGCTGGCCTCGGCGTAGCCGATGGCGGCCGGCGTGCCTGACTCCGGGGTCGCTATCACCAGGTCGGCCTCGACGGGCGCCTCGGCGGCCAGCTTGCGCCCCATCTCCACGCGGGAGAGGTGCACGTTGCGACCGGCGATGGTGGTGTCGGGGCGGGCCAGGTAGACGTACTCGAAGACGCAGCCCTTGGGCTTGGCCTCGGCGAAGCGCGAGGTGCGCATCCCCTGCTCGTCGACGGCGATGAGCTCGCCGGGCTCGACCTCGCGGATGAACGAGGCGCCGACGATGTCGAGGGCCGCCGTCTCGGAGGCGACCACCCATCCGCGCTCCAGCCGGCCGAGCACCAGCGGGCGGATGCCCTGCGGGTCGCGGGCGGCGTAGAGCGTGTGCTCGTCCATGAAGACGAGCGAGAAGGCGCCCTTGACCTGGGGCAGGACCTTCCGGGCGGTCTCCTCGATGGAGAGGTCCGGGTGGCCGGCGAGCAGCGCGGTCACCAGGTCGGTGTCGTTGGTCGCGGCCGTCCGCCCGGAGCGGGAGACGTGCTCCTCGCCGGGCAGCTCGGCGACCATCGCCGCCAGTTCGGCGGTGTTCACCAGGTTTCCGTTGTGGCCGAGGGCCAGCGACCCGTGAACGGTCGCCCGGAAGGTCGGCTGGGCGTTCTCCCAGACCGACGAACCTGTTGTCGAGTAGCGGGCATGTCCGACGGCGATGTGCCCGTGCAACGACCCCAGGGAGGTCTCGTCGAAGACCTGGGAGACGAGTCCCATGTCCTTGAAGACGAGAATCTGGGAGCCGTTGCTCACTGCGATGCCCGCGGATTCCTGACCGCGGTGCTGCAGGGCATAGAGGCCGAAGTACGTGAGCTTGGCGACCTCCTCGCCGGGAGCCCAGACACCGAAGACGCCGCAAGCGTCCTGGGGGCCTTTCTCGCCGGGAAGAAGATCGTGGTTGAGTCGTCCGTCACCACGTGGCACGCCTTCGAGTCTAGGACAGTTCCGTACGCCTTCCCGAACAGGGGAGCCGCGGATTATTGGCCGAACCGACGGCAACGCGCGTAGACAAAACCCCTTACACCGCGCGCCATTTCTCCGGCGCGTTTTCCGGCGATCGGCGCACTCCCTTGTCACGCGCGCTCTTCGGGGCGCGGACCCGCCTGACGGGGCGTCGGCCGGCGGGGTCCGGCGTGATCCTGCTCACCCGGCGGGCAGCAGCAGTGCCCAGGCCCCCGGATGCACCGTCCACGTCCGATGCCGGACCGGCCCGACGGGGCAGCCGTCGGCGCTGTAGCCGAAGCTCCGGCCGGCCACGCTGAGCGCGGCGACGCGCAGCCGGCGCTCCGCCCCCGCGGTGCGGATGACCAGCTCCAGCTCGCCGCCGGCCGGCCTGGCCTCCAGCAGCCGGATCCGCTCGTGGACGTCGGCGAGCAGCCGTCCGTCCGCCTCGACCCGCATCGGGGTGGACTCCGGGTCGGGGACGGTCGCCTGGTCGGGCGCAGCCTGTTTCGCCCATAGCGAACGCAGTGACGGCAGGGCCCGGCGGGGCTCCGCGCCGATCCGCAACTCGGTGATCACCACCCCGCCGCCGTCGTCCACCACCAGGTCGAGCTTGCGCGGGGCGCCCCCGAGCACCGCCCGGGCGGCGGCCACCGGCTGCTCCGGCACCCCGAGCGCGCGGCAGGCGAGGACGGTGCCGGCCGGGCCGACCGGAACCACCCCCACCGGATCCGTGCCCAGGTCACGCTGCCGGTGGAGGGCCTGCAGCACCTTGTGCACGGCCTGGTCGGAGCCGATCACGACCGGTCTGCGACGGCCCCGGTGGGAGAGCACGCGGTCGAGTTCGGACCGGCTCTCGGGCAGCACGACCTTCGCGTCGGCGCCTCCGCACAGCACGTCCCGGGCGATCCGCACCGACTCGCCGTCGGCCCGTCCGGCCGCCGGGTCGACCAGTACCAGCAGCGGCTCCCCCGCACCGCGTCCGTCGGGGCGGGATGCGGGCGTGGACAGGGACGACACGACCGGTCCTTCCTCAGGTAATCTCTCGGTGCAAGAGCCCCTTGCGCTATTGCGCCAGGGGCTTCGTCTATCTCGGGGCAGACTGCGGTCTTCGGCAGGATGCCCCAACCGGAAGGGGTGTACGCCTGTGCCGGCACTCGTGCTCGTTGGCGCCCAGTGGGGAGACGAGGGCAAGGGGAAGGCTACTGACCTCCTCGGTGGCTCCGTCGACTACGTCGTCCGCTACCAGGGCGGCAACAACGCCGGTCACACGGTGGTCATCGGCGACCAGAAGTATGCCCTCCACCTGCTGCCTTCCGGCATCCTCAGCCCGAACGTGACCCCGGTCATCGGCAACGGCGTCGTGATCGACCCGGGCGTGCTGCTCTCCGAGCTGCAGGGCCTGAACGAGCGCGGCATCGACACCTCCAAGCTGCTGATCTCGGGCAACGCCCACCTGATCACGCCGTACCACCGCACCCTGGACAAGGTCACCGAGCGCTTCCTCGGCAAGCGCCGGATCGGCACCACCGGCCGCGGCATCGGCCCGACCTACGCGGACAAGATCAACCGCGTCGGCATCCGGGTGCAGGACCTCTTCGACGAGTCGATCCTCCAGCAGAAGATCGAGGCGGCGCTGCACGACAAGAACCAGATCCTGGTCAAGCTCTACAACCGCCGCGCCGTCCCGGCCGAGCTGGTGCTGGAGGAGTACCTCGGCTACGCCGAGAAGATCCGCCCGTTCCTGGCCGACACCACCCTCGTCCTGGACGAGGCGCTGAAGGCCGGCAAGGTCGTCCTGCTGGAGGGCGGCCAGGGCACCCTGCTGGACGTCGACCACGGCACGTACCCCTTCGTGACCTCGTCGAACCCGACCTCCGGCGGCGCCTGCACCGGTTCCGGCATCGGCCCGACCAAGATCGACCGGGTCATCGGCATCCTCAAGGCGTACACCACCCGCGTCGGCTCCGGCCCCTTCCCGACCGAGCTGCTCGACGAGGACGGCGAGGCGCTGCGCCGGATCGGCGGCGAGCGCGGCGTCACCACCGGCCGCGACCGCCGCTGCGGCTGGTTCGACGCGGTGATCGCCCGCTACGCCACCCGCGTCAACGGCCTCACCGACTTCTTCCTGACCAAGCTGGACGTGCTCACCGGCTGGGAGCAGATCCCGGTCTGCGTGGCGTACGAGATCGACGGCCGCCGGGTCGAGGAGCTCCCCTACAACCAGTCGGACTTCCACCACGCGAAGCCGGTCTACGAGACCCTCCCGGGCTGGAGCGAGGACATCTCGAAGGCCCAGACCTTCGCCGACCTGCCGAAGAACGCGCAGGCTTACGTGAAGGCCCTGGAGGAGATGTCCGGGGCGCCGATCTCGGCGATCGGCGTCGGCCCCGGCCGCACCGAGACCATCCAGATCAACTCCTTCCTGTAGGACTCGCGCCCGGACCCGTCCGGGACGCCTCGGGGACACCGCCGGAGGGCCCCGCACCGAGCTCGGTGCGGGGCCCTTCCGCATGTCCGGGGGTCGTTGCACTAGTGCAGAAGTGGATTGCTCCTAGTGCACAACGGGTCTATGGTCGGCGGCATGACCGCGAAGCTGCCCGCTCCGACCGTCCTGACCGGCCGCCACGTCCGGCTGGAACCGCTGACCCCGGAACACGTGCCGGACCTCTTCGCCGCGAGCGGCGGCGACGAGGAGGTGTGGCGCTGGCTGCCGTACGAGGCGCCGGCCACCGAGGAGGCGATGGCCGCGAACGTCGCCGGCCGGCTCGCCGACGCGGCCTCGGGCGGCTGCGTCCCGTTCGCCGTGGTCTCCACCGCGGACGGCCGGGCGGTCGGCGTCACCTGCTACCTCGACTTCAGTGCGCGCGACGAGCTGGTGGAGATCGGCGGCACCTGGTACGCCCGGCGGGTCTGGCGCACCGCGGTGAACACCGAGTCCAAGCTGCTGCTGCTCACCCACGCCTTCGAGGAGCTCGGCATGGGCCGCGTCACCTGGAAGACCGACCACCTCAACGAGCGCTCGCAGAACGCGATCCGCCGCCTCGGCGCCCGGTACGAGGGCACCCTGCGCCGCCACCGCCGCCGGCCGGACGGCAGCTGGCGCGACAGCGTCTACTTCTCGATGCTCCACTACGAGTGGCCCGCGGCGAAGGCCCGGCTGACGGAGCGCCTCGCCGAGGGCTGATCCGCCGCCCGCGGCAACGGCAGCGGCCGGCACCCCGGTGGTCGGGGTGCCGGCCGCGTGCGGGCCGCTCGGGCCGGCTCAGGCGATCGACGCGGCGACGATGGCGGCGACCGAGAGGTTGCAGGCGGCGGTCACCCAGACCGCCGGGTGCGGCTCGGGGTCGACCAGCACCTCGCCGAGCTTGCCCGGGGTCAGCAGGTCCACCAGCCAGAACGCGGCGGCCATCAGCACCAGGCCGAGCAGGCCGAAGAGCGCGGTCGCGGCCAGGCCCTTCCCGAACTCGTCGTAGGTGTACATGATCGCGGTGAAGACGATGCCGCCGATGCCGATCAGCGCGGAGCTGAGCACCACGGCGGCGTTGCGGTTGCGCTCCAGCCAGATCTGCCGGCCGAGCTTGCCCGGCGTCAGGGCGTCGACCAGGCCCACGCCGAGCAGCAGCAGCACCAGGCCCACGGCGCCGTAGGCGGCGGCCACGCCGAGGCCGTGGACGATGTCGTTCATGCTGCTCCCCCAGGGCGGAGTGCCACGCCAGGTGCCACCCGAAGTGTCAAGGACCGGCAAAAGATATCCCATGGTTCCGGCGCTGGGGAGCCTTAAGTACCATCACCCGTCATGACGCAGACCGACCCCTCCTCCGCCCGCCGCCGCTCGGGCGTCGTCGCCCTCGGCATGGTGGGGACGCTGGCACTGGCCCTCACCGGCTGTTCGTCGTCCGGCGGCAGCGCACCCCGGCGCTGCGTCGACCCCGGCACCCTCAAGGTGCTCGACGACCACTCCTGCTCCGCGGGCACCACCGCGGCCGCCGGCCGCTGGTACTACTGCGGCTCCGGCTCGCTGACCGCCGCCGGCGGCACCTTCGACAAGGCCGCCACCAAGCGCGGCGGCTTCGGCTGCCCGAGCGGCAGCTCCGGCTCGAGCGGGGGCTGACCGCGATGCGCCGTCGCACCGTCGAACCGCGGCCGGGCTGGCAGGCCGCGGTCGAGGCCCAGGGCCTGATCTACGCCGTCTGCGAGGACCCGCGCAACCCCGGCACCGAGTACGCGTACTGGGACGAGAGCGCCTACTACGAGTTCTCGCTGCCGGAGGTCGAGGCGCTGGAGGAGGTGGTCGAGGAACTCCACGGGATGTGCCTGGAGGCCGCCGACCACGTGGTGCGGACGGGCCGGTTCGCCGACTACGGCATCACCGACCCGCGGCTCGCCGAGGTGATCGCCACCTCCTGGCGGCGGCGCGAGGAACAGCCGTCCCTGTACGGGCGGTTCGACCTGGCGTACAACGGCACCGGCCCGGCCAAGATGTTCGAGTACAACGCGGACACCCCGACCTCGCTGATCGAGGCCGCCAGCCCGCAGTGGTTCTGGATGGAGGAGCGCTTCCCCGAGGCGGACCAGTGGAACTCGCTGCACGAGCGGCTGGTCGCCGCCTGGAGCCGGCAGAGGGAACTGCTGCCGCCCGGCCCGGTGCACTTCGCGCACTCCCGCGGCGACTTCGAGGGCGAGGACTGGATGACCACCCTCTACCTCCAGGAGACCGCCGAGCAGGCCGGCCTGGAGACGGTGTCGATCGCCGTGGAGGACATCGGCCTGGACGGGCTGACCGGCCGGTTCGTCGACCTGCAGCACCGCTACATCCGCTCCGCGTTCAAGCTGTACCCGTGGGAGTGGCTGGCGGAGGACGAGTTCGGCGCCCAGCTGCTGGCCACCGTCGACCTCGGCGGCTCAACCGGCTCCACGCTGTGGATCGAGCCGCCGTGGAAGATGCTGCTCTCCAACAAGGCACTGCTGGCGGTGCTGTGGGAGCTCTACCCCGGTCACCCCAACCTGCTGCCGGCCTACCTGGACGGGCCGCGCGAGCTCGCCGCCACCGGGTACGCGGCCAAGCCGCTGCTCGGCCGGGAGGGTTCGGGCGTTCGGATCGTGGAGCCGGGCGGGGACGAGACCCTGCTGCCGGCCTGGGCCGGCGACCCGGACCGCTACGGCGACGAGGGCTTCTGCTACCAGCAGCTCTGCCCGCTGCCGGTGTTCGACGGCAACCAGCCGGTGCTGGGCGCCTGGGTGGTGGACGGCGAGGCCGCCGGGCTCGGCATCCGCGAGACGCACGACTCGCCGATCACCCACGTCGGCGCGCGCTTCCTGCCGCACGTCATCGTCTGAGCACCGGCCGGCCCGCGGCGGGGGCATCGCCGCGGGCCGACGGAGCGTCAGGCGTTGTGCTCGACCATCCGGTCCAGGCAGACGGCGACGGCGAGCAGCAGCGGCACGTCCGCACCCTCCGCGATCTCCACGCCGTAGGTGTCGCGGATCCGGAACCACTTGCGGGAAATCTCGGCGACCGTCCCGCCGTCCGACTCGACCTTGTACTCCTTGTCGATGAGGTCGCCGTGCACCTCCAGCTCGCCGCCGGCCTCCAGCTCCACCAGGTACTTGTCGCGGAACGGCGTGAAGAGCTTCTTGCGGACGGTCGCGACGGTGTCGCCCTCGGCGTTCTCGATCCGCATCGCGTCGCGGACGGTGAGCACCTTCTCCTTGATCACGGCGACCACGGTGCCGGACGGGTCCTGCAGCTCGAAGGTGTCGCGCAGCCGCAGCACCTTGCCGTCCACCAGGAAGGCCTTCTCGCCGTCGCCGTCCTCGATCCAGTAGTCGTCGCCGACCGCGAACAGCCGCTCCTTGACCACGTACTTCATGCCTGCCTGCTTCCCTCGACGGAGACTGCCGAGCACATCGTGCCGGATGCCGGGGCGCAGGTCAGCCCTCGGCCGCGCGGCGGGGCGCGGAGACCGGCCGTCCGGGTGCCGTCAGTCCGCGGCGGGCCGGGCGCGCAGCCGGCGCAGCATCCGGGCGTCCTGGAAGCCGACCGCGCGGGCGGCCGACTCGACGGTGGCACCCTGGCCGATCAGGTGCTCGGCGTGCTCCAGCCGCAGCTGCTGCTGGTAGCGCAGCGGGGTGAGGCCGGTCGCCTCGGTGAAGCGCCGGGTGAGGGTCCGTTCGCTGACGCCGGCGCCGGCGGCGAGCCCCGTGAGCAGCAGCGGGTCGGTGAACCGGGCGTCGATGACGTCCTGCACCCGGTGCACGGCGTCGCTGAGGTGGGCGCGGTGCCGCAGCATCGCGCTGTCCTGCTGCTCGTCCCCGTTGCGGCGGGTGTGGACGACCATCGTGCGGGCCACCTGGGCGGCGACGTACGGGCCGTGGCGGACGGCCAGCAGGTGCAGTGCCAGGTCGATCCCGCTGGCGATCCCGGCGGAGGTGAGGACGCTGCCGTCCTGGACGAACAGCACGTCGGGGACGACGGAGGCCCGCGGGTAGCGGCGGGCGAGCTCGTCCTGGAGGTCGTGGTGGGTGGTGCAGCGGCGGCCGTCCAGCAGGCCGGCCCGGCCGAGCGCGTCCGCGCCGGAGCAGATGCTCGCCACCGTGCCGCCGGCGGTGTGGTGGGCGACCACCCGTTCCAGGGTCTCCCGGGTGAACACCGGTCCGGTCGGCAGGCTCGGCGAGCGCCAGCCGGGGACGACCACCAGGTCGCCGGCGGCCAGCTCGGGCCACCGGGTGGCGGCCTTCAGCCCGATGCCCTGCGCGGTGGTGACGTCCTCCTGCTCGGCCACGTACCCGATCTCCCAGGGGTGGCCGAGGTCGGCCGCCGCGGAGAACACCTGGGCCGGACCGGCGAGGTCCAGCAGGTGCAGCCGCGGCGCCAGCAGGAAGACCGCCCTGGTCACGATCCGGTCAGCTCCTCCACGGTGGCGATCCGGGCGAAGCGCCGTGCGAGGGCGTACTCGGTCCGCGCGATGATCTCGTCGGTGGACAGGGTACGCGGGTCGGCGAGGACCTCCGCCAGGCTGCGGCCGGCCGGGGCGTCCCGGTGCTCGATCGGGTGGGTGGCGGTGGCGTCGGTGACGAACACGACCTGGTAGCCGAGGTCGGAGGCGACCCGGGCGGTGGTCTCGCAGCACTGCTCGGTGCGGATCCCGCCGACCACGACCTCGCCGATGCCGTGCCGGGTGAGCTGCTGCTGCAGGTTGGTGGTGGTGAAGGCGTTGTGCGAGGTCTTGGTGAGGACGGGCTCGCCGTCCTCGGGCTTGAGGCCGTCCATCAGCCGGACGTGGCCGGACTCCGGGTCGAAGGGGGTGCCGCTGCCCGGTTCGGTGTGCAGGATCCACACCACGAGGTCGCCCTTCTCCCGGGCGGCGGCGACCAGCCGGCCGACCTTGTCGGCGATCCCCGGGTCGGAGACGGCCTCCCAGTTGGGCAGGCGGCGGAAGGACTCCTGGACGTCGATCACGACGAGTGCGCTCTTCATGTCCTCCATGGTGGCCGCCGGCGGGCCCGCGCCCCAGACATGATCACGCCCCGCACCGGAACGATCCGGTCACCGGCCGGGGCGGTCCGGCTCAGCCGGTCAGGTGCCAGAGCAGCCGGTAGTAGGCCGTCCGCTCCGCGTCCGGAGCGATGCCGTAGGCGTCCAGCAGCGGCCGCTCCCAGCTCGGGCCGTAGTTCCACACGGTGCTCCAGGTGGCGACGGCGAGGTCGGCCCAGCGGTCGGCGACGCCGAGCGCGCCCAGGTCGACGTGGCCGCTCGGGCGGCCGTCCTCGCCGACCAGGGTGTTGGGCGCGCAGGCGTCGCCGTGGCAGACCACCGGCCCGTCGGGCGGCGGGACGTCGGCGAGGGCGGCCAGCGCCCGGTCGACGGTGCGGAAGCGCGGCAGTTCCTCCGGCCAGTCCGCCAGGGAGGTCCGGCCGGCCGCGGCACGGGCGCGGGCGGCCTCCAGCCGCGGCCCGGCGGACCAGTCGAACGGGCAGTCGGCGGCGGGCAGCGCCTCGTGCAGGGCGCGCAGCCCCTCGCCGACGGCCCGCACCGCGGCGGCGGGCTCGCGCAGCCAGCGCCCGTCCACCGCCGAGCGGCCGGGCAGGCCGGCCGTGACCAGCCAGGAGCCCTCGTCGTCGGCGCCCTCGTCGAGCACCTGCGGCACCGCGGCGTGGCGGGCCGCCCAGCGCAGCCGCACCGCCTCCGCCGTGAAGGTGCCGCGGCCGGCCGGCAGCCACTTCACGAACTGCCGCCCGCCGTCCGCGCCGACCTGGAAGGTCAGCCCGCCGAGCGTGTTGCGCCACACGGCCCGCACCGGCCGGCCCCGCGCGAACCCGGCGACGGACGACGGCACCTCGACCGGCCCCGGGGGCGCACTGGCGATGATCACCGGATCATTCTCGCCCCCGCCGCCCGGGACCGGAATGGTTCTCACGCGCATCGGGTTTGATTGGGGCATGGCTTCTCGTGCACGCGTACGCGCCCCCGAACTGGTGGGCAAGGGCGGATGGCTCAACACCGGCGGCAAGGACCTGTCGCTGGCCGACCTCCGCGGCAAGATCGTCATCGCCGACTTCTGGACCTTCTGCTGCATCAACTGCCTCCACGTCCTGGACGAACTCCGGGAGCTGGAGGAGAAGCACCGCGACACGGTGGTGATCGTCGGCGTCCACTCGCCGAAGTTCGTCCACGAGGCCGACCACCGGGCGGTGGTCGACGCGGTGGCCCGGTACGAGGTGCACCACCCGGTGCTGGACGACCCGGAGCTCGCCACCTGGAAGCAGTACGCGGTGCGGGCCTGGCCGACGCTGGTGGTGATCGACCCCGAGGGGTACGTCGTCGCGCAGCACGCGGGCGAGGGCCACGCGCACGCGATCGCCGCCCTGGTCGAGGAGCTGGAGGCCGAGCACGCCGCCAAGGGCACGCTGCGCCGCGGCGACGGCCCGTACGTGGCGCCCGAGCCGCAGGCCGGCGACCTGAAGTTCCCGGGCAAGGCGGTGCGGCTGCCGGACGGCCACTACCTGGTGGCCGACTCCGGGCACCACTCGCTGGTGGAGCTGGCCGAGGACGGCGAGACGGTGCTGCGCCGGATCGGCGACGGCGAGCGCGGCCTGGTGGACGGTGCCGCGCCGCGGTTCAGCGAGCCGCAGGGCCTCGCCCTCGTCCCGGAGGGCCTCGGCCTCGGCTACGACGTGGTGGTGGCGGACACCGTGAACCACGCGCTGCGCGGCCTGCGGCTCGCCGACGGCAGCGTCACCACGCTGGCCGGCACCGGCCGGCAGTGGTGGCAGGGGTCGGCGACCGCCGGCCCGGCCCGCGAGGTCGACCTCTCCTCGCCCTGGGACGTCGCCTGGTTCGACGGCCGGGTGTGGATCGCCATGGCGGGCGTGCACCAGTTGTGGGCCTTCGACCCGGCGGCCGGCACGGTCGCCGTCGCGGCCGGCACCACCAACGAGGGCCTGGTCGACGGCCCGGTGGCCGAGGCCTGGTTCGCCCAGCCGTCGGGCCTGGCGGTGTCCGCGGACGGCGAGCGGCTCTGGGTGGCCGACTCGGAGACCTCGGCGGTGCGCTGGGTTTCACGTGAAACCGGCTCGGTGCACACCGCGGTCGGCACCGGCCTGTTCGACTTCGGCCACCGTGACGGCGCCGCCGACCAGGCGCTGCTGCAGCACCCCCTGGGCGTCACCGTGCTGCCGGACGGCTCGGTCGCGATCAGCGACACCTACAACCACGCGCTTCGCCGCTTCGACCCGGAGACCGGCGAGGTGACCACCCTCGCCACGGACGTCCGCGAGCCCTCCGGCGCCGTGGTCGTGGACGGCGACATCGTCGTGGTGGAGTCGGCCCGGCACCGGCTGACCCGGCTGCGCCTGCCCGAGGAGGCCGTCCGGGTCGAGTCGGTGGCGCACCGCACGCAGCGCGCCGCCACCGAGGTCGCCCCCGGGGCCCTGCGGCTGGACGTGGTCTTCCAGGCCCCGGCCGGGCAGAAGCTGGACGAGCGCTACGGCCCGTCGACCCGGCTGCTGGTCAGCTCCACCCCGCCGGAGCTGCTGCTCTCGGGCGAGGGTGCGGACACCGACCTCTCCCGCGAGCTGGTGCTGAACGGGGCGCTCGCCGAGGGCGTGCTGCACGTGTCGGCGATGGCGGCGTCCTGCGACGACGGCCCGGAGATCGAGTACCCGGCCTGCCACGTGCACCAGCAGGACTGGGGCGTGCCGGTGAAGCTGGTGGCCGACGGCGTGAGCCGACTTCCGCTGGTCCTCGCCGGCATGGAGTGACCGGCCCGGAGTGAACGGGGGCCGTCCGCGCGGCGGCCCCCACCGCCCGCGGACCGGCCCCCGGGCCCCGGCTCAGCCCTCCAGGAACGCCTTGAGGGCGCTCGCCAGCAGGTACGGGTCCTCGGCGCCGCAGAGCTCGCGGGCGGAGTGCATGGAGAGCGCGGCGATGCCGCAGTCCACGGTGGTGATACCGAGCCGCGCCGCGGTGATCGGGCCGATGGTGGTGCCGCAGGGCATGGCGTTGTTGGAGACGAAGGTCTGCCACGGCACGCCGGCCTTCTCGCAGGCGGCGGCGAACACGGCCCGGCCGACGCCGTCGGTGGCGTACCGGTTGTTGACGTTGACCTTCAGGATCGGGCCGCCGTTGGGCATCGGGTGGTGGCCCGGCTCGTGCCGCTCGCTGTAGTTGGGGTGCACGGCGTGCCCCATGTCGGAGGAGAGGCAGACGGTGCCGGCCAGCGCCCGGGCGCGGTCCTCGGTGGTGCCGCCGCGGGCGTACACGGTGCGCTCCAGCACGTTGCCGAGCAGCGGGCTCTGCGCGCCGGTGTCGGACTCGCTGCCGGTCTCCTCGTGGTCGAAGGCGGCGAGCACCGGGATGTACGCGAGCGGGGCTTCGCCGGTGGCGGCGGCGGCCAGCGCGGCGGTGCCGGCGTGCACCGAGAGCAGGTTGTCCAGCCGGGGGCCGGCCAGCAGTTCGCGGTCGCGGCCGAGGTAGGAGGCGGGCTGCACGTCGTGGGTCATGAGGTCCCAGCCGGCCACGTCGGCGGCGGCCACGCCGGCCCTGCCCGCGACGTACTCGAGGAGCGCGCCCTCGGTCACCTCGCCGATCCCCCAGATCGGGGTGAGGTGGCGCTGCTTGTCGAGCTTCAGGCCCTCGTTGACGGCGCGGTCCAGGTGGATCGCGAGCTGCGGGACGCGCAGCAGCGGCTCGTCGATCTGCACCAGCCGGGCGGTGCCGTCGCGCAGCGCGAGGCGGCCGGAGATGCCGAGGTCCCGGTCGAGCCAGGTGTTCAGCGGGACGCCGCCGTAGATCTCCACGGCGACCTGGCGCCAGCCGGAGGAGCCGGTGTCCGGGATCGGCTTGACCCGGAGGTTGGGCGAGTCGGTGTGGGTGCCGACCACTCGGAACGGCGTCTCGGGGCCCGCCCCCTCGGGCACGTACCAGGCGATCAGCGCGCCCCCGCGGATCAGGTACCGGCCGCCGGCCTCGGCCCCCCAGGCGTCGGTCTCCAGGACCCTGCGGAAGCCCGCCTTCTCCAGCCGCTCGGCCGACGCGGCCACGGCGTGGTAGGGCGAGGGTGCGGCGCCGAGGAAGGCGATCAGATCGTCGGTGTGCGTCCGGTCGAAGTGGGCCGGGCGGTCGGCGGTCGACATGCTGCTCCTGGGTTGAGGGAGGTCGGACGCCGGATGGGGGTACCGGGTCCGCATCTGAGCATATGCCCGTACACGGACATGACGCGGCGAACTCAAAAACGGTGACACAACGGTGAGAACACCGGGACACAGTGCATTCCCGACCGTCCGTCATGCCGCCCGTGACGTTCCGTTTGCCCGATTCCGTCCGACGGTGAAACGCCGTGGGGCCCGGTCGGCGGACCGGGCCCCACGGCGTGAGGGTGTGTCAGGCAGACTTCAGGGGGCTCAGAAGGCCTCCTCCGCGAGCTCCATGATCTCGTTGTCCACGGCCTCCGCGATCAGGCGCTGCGGGGCGGTGGTGGGCAGGACGTTGCGGGCGAAGAAGCGGGCCGCGGCGACCTTGCCCCGGTAGAACGGGACGTCCTTCTCGGAGGCGCCGGCCTCCAGCTTGGCCAGCGCGACGGCGGCCTGGCGGAGCAGCAGCCAGCCGATGACGACGTCACCGGAGACCAGCAGCAGGCGGGTGGCGTTGAGGCCGACCTTGTACATGTTGGCGACGTCCTGCTGGACGGCGGTCAGGTCGGCGAGCATCTTGCCGACGATCGCCTCCAGGTCGCCGGCGGCCTTGCCGAGCGCCTCGCGCTCGGCGGCCAGGGCGTCGCCGCCCTCGCCGGTGGCGATGAACTTCTGGATCTGCTCGGAGACGGCGGTGAGCGCCTGGCCGCCGTCCTTGACGATCTTGCGGAAGAAGAAGTCCTGGCCCTGGATGGCGGTGGTGCCCTCGTACAGGGTGTCGATCTTGGCGTCGCGGATGTACTGCTCGATCGGGTACTCCTGCAGGTAGCCGGAACCACCGAAGGTCTGCAGGGACTGGGCGAGCTGCTCGTAGGACTTCTCCGAGCCGTAGCCCTTGACGATCGGCAGGAGCAGGTCGTTCAGGCGCTCGGCGGCCTCGTCGCTCTCGCCGCGCAGGCGGGCGGCCAGCACGTCGTCCTGGACGGAGGCGGTGTAGAGCACCAGGGCGCGCATGCCCTCGGCGTACGCCTTCTGCGTCATCAGCGAGCGGCGGACGTCGGGGTGGTGGGTGATGGTGACGCGCGGGGCGGTCTTGTCCAGGAAGTTGGCGATGTCCGCACCCTGCACGCGCTCCTTGGCGTACTCGAGGGCGTTCAGGTAGCCGGTGGACAGGGTGGCGATCGCCTTCGTGCCGACCATCATGCGGGCGAACTCGATGATCTTGAACATCTGGCGGATGCCGTCGACCTTCTCGCCGAGCAGCCAGCCCTTGGCCGGGTGCTTGGCGCCGAAGGTCATCTCGCAGGTGTTCGAGGCCTTGAGGCCCATCTTGTGCTCGACGTTGGTGGCGTAGACGCCGTTGCGCTCGCCGAGCTCGCCGGTCTCCCAGTCGAAGTCGTACTTCGGCACGATGTAGAGGCCGAGGCCCTTGGTGCCGGGCTTGCCGCCCTCGGGGCGGGCCAGCACCAGGTGGATGATGTTGTCGGACATGTCGTGCTCACCGGAGGTGATGAAGCGCTTCACACCCTCGATGTGCCAGGAGCCGTCCTCCTGCTTGATCGCCTTGGTGCGGCCGGCGCCGACGTCCGAGCCGGCGTCCGGCTCGGTCAGCACCATGGTGGCGCCCCAGAGGCCGTCGACCATGCGCTGGGCGACCTTGTGCTGCTCCTCGGTGCCCTCCTCGTAGACGACGCCGGCGAAGGCCGGGCCGGAGGAGTACATCCAGATGGCGGGGTTCGAGCCGAGGACCTGCTCCGCGTAGGCCCAGACCAGGGAGGACGGGGTGACCTGGCCGCCGATGCCCTCCGGGATGCCCAGGCGCCACCACTCGGCGTCCATGAAGGTCTGGTAGCTCTTCTTGAAGGTGGCCGGGACCGGCGCGGTGTTGGTCTCCGGGTCGAAGACCGGCGGGTTGCGGTCGGCGTCGGTGAAGGACGCGGCGAGGTCGTTCTCGGCGAGGCGGGAGATCTCGCTGAGGATGTTCTTCGCGGTGTCGACGTCCATGTCGGCGAACGGGCCGGTGCCGTACACCTGCTCGCGGCCGAACACCTCGAACAGGTTGAACTCCACGTCCCGCAGGTTGGACTTGTAGTGACCCATGACCGTTTCTCCGGTTCGTCTGCTTGCCGTGGGCCCGCCGATCGAGCGCCACTTACCCACCAGTACGCACCATGATGCTACCCGGCAGTAACTTGGGCAAGCCCTCTCACGGCAAAGCCTTATGAACGTGGTCACGTCCCACAACCCCGGACGCGCACACCTTGTGAGATCCGTCCCCCCTGCGGGACGCCCCGGCCCGGTAGCCTTGCCCCGTGTACGGCTACGAGCAGACCGCGTACCAGGACCCCTACCAGCAGCAGGCGGGGATGAACGGCATGCCCGGCCCCGGCCCGTACGGCGACCCCCAGCAGGGGGGCGCCCAGCAGTCCCTCTACCCGGAGCCCTCGCCGCCCTCGCTGGCCGACGCCGTCCGGGCCTTCACGACCGGCTCGATGCCGGTCGAGGACTTCCAGGCGATCTTCATCACCTCGAAGGTGCACTGCCCGCGCGGCGACCGCCCCGGCTTCCTCGCCCTGCACAACACCCCGACGCCGGTGATCCCGATGTTCAGCTCGCTCAAGGAGCTGCGCCGCTACGCCGGCAAGGAGTCCAAGCACTTCAGCGTCACCGGCGCGGAGGTCCTGGACCTGCTGCCGACCGGCTACGGCTTCGCCCTCGACATGGAGGGCGAGCACCGGATGGTCTTCGACGCGAAGGCGGTCGAGCAGATGGTCGACTTCACCATGCGCCGGATGTACGGCTGACCCCACCCGCGGGAGGCGTACGGCCTCCCGCACAGCCGCGTCCATTTAGTTCAATGTTCAACTTGCTATTGGTTGAGGATTGAACTAATCTTTCGGGCGTAGGCCAGAGAACCCCTGAAGGAGGCCGACATGCCCGCCGTGACCGTCGAGAACCCGCTGACCCTGCCGCGCGTCACCACCCCCGACCCCGCCGCCGCGGTCGCCCGCCCGGTGCTGGCGGTCGCCACCGCTCCGGAGGGCTTCGAGGGCGAGGGCTTCCCCGTCCGCCGCGCCTTCGCCAAGATCAACACCAAGTTCCTCGACCCGTTCATCATGATGGACCAGATGGGCGAGGTGGAGTACGCCGCCGGGGAGCCCAAGGGCACCCCGTGGCACCCGCACCGCGGCTTCGAGACCGTCACCTACCTGATCGACGGCGAGTTCATCCACAAGGACTCGCACGGCGGCGGCGGCCACCTCGGCGGCGGCGACACCCAGTGGATGACGGCCGGCTCGGGCATCCTGCACATCGAGACCCCGCCGGAGTCGCTGGTCCTCAGCGGCGGCCTGTTCCACGGCATCCAGCTGTGGGTCAACCTGCCCGCGAGCGACAAGATGACCCAGCCGCGCTACCAGGACATCCACGGCGGCCACGTGAAGCTGCTGACCAGCCCGGACGGCGGCGCCGTGCTGCGGCTGATCGCCGGCGAGCTGGACGGGCACCGGGGGCCGGGCGCCACCCACACCCCGATCACCCTGCTGCACGCCACGCTCACCCCGGGCGCCTCCGTCAC
Source organism: Kitasatospora sp. NPDC093679 (assembly GCF_040683455.1). Lineage (NCBI taxonomy): Bacteria > Bacillati > Actinomycetota > Actinomycetes > Kitasatosporales > Streptomycetaceae > Kitasatospora > Kitasatospora sp. NPDC093679. The sequence goes on from NZ_JBFBDW010000021.1 coordinate 58,406, forward strand.
CCTGCCCTGGCGGCCCGACTTCAACGCCCTCGCCTACGTGCTCAACGGCGACGGCACGGTCGGCACCGAGCGGCGACCGGTGCGCACCGGCCAGGCCGTGGTCTTCGGCGACGGCGACACGATCACCATCACCGCGGACGCCAAGCAGGAGTCCCGCCACCCCAACCTGGACGTGATCGTCCTGGGCGGGCAGCCGATCCGCGAGCCGGTCGCCTGGTACGGCCCGTTCGTGATGAACAGCCACCGGGAGCTGGAGCAGGCCATGAAGGACTTCCAGTCCGGCTCGTTCGGCCACCCGGTCGACTGAACCCGCACCGCTCGCACCCGGGGCCCGGCACACGCCGGGCCCCGGGTGCGTCCGCGGCCCCGCCGGGTCAGATCCGGGCGTAGAGGGCGGCGGCGTCGTCCGACTTCTTGCCGCGCGGCCAGCGCGTGCAGTCGGCGTCCGCCTCCTCGACGGCCCGCACCTGGGCGATCAGCTCGGCCGGCCCCGACTCCGCGAGCAGCCGCAGCGCGTCCGACCAGCTGCCGAGCCGGAAGCGCTCGGTGAACCGGGCCGCACCGTCGGTCAGCGCCGCCACCCCACGCAGCTCGTCGAGCGGGACGAAGCCGGTCTCCGCGTGCTCGGCGGCGCGCGGCGTGGCGGCGGCGATCCACGGCCCGTGCCCGGAGTTCCGGGCGGCCCGGACGGCCTGCGCGTACGCGAGGTAGAGCTCGGCCCGCTCGGTGCTGCCCGGCACCGTCGTCCAGACCTGCCGGCGCAGCAGTTCCCCGCCGGGGAAGCGCTGGTTGTCGCCGATCACCCGGGGTGCGCCCTCCCGGGGGTGCAGCACCAGCAGCGAGTCGCCGAGCACCAGGTACTCCAGCGAGCCGCCGACCTTGCGGGCGGCGACCACCATGGCGGCCGGGGTGTTCGGGTTCGCGAGGTCGCAGCGGCCGCCGTGCAGGGCCGCCGTCTCCACGATGGCGTCGCCCAGGCATTCGGCGATCGAGCGGTCGGCCCGGTCGGTGAGCCGGGCGAGGAGGTGGACCCCGAGCCGTCTGGCGTACCAGGCGGTGCCGTGGCGGCACCCGGACTCCAGGTCCGCCGGCATGCTGGAACCGTCCAGCAGCACCAGCGCTTCGGCGGAGGCTGCGGCGAAGTCCTCGCTCTCGCGGCCCGGCCCGTACGGTTCTCCGGCGAGCTGTACCTGCATCGGACCAGTCTGCGTGCGGGCGGCCGCCCGGTACAGGGGTCGGACGGACTCGACCGGCACCGTCGGCGTGCGCCGGAGCGCGCGGTGGCGACCGGCCGGAGCGCGGCTTACGGTCGGGGGATCACCCGCCCTCGCCCGAGGAGTCTGCGATGGTCTGGCAGTTCTTCGTCCTCGTGATCGCGTCGATCGGGTTCCCGATCCTGGCGCTCTTCTACCTGATCGGCGGCCCCCGGTTCCCCGACGAAGTGAAATGAACCCGCCGGGCGGCCGCCGCCGTGGCAGGGTGTGCACTGCATGCGGCCCCTGTCCCGGGGCCCCGTACCGGAGGTCGCGCCATGAGCAAGGAAGCAGCCCCACCCGCCGAGCAGTCCGAGACCGGGGCCGCCCCGGTCGAGGCGGCCGCCGAGGCACCCGCCCAGGAGGACGTGAAGGCGAAGTTCCTCGCCGCGCTGGAGCGCAAGCAGGGCGGCCGCGGGAGCGGCGGCGCCGGGCAGGGCGGCGAGGGCTCGAAGATCCACGGCACCCACGCGGCGGCGGGCGGAAAGCGCACCTTCCGCCGCAAGAGCGGCGGCTGATCCCGAGCCGGACGGCGGGCGGATCCCGGAAGGGGTCCGCCCGCCGCAGTGCTCCTCCGCCCTGGCCTTCGGCTGGGAGGTGCGCCCAGCGCCCCTGGATCGGCCTCCCGTGTGAAGACCGCTCCTAGGAGCTGTCGTCAAAGGGCGCTCGGGCGCCCCCGTGTGGCATCCGTACGCCTCTGAAGACACGTCCTAGGCGGAGGCACCCGCGGTGCGGTTCGCAGGCAGGGCGGCCCGGGTGTCCGGCTCGGTGAGGAAGCCGAGCACGTTGTCGAGCACGGCCGGGTCGGTCAGCACCCGCTGGTGGCCGAGCCCGCGGGTGGCGAGCAGCCGCACCCGTCCGCCGTACGCGGCCTGCAGCCGGCCTGCCTGGCGGAACGGCACCACCCGGTCGCCCTCGTCGTGCACCACCAGGGTCGGCGGCACGGCGTCGGACGGCCGGCCCGCGGCGTCGAAGCGCTCCCAGACCGGCTCGTCCCCGGGGAGGAGCACCTCCTCGACGCGGCGTGCGACCTGCTGCGAGACGCGCTCGGACAGCCCGAGCTGGGCGCGGAAGCCGCCGATGACGTGGCGGAAGTCGGTGACGCCGGCGATCGCCACCAGGCGGTCGGCCCGCAGGCCCTCACCGAGGGCGTGGAAGGTGCAGGCCACCCCGAAGGAGTGCGCGACCACGGCCTCGAAGGGGCCGTCCAGCTCGTGCAGCCGGCCGATGGCCTCGCCGTACTCCAGGATCGTGGTGGTCGAACCGGCGGAACCGCCGTGGGCGGGCGCGTCGAAGGCGACCGGGCTGCGGCCCTCGGCCAGCAGCCGGGCCACCAGCGGGGCGAAGCGCGAGGCCCGGGACTGCCAGCCGTGCACCAGCAGCACCGGACGGCTGCCGTCGCCCCAGCGGTAGACCGCGGCGCGTCTGCCGGCCACGGTGAGGTGGGAGGTGCGCGCCCGGTCGTGGACCTCGCGTTCGGCCGGGCGGACCCGGCTGCGTGCGCCGGGCCTGCGGAAGAGGCCGAAGGCGGCCCGGCCGGCGAGGTCGGGCGAGATCAGGGCGGCCGTGTTGAGGGCGGTGCCGACGAGTGCCTTGGTGCGGTCCATGGGGTCTCCCCGGTCGAGGTGCGGGGTGGGCGGAGCCTGACGGAGCGATATATTAGCACGATCGTTCGTGCATTTTTAGGCCCACGGAATTCCCCGGGCGACGGCGCGGCAGGGTCAGGCCAACAGTTCGGGATGGCTCGCCGCACCGCGCAGCAGCGCCAGGACACCGGCCGCGGCGAGGTCGTAGCGGCGCTCATCGCCGTACAGCAGCGACTGGGCGTTGGCCGCCTCCAGCATGCCGATCAGCCCGAAGACCAGCAGGTCGAGGTCGGTGTCGGCGCGGAGCTCGCCGGCCTCCCGGGCGGCGCGCGCCAGGTCGGTCAGGTGCTCCTCCCAGGCCCGGCCGGCCGCCGCGAGGGCGTCCCGCACGGGGCCGGGGCGGGCGTCGAACTCGGCCGACACCGCGTAGAAGAAGCAGCCGCCCGGGAAGACCCGACGGCGCGAGTACGCCAGCCAGGAGTCACAGAGCGCCCGCAGCGCGCCGAGCCCGGGAGGCAGGTCCTCGACCGGGACGACCACCGCGTCCCGGAAGATCCGCTGGGCGGCGCGCACGGCGGCCAGCTGCAGCTCCTCCTTGGAACCGAAGCTGGCGAACACCCCGCTCTTGCTCAGCCCCAGGTCGGTGGCCAGCCGGCCGATCGACAGGGCCTCCAGGCCCTCGACGGAGGCGACCTCCACGGCACGCCCCAGCACCGCGCGGCGGGTCTCGTTGCCCCGCTGCACCCGCCCGTCCGTGGTCGGCGTCTCCACCGCGCTCCTCCGCCGGCCGTCCCTCGCTGTCGGCGGCCAGCCTACGCCGACAGGCGTTCCCCGATCACGGCCGCGGCGGCCAGCAGCCGTTCGTCCCCGCCGTCCGCGCCGACGCACTGCAGGCCGAGCGGCAGCCCGCCGAGCGCACCGGCCGGCAGCGAGACGGCGGGCAGCCCCGCGTGGCTCCACGGCAGCGACATCACCGCGCTGCCGGTGGAGTCCAGGCCGAGCGGCGCCGGGCCGGTGGCGGCCGGGGTCACCCACGCGTCCACGCCCTGATCGGCCGTCACCTCGGCCACCCGGCGCCGGAAGTCCGCCCGGGCGGCCAGCGCGGCCCGGTGGTCGGCCCGGTCCACCTCCCGGCCGTGCCGGATCGCGGCCACCGTCTCCGGCCGGTACAGGCTGCCGAAGCGGGCGAACAGGTCGCGGTGCACCTGCGCCAGCTCGTACCGGATGATCGTCCGCAGGTGGTGCTTCACGGTGTCGAAGTCGCCCAGCACGTCGACCCGGCGGACGGTCAGGCCGAGGCCCCGCACGGTGTGTTCGAAGGCGGCGAGCGCCTCGGGGTGCACCTCGTCCAGGTAGCCGCCGACCGGGACGCCGAGGACGGGCTCCCGCTCCGGCGGCCCGGCGGGCTGCGCGGCCCAGGTGTCGCAGAGCAGCGCGGCGGCCAGCCGTACCCCGGCGAGGTCGGCCGCGTACCAGCCCGCGGTGTCCAGCGTCGGCGCGTGCGGGACGGTCCCCTCCGCCGGGACCCGCCCGTGGGTCGGCCGGAATCCCACCACGCCGCAGTACGCCGCCGGGCGGATCATCGACCCGACGGTCTGGGTGCCGATCGCCAGCGGCACCAGCCCCGCCGCGACGGCCGCCGCCGAACCGCTGCTCGACCCGCCCGGGGTGTGGCCCAGGTCGTGCGGATTGCGGGTCGGCCCCGGCGCGAGGACGGCGAACTCCGCCGTCACCGTCTTGCCCGCGACCAGCGCCCCGGCCGCACGCAGCCGCCCCACCAGCGGCCCCTCCGGCCCGGCCAGCACCCCCGGCGGCAGCGCCGAACCGGCGTGCGTGGGCAGGCCGTCGACGTGCACCACGTCCTTGACCCCCACCGCCACGCCGTACAGCGGCGGGCGCCCGGCCGGGTCCGGGTACCGCGCCTCCAGCTCCTTCGCCGCCGCCGACAGCCGGTCGTGCCGGCCGGGCTCCGGGACGAAGGCGCGCAGCGCCGGGTCGATCCGGTCGATCCGGGTGCACAGGTGCTCGACGTGCTCGGCGAGCGGCGGGTCGCCGGCCCGCAGGCGGGCGGCCGCGGGGACGAGGGGCGTCATCGGCTCCATGGCGCCCACGCTACGGGCCCGCCGGTCCCGGCACGGGCGATCCGGTCACTCGTGCTCGGCCGGCATGTACGGCGTCTCGCGCAGGAACAGCGCCCCGCAGGTGTGGCAGTTGAGGTCCGGCGAGCGGGACCACATCTCCGGGTCCTGGACGGCCGACGCCGGGCTCAGGTCCCGCCCGCACAGGGCGACGGAGGAGCCGTCGTGGCTGATGTGCCAGGTCTTCACCCCGTCGGACGGGCCGGACGGGCCGTACTCGGCGCGCATCTGATACCTCATGCCGCCATGCTGCGCCGGGGTCGGGCGGGCGGCAATCCGGCGGCCCCGTTCCCCGGGGCCCGCGGTTCAGGAGGCGGCGCGCAGGAGTGCGTCGTCCTGCCACTTGAGGATCTTGTCGAAGCTGACGATCGCGCCGCGCAGGGGGTGGTTGCGGAGTTGGACGTGGTCGGTGAGCGCGTGGATCAGGAAGAGGCCGCGGCCGGACTCGGAACCGAGGTCGGGCAGGACGTCCGGGTCGGGGGTGCGCACCGCGGCGGGGCGGCCGGCCGGCAGGACGTGGGTGTCGTACGGGCCGGGGCGGTCGGTGCGGCGCGGGTGGCGGCCGCCGAGCGGCGGGGGGCCGAGGGTGACCCGGCCGCGGCGGGTGCGGCAGCGGCGCGGGGACGGACGGGCCGCGGAGGCGGCCGGGCCGCGGTGGCCGTCGGCGGCCGGGACGCCCGGGGCGGCCGGGGCGATCGGCGGCAGGCCGGGCCCGGAGTCGACGACCTCGATCCGCAGCCGGTCGCCGGCGATCGCCGCGGTGACCTGGAACCCGTCGTCGGGGCGGCCGGTCGCGGCGTGCTCGACGGCGTTCGCGCAGGCCTCGGTGAGGGCGATCCCGAGGTCGTAGGCGATCTGCGGGTCGACGCCGGCGGTGTCCATGGCACCCAGCAGGATGCGGCGGGCCAGCGGCACGCTGGCCGGGTCGCGCTTGAGGTGCAGAGTCCACCAGATGTCCACGGGAGGTCCCTCCTGGCTGCGGCTCCACATACGACTAGGTATCTCCGGGGGTTTCGGCAGCGAACCGTCGGCGCGCGCCGCGACCGCCCGTTCGGCGGATGGACTGGTGCGGAACAGTGTGCCGCGCGGCGCACGCTTCGGCCCGCACGCCGGGCCGAAAGGGTCATTCGGCGTATTTCCCACCCTGCCCGTGGGGACGGTGTGAGCGGTGAGATGATGGCCCGGCCATGACTGCCCACCCCGCCGCCCCGTTCGCAGGCGCCGCCGCCCCCGCCGACGGGGTGCAGGCCGCGGCCTGGGACCTGCGGGTGGCGCGCGCGGTGCCGTTCGCGCTGGTGTGCACCCTGGTGGCGGCCGCCGGCCACACCGCGGTGGGCGGCGGGGACGTCGCCCTGCCCGCACTGGCGGCCGGATTCGCCGCGGTGGTGCTGCTGGCCGCGGCGCTCGGCGGGCGCGAACGCTCGCTCGGGGCGATCACCGCGGCACTGGGCGCGGGCCAGCTGGGCCTGCACCTGCTCTTCCACACCTTGACCCCGGCCCGCGCCCACCACATGGCGGGCATGTCGATGCCGGAGGCCGCCGGACGGCTGCTCTGCGACGACATGCCCGGCAACGGCGTCACCCGGCTGCCCGCGGGCACGAGCCCGGAGCAGCTGATCAGCGACGCCGGTCTGGACCCGCACGCGTACGCCGCCGCGGGCGCCGGGCACGCCGCCTCCGGCCTGTTCGGGTCGGGCCCGGCGATGCTGCTGGGCCACCTGGCGGCGGCGGTCGTGGCCGGCTGGTGGCTGCGGCGCGGCGAGGCCGCGCTGTGGCGGCTGGTGAAGCTCACCGCGGCGGCGGCCCGCGAGTGGTCCGCCCCGCTGCGCCGTGCGGTGGCGATGCTCGCCGCCGTCCTGCTCGGGGTGCCCGCGGCCGCGCCGGCCGCGCCCCGCCGCCGGGCCGAGGACGTCCCGCTGCCCGGGGCGGTCGCCCTGGTGCACAGCCTGGTGCGGCGAGGGCCGCCCGTGGTGGCGTTCGCGCGCTGACCGGCCCGGTACGGGCCCGTGGCGCGCGCTGCCGACCGGACCGCACCGATGCGGGACGGCCATCACCAGCACCACCACCAAGCCCGGCGCACCCGTGCGGCCCCGTCGCCGCCGTGCGCCCCGCTCCCCCGGGAGAGCCCATCATGCGTACCACTCCTGCCCGTCGGACCACCCTCGCCGCCGCCGTCGCCGGTGCCGCCGTCGTCGCGCTGGCCGGGCCGGCCGCCGCCCACGTCACCGTCCAGCCGGGCAGCGTCCCGCAGGGCGGTTACACCGCCGTGGCGTTCCGGGTGCCGGACGAGAGTGACACCGCCTCCACCGTGAAGCTGGAGGTCAGCCTGCCGATGGACCACCCGATGGCCTCGGTGCGGATCCAGCCGCTGCCCGGCTGGACGGCCGTCCTGGAGAAGTCCAAGCTCGACAAGCCGCTGAACGCGCACGGCAAGGACATCACCGAGGCGGTCTCCAAGATCACCTGGACCGCGGACGCCGGCACCAAGATCGCCCCCGGTCAGTTCCAGGAGTTCCGGGTCTCGCTCGGCGCCCTGCCGACCGACACCGACAAGCTGACCTTCAAGGCCCTGCAGACCTACGACAACGGCGAGGTCGTCCGCTGGATCGAGGAGGCCAAGGAGGGCCAGCCCGAGCCCGCCAAGCCCGCCCCGGTGCTGACCCTCACCAAGGCCGCCGCGGCCGCCTCCGCCGCGCCGGCCGCCGACCACCACGCCTCCCAGGACGCCTCCGGCGACCAGGCCGCCGCCAAGGCCGACGACTCCACCGCCCGCACCCTCGGCGTGGTCGGCATCGTGGTCGGCGTGATCGGTGCCGCGCTCGGCGTGGCCGACCTGCGCCGCAAGAGCGGCCCCGCCTCCTGACCCGGTGCCCGGCGGGCCGCACCCCGGTGCGGCCCGCCGGGCCGATCCCCCGCCCCGCACGATCGGAAGTCCCAACGCCATGGCCCACACCCCCCGTCCGAAGGCCCGGCTGCTCGGCGCGGCCGCCCTGGCCCTGTCCGCCGCCCTCGCGCTCACCGCCTGCTCCTCCTCCGGGGGCGGCGGCACCGGCGCGGCGAAGGTCAGCAAGGAGAGCAGCAGCTCCGCGTACCAGGGCAGCGTGCTGAGCAAGCACTTCGACAAGCCCGACCTCGTCCTGACCGACACCTCCGGGCAGCCGTTCGACCTGCGCAAGCGGACCGCCGGCCGGCCCGTGGTGCTGTTCTTCGGCTACACCAGCTGCCCCGACGTCTGCCCGACGACCATGGGCGACATCGGGGTGGCGATGTCGAAGCTGTCCGCCGAGGAGCAGAAGAAGATCGACGTCGTCTTCGTCTCCACCGACCCGGAGCGGGACACCCCGAAGGTGCTGCGCACCTGGCTGGACTCGATGGGCAAGGGCTTCATCGGCCTCACCGGCGACCTCGCCAAGGTGAAGACCGCCGCCCGGACGGTGGGCGTCGCCGTGCAGGACCCGGTGGTGAACGCCGACGGCTCGGTGACCTCGGCGCACGGCGCCCAGGTGCTGGCCTTCCTGCCCTCCGACGACAAGGCCCACGTGCTGTGGATGGGCAGCAGCACGGTCGAGACCTACAGCCACGACCTGGCGCTGCTGGCGAAGGGGGTGCCGGCGTGAGCCGGGCGTTCCGGCGTTCCGCGCTGATCGGCGCGGGACTGTCCGCGGTGCTGGCCACCGGGACGATACTCGTGGCGTGCGGAACGGGATCCGACGACGGACGGGCCGACCTCAGCATCGTCGGCAGCTACGTCCCGGTGCCGGCGCTGCCCGGCGGGATGGGCGCCGGCTACTTCACCGTCCGCAACGACGGCGGGGCGGCCGACCGGCTCGTCGCGGTGACCAGCCCGGACGCCGGCTCCGTCACCATGCACACCTCCGGCGAGTCGACGATGACCGCGGTCGACAGCCTCCAGGTGCCGGCCCACGGCGCACTGGAACTGACCCGCGGCGGCCACCACCTGATGATCATGGGATGGCAGAAGCCGCCCGCCGTCGGGGACGAACTGGAACTGGACCTCACCTTCGCCAAGAGCGGCACCATCACCGTCACCGTGCCGGTGAAGCCGCTCACCTACCGGCCCGGGAGCTGACACTGATGCCGAGGAGAGTCGCGGCGCTGCTGGCCGTACTGGCGGCGGCCGTCGCCCTGCTGTTCGGCGGCGCCGGCACCGCCGCCGCGCACGCCACGCTGGTCTCCACCGACCCGGCGCAGGGCGCGGTCACCGCCACCGCACCTGCCGCCGTCACGCTGACCTTCAGCGAGGGCGTCTCGCTGACCGCCGACTCGGTGCGGGTGCTGGACCCGGCCGGCAAGCAGGTCGACAACGGCGACGCGGCCCACGCCGACGGCAAGGAGGCCAGCGCCCGGGTGACGCTGCGTCAGGGCATCGGCAACGGCACGTACACCGTCGCCTGGCGGGCCGTCTCCGAGGACTCCCACCCGGTGGGCGGCGCGTTCACCTTCTCCATCGGCGCGCCCTCGGACACCACGGTCTCGGCCTCCGCGGTGCAGGGCGCCGAACCGGACGCCGTGGTCGCGGCCGCCTACGGCACCGCCCGGACGGTCGCCTACGCGGCCTTGGCGCTGCTGGTCGGCGCGGCCGCCTTCGTGTTGATCTGCTGGCCGCGCGGGGTCGCCGTGCACCAGGTGCAGCGGCTGCTGATGACCGGCTGGATCGCGCTGCTGGTCTCCACCGTCGCGGTGCTGCTGCTGCGCGGCCCGTACGAGCGCGGCACCGGGATCTCGCAGGCCTTCGACCTGTCGCTGGTGCGGGCCACCCTGGACGAGCGGATCGGGACCGCGCTCGCCGCCCGGCTGCTGCTGCTCGCCGCGGGCGGCGTGTTCCTGTCGCTGCTGGTCGGCCAGCTCGGCCAGGACCGGACGGCGCAGGACCCGTCCGACGCCGACGGCGCCGGGGACGCCGCGGAGCCTGCGGCCGCCGTGGAGCCCGGCACCGAGGAGGGCGAGGAGGCGGAGCTGCGGGCGCTGGAGCGGCGCGCCGCCGACCGGCCGCTGCGGGACGCCCGGCTCGGGCTGGGCGTCGGCGGGGCGGTGCTCGCCGTCGCCCTGAGCGCGACCTGGGTCGGCGCCGACCACTCCTCGGTCGGCATCCAGGTGCCGCTGGCGCTGCCCACCGCCGCCCTGCACCTGCTGGCGATGGCGTTCTGGCTGGGCGGTCTGGCCACCCTGCTGGTCGGGCTGCGGCACGGCGTGCCGGCCGCGGCGGTCGAGCGGTTCTCCAAGCTGGCGCTGGCCGCCGTGACGGTGCTGACCGTGACCGGCGTCTACCAGGCCTGGCGCGGTCTGGGCAGCTGGGGCGCGCTGGTCGACACCGAGTACGGGCGGCTGCTGCTGATCAAGACCGGTCTGGTGGCCGGCATGGTCGGCCTGGCCTGGATCTCCCGCGCCTGGGTGGCCCGGCTCCGGACGGCCGGCGCGACCGCGGACGGGACGGACGCGGCCGCCGACGAGGCCGCCGACGCGACGGCCCCGGGCGGGAAGGCGACGAGCGGGAAGCCCTCCGAGGGGACGGCGGAGCGGGAGGCCGGTGCCGGGGCGGCCGTCGGCGGCAAGCGTGCGGCGACGGCGGCCGCGGACGGCGGGAAGGGCGGGGACGACCCGGCGCGGCTGGCCCAGCTGGCCCGTCAGCGGGCCGCCCGCGACCGGGCCTCCGAGCGGCGCACCCGCGACGGCGGGCCGGCCCGGACCGGGCTGCGGCGGACGGTGCTGCTGGAGTCGGCGGTCGCGGTCGCCGTGTTGGTGGTGACCACGATGCTGACCAACTCGCCGCCCGGCCGGGTGGCCGAGGCGGTCGCCGCGACCTCGCAGTCGCCCACCGCCGGGGCCAGCACCGTGCCGGGCCGGACGGTGGAGCTGAAGCTGCCGTACGACACCGGTGGCAGCACCCCGAACGCCAAGGGCACCGCCACCGTGACGGTGAACCCGGTCGCGACCGGGCCGAACGAGGTGACGCTGAAGCTGGACGACAAGTCCGGCCAGCCGGTCTCGGTGCCCGAGGTGCAGCTCGCCTTCACCCTGCCGGACCGGGACCTCGGCCCGCTGCCGGTCACGCTGGCGGCGCAGGGCACCGGGCGCTGGTCCGGCACCGCGCAGCTGCCGCTCGCCGGGAACTGGGTGGTGTCGGTGACCGTCCGCTCCTCGGACATCGACCAGAGCACGGCCACCGAGCAGCTGAAGGTCGGCTGACCACGGCCCGTCCCGGTCGGCCGCGTCCCTCGCGCGGCCGACCGGGACGGGCGACCACTGGGCGGAACGGTGTCCGGCCGGGCGCCGGGAGTGACTATGGTGGCAGGCCGAGTACTGCTCAGCACCACCGCGTACGGAGGCGGCATGTCGGCGACCCGCTACACCTATCTCGGGCCGGAAGGCACCTTCACCGAGGCCGCGCTGCGCACGCTGCCGGAGGCGGCGACCCGCGAGCTGGTGCCGCTCGCCTCCGTCCCGGCCGCGCTGGACGCCGTCCGGGCGGGCGAGGCCGCCGGGGCGTTCGTGCCGGTGGAGAACTCGGTGGAGGGCGCCGTCACCGCGACCAGCGACGAGCTGGCCTCGGGCGCGCCGCTGATGATCTACCGCGAGGTGCTGCTGCCGATCACCTTCGCGCTGCTGGTGCGTCCGGGCACCTCGCTGGCCGACGTCAAGACGGTCACCAGCCACCCGGTGGCGCAGCCGCAGGTGCGGCGCTGGCTGGCGGCGAACCTGCCGGACGCCCAGTGGGAGGCGGCGGCGTCCAACGCGGACGGCGCCCGGCTCGTCCAGGAGGGCCGCTTCGACGGCGCCTTCGCCGGCGAGTTCGCGGCCGCGCTGTACGGGCTGGAGCCGCTGGTCAGCGACATCCACGACGCGGCGAACGCGACCACCCGCTTCCTGCTGGTGGGCCGGCCGGGCCGGGTCTCCTCGCCGACCGGGCTGGACAAGACCTCGATGGTGGTCTGGCTGCCGGACGACCACCCGGGTGCGCTGCTGGAGCTGCTGCAGGAGTTCGCGGTGCGCGGCATCAACCTGATGCGCATCGAGTCCCGGCCCACCGGCGAGGGCATGGGCAACTACTGCTTCCTGATCGACTGCGAGGGGCACCTGAGCGAGCGGCGGGTCTCCGAGGCGCTGATGGGCCTCAAGCGGATCTGTCCGCAGGTGCGGTTCCTCGGGTCGTACCCGCGGGCGGACCGGGGAAGTCAGCGGCCGGTGCGGCCGGGCACGACCGACGCGGACTTCTCGGAGGCGGCGGACTGGCTGTCCCGCTGCCTGGACGGCCGCGGGGAGCTCTGACCGGTTCGGTCACGGTGGTGGGACGGCCGCGGGGCGGCCGTTCATCCACAGGTCGGACGCTTCGTCCACAGGGTGCACGGGTTCCGGGTTATCCACAGGCCGCGGGCCAAGTCGACAAAACGGTATAGCCACTACCCGAACTGGTCAGATCATCACACTTGGCTGCAGAGGCGACTCATCACACCAGAGTCACCCTTCTGCCAGCAAATCACCTGTTCGAGCGAGCGAATTCCCTCATCCGAGAAGGCTCATCGAGGTTTCAAACCTCAATTCCTCCGTGAATCGCGCCGCACGCCTCGGCTTTCGGTTCGTCCACAGGGCCGGAGCAGGGCCTGTGGACAAACGCCCTCGGGCGCGGTTCCCCACAGGGGTTATCCACAGGATCGCGGAGGTTATCCCCAGGGCGTCCGCGGCTCTCCACGGCCCCGGTCGCGCCCCCGGACGGAACACCGCCGGACAAGCTCGCAGAATCCCGGACGGGAAAGGGCAAAGCAGGCGGAGCCACCGGTCGGTTCCGAAAACAGTGAATCACGGACGGCGGCCGTGACCCTGCCCCGGCACGGGTCGGGCGGGTCGGCCGCGGGTTCGGCGCGAAACCCCGGGAAACCGGTTCCGGTCCGGGGCCCGGCCACCGGTACGCTTGGCCCGTGATTGACCTTCGCCTGCTCCGTGAGGACCCCGACCGAGTGCGCGCCTCGCAGCGCGTCCGTGGTGAGGACGTCGACGTCGTCGACGCCCTCCTCTCCGCCGACGAACGGCGCCGGTCCTCGGGCAGTCGCTTCGACGAGCTCCGCAACGAGCAGAAGTCGCTCGGCAAGCTGGTCGCCAAGGCCCAGGGCGAGGAGAAGGCCGCGCTGCTCCAGCGCACCAAGGACCTCGCCGCCGAGGTGAAGGCCGCCGACGCCGAGCAGAACGAGGCCAAGGAGGAGGCGGACCGCCTGCTCCGCTCGCTGGCGAACCTCATCGACCCGGCCGCCCCGGTCGGCGGCGAGGAGGACTTCGTCACGCTGGAGGAGGTCGGCACCCCGCGCGACTTCGCCGCCGAGGGTTTCGAGCCCCGCGACCACGTCGAGCTCGGCCAGATCCTGGGCGCGATCGACACCGAGCGCGGCGCCAAGGTCGCCGGCGCCCGCTCGTACTACCTGACCGGCGTCGGCGCGCTGCTGGAGCTCGCCCTGGTCAACATGGCGATGGCGCAGGCCACCGCGGCCGGCTTCACCGCCATGATCACCCCGGCCCTGGTCCGCCCGGCGGCCATGGACGGCACCGGCTTCCTCGGCCAGGCCGCCGAGAACGTGTACTACCTCCCCGAGGAGGAGCGCTACCTGGTCGGCACCAGCGAGGTCCCGCTCGCCGCCTACCACATGGACGAGATCCTCGACGCGGGCCAGCTGCCGCTGCGCTACGCGGGCTTCTCGTCCTGCTTCCGCCGCGAGGCGGGCACCTACGGCAAGGACACCCGCGGCATCATCCGGGTCCACCAGTTCGAGAAGGTGGAGATGTTCGTCTTCACCTCCCCGGAGGAGGCCGAGGCGGAGCACCGCCGCCTGCTCCAGTGGGAGAAGGACTTCCTCAACGCGCTGGAGCTGCCCTACCGGGTGATCGACGTCGCCTCGGGCGACCTCGGCTCCTCCGCCGCGCGCAAGTTCGACATCGAGGCGTGGATCCCGACCCAGGGCAAGTACCGCGAGGTCACCTCGACCTCCAACACGACCGAGTACCAGTCGCGCCGGCTCTCCATCCGGATGCGCGAGGAGGGCAAGGTCCGCCCGCTGGCCACGCTGAACGGCACCCTGGTCGCCGTCCCGCGCACCATCGTGGCGATCCTGGAGAACCACCAGCAGGCCGACGGCTCGGTGGTCGTCCCCGAGGCGCTGCGGCCCTTCCTCGGCGGCCGCTCGGTGATCGAGCCCGTCGCCAAGTGAGCACCGCCCCCGGTGGCGGCCTGCCGTACCGGCTGGTCGCCACCGACCTCGACGGGACCCTGCTCACCTCCGCCGAGAAGGTGAGCGCGCGGACGCTGGACGCCCTCGCGGGCGCGGTCGACGCCGGGGCCCGGCACATCGTCGTGACCGGCCGCTCGGCGGCCTGGGCGCGCCCGGTCTTCGACGAGATCGGCTACACCGGCATGGCGGTCTGCGGCCAGGGCGCCCAGGTGTACGACGCCGGGGCGCACCGGCTGCTCACCTCGCTCACCCTGGACCGGCAGGTGGCCGCGCGGGCGCTGGCCGCGATCGAGGAGCTGACCGGCCCGCTGGCGGTGGCCGCCAACCAGGACGGCCTGGACGGCAAGGTGCTGGCCGGCCCGGGTTTCCGGCTGCGGATCGGCACCGAGCTGCCGGTGGCGCACGCCGCCCGTGACGAGCTGCTCGTGGAGCCGGTGGCCAAGCTGTACGTCCAGCACCCGGAGCTCTCCGACGACGCCCTCGCGGCGGCCGCGGTGCAGGCGGCCGGGGGGCTGGTCGGCGTGGTGATGGCCGGTCCGGGCGTGGTCGAGCTGCTGCCGCCGGGGCTGTCCAAGGCGACCGGCCTGGCGGTGGCCGCGATGCGGCTCGGGGTGAAGCGCACCGAGACCATCGCCTTCGGCGATATGCCGAACGACATCCCGATGTTCGCCTGGGCCTCGTACGGGGTGGCGATGGCGGGTGCGCACGAGGAGCTGCGGGCGGTGGCCGACGAGGTGACCGCCGGCAACGACGAGGACGGCGTGGCCGTGGTGCTGGAGCGGGTCTTCGGCCTGGCCTGAGCCGGGCCCGCCGCCGCCCGTCCGCACGGCGGGCCGCCGGACCGGTGCTACCGGCCCGGCGCGGCCCGGTCAGCCGTAGCTGACGTTGGAGCAGGGGTCGTCGTCGGCGGAGCGGGCCTCCTTGGCGACGCTGGACGGCAGGGTGCTGGGCACCGCACCGGCCGCGCCGCCGGACCCGGTCGCGTAGTCCGTGCCGAGGACCAGGCTGACGCCGGCCTTGGTGGAGGACTGCAGGGTGGCGCCGGGGAAGAGCTTGGCCACCTGCTCGGCCTCCTCCTTCTGGCCGGGACCGTACTGCACGAGCGTCTTCTCGTGGTTCTGCGCGGCGGCGTTGCCGCGGGCCGCGATGGTGAAGCCGGAGCCGGTGAGGGTGGAGGCCGCCTTGGTGGTGAGCCCGCTGGTCAGGGTGCCGTTGTAGACGCCGACCTTGATGCCGGAGCCGTCGACGGTCACCGGGGTGGGGCTGGGGGCGGGGGCCGCGGGGGCCGAGGCGCCGGTGTCGGCGCTGGCGTCCTGGCCGTCCAGGGTGCGGTCGGCCTTGAGTGCCTGCCACAGGGTGTCGACGTCGGGGTGGACGAGGTCGATCCGGGCGCCGGAGAACTTCCACGGCGTGGTCAGGAACTTGATGTTGTGGAGGTCGATGTCCTTCATCTGCATGGCGAAGGAGATCAGCTTGGCCGGGGAGTTGAGGCCCGGGTCGACGATCATCGACTTGGTGGCGGCGTCGGCGAGCGGCAGCAGCGTGGTCGGGTCCATGCCCTTGCTCTTGACGCTCTTGATCAGCGAGGCCATGAAGGCCTGCTGGCGCTTCATCCGGCCGACGTCGGAGCCGTCGCCGATGCCGTGCCGCAGCCGGACGTAGTCGAGCGCGGCCTTGCCCTCGACCTTCTGCTCGCCCTTGGGGTAGAGCTGCTTGCCCTTCCTGCCCAGGTTGGGGTTGAGGTCGCCCTCGTAGATGGCGTTGGGGAGGCAGACGTTGACGCCGCCGACCGCCGAGGTCATCGCGGAGAAGCCCTCGAAGTTCACCACCATGGTGTGGTCGACGCGTATGTTCGTGAGCGCCTCCACCGTGTTCTGGGTGCAGGCCGGGTTGCCCTCCTCGGTGTTGCCGGTCGAGAAGGCGCTGTTGAACATGACGTCGGTCTTCTTCTTCGTCCACGAGCCGTCGGGCAGCTTGCAGGGCGGAATCTCGACCAGGGCGTCGCGGGGGAAGGAGACGCCGACGGCGTGCTTGTGGTCGGCGTAGACGTGCAGCAGGATCGTGGTGTCCGAGCGGGCTCCGCCGTCCTCGCCGCCGCCGAGGTCCTTGTTGTCGCCGCTGCGCGAGTCGGAGCCGATCAGCAGGACGTTGATCGGGGTGTGGCCGTTGGCGTCCGGGCTCGCGGCGTCGGGCCGGTTCTTGCTGAGGCCGTCGCCGTCGAACGCCTTGATGTTGCCGCTGAACTTCAGGTAGAGCGCACCGCCCGCGGCGGTGGCGAGGCCGAGCGTGGCGACCGCGACCCAGACCACGACCTTCTTGCGGCCCTTCGGCCGCTTGCGGGCCCGCCGGGCGTCCGCCCGACCGCCGCCGGAGCCGTCGTCGCCGCCGCCGCGGCCGCCCTGCTGACCGCGCCGCGCATCGGCGCGGCCGCCCTGGCGGGGCACCCGCGGGTCCTGCTCCTCGATGCGGCGCGGCCGCGGTGCCGCGGGGCGGCGCGGGGGCGCGGTGAAGGCGTCGTCGCGGCGCGGGGCGTCGTGGCGGTAGCCGTCCTGGTACGGGGCATCGTCGTGCCACCAGCCGGCGTCGTGGTCCGACGCCCCCGCCCTCTGGCCTGACATTCGTACACCTTCCACCGGCGCAGCCAACACGTGCCGCAGCAACGCACCCTGGTGGAGTACTGCCGCGTGAGCTTCTGCGGAGCATATAAAGGCATCATTGAAGAGTCACGGTCCGGGCCGCCGATTGCACAATCGGACAAGTCCCGTGGCCGACTCTCGAAGGAGATGCGACGAACTCGGGAGTAGCCGATTCTAGGTCGGTTGCCGCACCAGTCCAGTTGTAGGATGACTGGGCAAGCCGACCTCCGACTCGTGAAGGGAGCCCCGCCATGCCCGGCCGCACCGACGGACTGCACGCCGCAGGGCGCCGCTCCCTGGTCGACGAGACCATCGAGCAGCTGCGCGAGCAGCTCGGCGCGGGCGTGTGGCCGGTCGGGGAGCGCATCCCCACCGAGCACGAACTGGCCGAGCGCCTGCAGGTCGGGCGGAACACCGTGCGCGAGGCGATCCGGGTGCTGGTGCACTCCGGGATGCTGGTCTCCCGGCAGGGCGAGGGCACCTTCGTCCGCTCCACCACCGATCCGGGCGCGGTGCTGCGCGGCGTGCAGCGCTCCGGCGTCCGGGACGTGCTGGAGGTGCGCGCCGCGCTGGAGGCGGAGGCCGCCCGACTGGCCGCCGTCCGGCACACCGCCGAGGACGTCGCCCGGATGCGCGCCGCGCTCGCCCGGGAGGCCGAGGTGATGGCCGCCCACCCCGACCGGGCCGGCCGCGGGGCCACGGTCGAGCACGACCTGGAGTTCCACACCGCGGTGGTCGAGGCCGCCCACAACCCGGCGCTGGCCGAGCTGTACCGCTACTTCGGCGCCTCGGTGCGCGAGGCGATGCGGACGGCCTTCGGCGACCACGACATGCCCGAGGTCTCGCTGGAGACCCACGAGGCACTGGTCGACGCGGTGGAGAGCGGCGACCCGGACCGGGCCGAGGCGGCCTGTCGCGCGCTGCTGGCGGGGCCGACGGCCGCCGTCGAGCAGCTGATCGCCGCCATCGCGGCCCGGAAGTGACGACGGGGCCGAGCGCCCGCCCCCGCACTCCCGACCTCTGACGCACCGACTTCGAAAGAGCTCTGCCAACCATGGCGGTCACCCGCACCCCGCAGCCCGTCGCCACCCCGGTGGTCCGTACCCGCACCGCTCTCGCGCACCCCGCGCTGATGCTCGCCGGCATCCTCCTCGTCGCCCTGAACATGCGGGCCTGCCTGGCGGCGATCTCACCGATGGTCGGGGAGATCCAGCGCTCCCTCGGCCTCTCCGCCACCGCGAGCGGTCTGATCACCACCGTGCCGGTGCTCTTCCAGGGCGTCGGCGCGCCGCTCACCCCGCGGCTGACCCGGCGCTTCGGTGCCGAGCGCGTCGTCCTCGGCGCGGTGCTGGTGCTCGGCGCGGGCGTGCTGCTGCGGGTGCTGCCCTCAGCGGCCGCGCTGTACGCCGGGTGCGTGGTGATCGGCGTGGCGATCGCCGTGCTGAACGTGTCGATGCCCGCCCTGGTGAAGCGCGAGTTCCCGCACCGGGCGGCCGCGATGACCGGCGTCTACTCCACCACCATGCTGGTCGGCGCCACCCTGGCGGCCGGGGTGTCCGTCCCGCTGGAGCACGCGCTCGGCGGCGGCTGGCGCGCCTCGCTGGGTGCCTGGTCGCTGCTGGCGCTGGTCGCGGCGCTGGCCTGGCTGCCGCAGCTGCTGCACGCCCGCCGGGCGCCGGCGCCGGCCGTCCCCGCGGCCGCTCCGCGGACGGCTCCCGGCACGGCGGGCCGCGGCCCGTGGCGCTCCGGGGCGGCCTGGCAGGTCAGCGCCTTCATGGGGATCTCGTCGCTGCTGGTCTACAGCCTGGTCGCCTGGATGCCCACGGTGCTGGCCGACCACGGGATGGACCGCGGCGAGGCCGGCCTGGTCTTCGCCTTCTTCAACCTGGTGCAGGTGGCCGGGGCCTTCCTGGTGCCGCTGGTGGCCGGCCGGATGACCCGGCAGCGGGCGCTGGCCGCGGCGATGGCCGTGCTCAACGGCGTCGGCATCGCCGTCCTGCTGCTCGCCCCGGTCTCCGGCGCGTGGGCGGCGGCCGCCGTCCTCGGCGTCGCCCAGGGCGGTTCGCTGGGCCTGGCGCTGGCCTTCATCGTGCTGCGCACCGACAGCGCGGCGGGCGCCGCCCGGCTGAGCGGGATGGCGCAGGCCGTCGGCTACCTGGTGGCGGCGGCCGGGCCGGTCGGTGCCGGTGCGCTGCACCAGGCGACCGGCGGGTGGACGGTGCCGCTGGCCCTGCTGCTGGTGCTGGCGGGCGCCGCCGCCGCGGCGGGCTGGGGAGCGGGACGGGACGTCACCGTCCGCTGACGTCCCCGTCCCCGTGCCGCGGGTGCCTCACTCCTCCCCGGCGAGGGTGAGGCCGCCGAGGCGGACGGCGGCCAGCAGGGTGGCGGCCACCGCGACGACGACCAGCAGCGGGACGGCGACCGTGAGCGCCACGTCCGCCTCGATCGAGCCCCGGGCTGCGATCGACTTCGCCACCGACAGGCCCCACTGCTGGACGCTCAGCGTCCGGGCGCCGGGCACGAAGTTGCCGACCAGGCTCTCCCAGACCAGCGCGTAGCCGAGTCCGGCCACCACCGCGTGCCGGGTGGCGACGCCGAGCAGCAGGAAGAGCGCGCTGTAGGCGGTGCCGGCGACCAGCGTGCCGGCGGTGTAGGCGACGGCCAGGCCGTCCCGGGTGCCGCAGAGCACCAGGCCGGCGATCAGGGTGGGCACGGCGGCGAGCAGCCAGGTCGCGGCGACGGCCACGGTCAGCTTGGTGGTGATGATCCAGTGCCGGGGCAACGGCTTGGCGAGCAGGTAGACGATCGAGCCGTCCTCGATCTCGGTGGCGATCACGCCGGTGCCGACCACCAGAGTCAGGATCGGCAGCAGGGTGCCCATGCCGAGCCGGCCGAGGACGGTGGCGGCGAGGTCCTCCGGGGTGTCGGCGGTCAGCCGGGCGATGACGGCGACGAGCAGCAGCAGGGCGGGGACGACCAGCAGCAGGATGCCGCTGCGGCGCCCCAGCAGGCCGCGCACGGTCAGCCTGGCGACGGTCACGTTCACGGTTCGGCCTTCCTTCGGGCGTGGTTCGGGCGTGGGTGCCGGCGGGTCCGGCCGGTTCGGGGACGGTCCTGGGAGGTCCGGGGACGGTCCGGGGACGGCTCAGGAGGCGACGAGGTAGGAGAAGACGCTCTCCAGCGACTCGTCGGCCGGGGAGACGGTGTAGAGCCGGATGCCGGCGTCCTTGGCGACCCGGGGGAGCAGGGTGGTGAAGCCCTGGAAGTCGACGGCCTGGATACGCAGGGCGCGCTCCTGCCCGTCGAACTCGATGCCGGCGGTGGAGCCGTCCGCGATCAGTGCGGCGGCCAGCCGGCGGTCGTCGCTGGAGCGGACCAGGTAGCGGTGCGGGCGGCTGGTCATCAGCCGCCGGATCCTGCGGAAGTCGCCGGAGGCCGCGTGCCGTCCGGCGACCACGACCTCGATGTGCCGGGCGAGCTGCTCGACCTCCTCCAGGATGTGCGAGGAGAAGAGCACCGTGCGGCCCTCGGCGCCGAAGCGGCGCAGCAGCTCCATCAGCTGGAGGCGCTGGCGCGGGTCCATGCCGTTGAACGGCTCGTCGAGCAGCAGCACGGCGGGGTCGTGGACGAGCGCGGAGGCCATCTTGACCCGCTGCTTCATGCCCTTGGAGTAGGTGCCGGTCTTCCGGTCCTGGGCGTACTCCATCTCGACCAGGCCGAGGGCGCGCCGGGCGGCGGCGGCCGGGTCGGCGAGGCCGTGCAGCTCGGCGTTGGCGAGGACGAACTCCCAGCCCGTCAGGTAGTCGTACATCGACTCCCGCTCGGGGACGAGGCCGATCGCCCGGTACGCCTCCTGGTTGCGCCAGATCGGGACGCCGTCGAGGGAGACCTCGCCGGCGGACGGCGGCAGGAAGCCGCTCATCATGTGGATGAGGGTGGACTTGCCGGCGCCGTTGGGGCCGAGCAGGCCGGTGACGCCCGGCCCGATCTGCATGGAGACGTCGTTCACGGCGACGACGTTGCCGAACCAGCGGGAGACCCGGTCGATGGTGATGACGGCCATGGCGAGCTCTCAGATCTTCCGGTAGCGGCGGTCGGTGAACCAGTAGCAGGCTGCGGCGAGCAGCAGGATCTCGGCGCCGAAGAGCAGGGCGGCACCGGCACCGGGGGCGTGCACCACGCGCGAGTTGGCGACCAGGCCGAAGACCTGGTTGGTGAAGCCCTCGACGAGCCAGCTCGGGGAGAGCATCGCGGCCCAGTTGGCCTTCTCCGGGACCTCCGCCCACTCGCCGCCGGCCAGCACGTAGACGATCCGGGCGATCACGCTGCTGACCGCCATCACACCCATGATCGACGCGACGCCGAAGCCGCGGCGCGGCGTGCTCGCCGCGATCAGCAGGCCGATCGCGGAGTAGACGACCGCGTAGAGCAGGGCGGTGACCAAGCCGTAGAGCAGGTGGACGGTGTGGTGGCCGAAGTCCATCCGGCCGAGCAGCGCGCCGAGGTAGAGCACCAGCAGCGGGCCGGCCATGACGATCATCATCGCGCTGGTCATCGCCGCGAACTTGGCCCGCACGTAGTCGGCGCGGGTGATCGGGCGGGAGAAGTACAGCGGGACGGTGTGGTGCCGCAGGTCGCGGGAGAGCAGCACCGGCGCCTGGGCCGCGAGGAAGATCCAGGTCAGCACGCCGATCCAGCCCAGGAGCCCGGGGTAGTCCAGGATCGGCTTCTCCATCTTCATGAAGATCTGGATGGCGGCCACGATCAGGGCGATGAGCAGCGGCAGCGCCAGCACCACCATCGGCAGCACCTTGGAGCGGCCGGAGCGGCCGAGGCCGAAGGCGGCGCGCAGGCTCTGCTGGTACAGCGAACGGGTGGCGTAGCCGCGGCCCAGCCTGGGGCCCTCGTAACGGCGGTAGCCGATGTTGTGGATCACTCCGCCGTCGGCGGCGGTGCGGGCGTCAGGAGACGGATGCATCTGCGGGACCTCCTGTCCGCTCGGCGCGGTCGGCGGGCTGGGTGAAGATCTCGGCGACCCGGTGGCGGCGCTGCTCCAGGCGGACCAGGCCGAGACCGAGGTCGGCGACGGTGTCGCGGACGGTGTCGTAGGTGCTGTCGTCCTGGATCTCGACGAGCAGGATCCGGGAGCCGTCCATGGCGACGGAGAGCCCGGCCGCGGCGAGGCGCTCGCGGACGGCGGCGTCCGGGTCGGCGAGGGCGTCCTGCGGGTGGTCGGTCACCTCGACCGCGAGGACCTGGGTGGCCTCGGTGAAGGAGGCGGTGGAGGAGGACCGCAGGAGTCGGCCCCCGTCGATCACCACCAGGTGGTCGCAGGTGCGCTCCAGCTCTCCGAGCAGGTGCGTGGTGACCAGCACCGAGATGCCGAAGTCGGTGTGCACCCGGCGGATCAGGCCCAGCATCTCGTCGCGGCCGACCGGGTCGAGGCCGTTGGTCGGCTCGTCGAGCAGCACCAGCTGCGGGTCGTGGACGAGTGCCTGGGCGAGCTTGACCCGCTGCTTCATGCCCGTCGAGTAGCCGCCCATCGGGCGGTAGCGCTCCTCGTACAGGCCGACGTGGCGCAGGATGTCGGCGGTGCGCTCGCGGGCGGCCGCGGCGGGCAGGCCGGCCATCCGGGCCATGTGCACCACGAACTCGGTCGCGGAGACGTCCGGCGGCAGGCAGTCGTGCTCGGGCATGTAGCCGACCCGCTCGCGGATCGCGGCGCCCTCGGTGGCGATGTCGAGGCCGAGCACGCGGCCGGTGCCGGAGGTGGCCGGGGAGAGCCCGAGCAGGATCTTGATCAGGGTGGACTTGCCCGCCCCGTTGGCGCCCACCAGGCCGACCACCCCGGGCTGCACCTCTACGGTCAGCTGGTCGAGGGCGGTGACCCGGGGGAACCTCTTGGTGAGGCCGTCCGTTGCGATGACTGTGGACACGCCCCTCAACGTAGTGGTGCGGCGCCCCCACGGGAATGAGCTGGGATGACGAGCCCGGCGTGATCCTCCGGTATGACGGGGCGGCGACGTCCCCTAGGGGTCGCCGCCGCCCGTGACCTGCCCGGACCGGTCGTCGGCCCGGCCTCGGCCAGGCATCGGCCTGGAATCACAGCAGCATCTGCGACTGCAGCAGGGTCACCTGCCGGTAGGCCTGCAGCGGCACCCCGGCCGGGTTGGTCATCACGATGCTCACGGCCACGTCGCCCTGCGCCAGGAAGGCCGCGCGGGCGGTGGGCTGCCCCTTCGCCTTCTCCTCGGACGCCCTCACGGACAGGGTGGCCACGCCGAGCGACGGGTCGACCTCGACGTCGGAGAAGCCGAGTCCGGACACGCCCGCGGGCTGGGACGAGCCGAGCTCGGCCAGCATGCCGCTCGCCTCCCCCCGCGAGCCGAACCGGAACAGCCAGATGTCGGTGCGGGTGCCGTCGGCCGCCGTCCAGGTCCTGCGGGTGGCCGCCCGGCAGGCGAACTCGGTCATTCCCGCGTCCAGCCGGGCCTTCGCCGCGTTGCCCGCCGTGTAGTCGGCGCAGGCGACGAAGGACACGCCACCGGCGGCACCGGCGGACGGGGCACTGCTCGCCGAGGTACCGGCGGACGGGGCACCGCTCGCCGGGGTACCGCTCGCCGGTGCCGCCGGTGCGGGCACGCCGGCGGCGGGCCGCTCCGGCACCGCACCCTCGGGCAGCGGCAGCAGCAGACCGCGCAGGTCCGCGAAGTGGCGGCCGTACGAGGCCGCGTCGTCCGGTGCGGGCTTGCCCGACGGAAGCGGAGGGAGCGTCAGCGGCGGGAAGGCGTACCGGCCGTCGTTGGGGGTGGCCAGGCCCGGGATGTCGGTGCGGTCCGGCGCGGCGACGGCGAGCGCCGCCCCGGTGCCGGACAGCAGCAGCACGAGGGCGGCCGCGCCCCAGCGGAGCAGGGTGGCCCGGCTGCGGCGGCGGTCGACGCCCGCCGACTCCAGCAGTTCGGGAGCGCGGCCCCAGGCGTCGCCGGGCGCGGGCGTCCCGGCCACGGACGCCTCGACGACGGTCATCTCCGTGGCGGGAGTTTCCGTGGCGGGGGTCTCCGTGGCAAGGGCTTCCGCGGCGGGTTCCGGGGCCGGCGGCACGGGGGCGGTGGTGTCGGTCATGCGGACGCTCCGGGGATGGCCAGCCGGTCGAGCTGCTGGGCGAAGAGGGGGACGATGCGGTCCTTCGGCAGCGGGGCGATGCCCTGCACGCTCAGCACCACCCGCAGGTCGCCGACCGCGGCCGAGCACTCCAGCTCGTCGATCTCCGCGCCCGGAGCCAGGTGCGGCAGGTAACAATGCGCCTCGGGGTGGCCCGGGATCTGCGGTCCGCCGCGGAACAACCCGGAGTCCGAGCCGAGCGCCGCCACCCAGGCGTCGTGCGCCCGGACGGCGTCCTGGTGGTACTGCAGCAGCCAGACGGTCACCTGCAGGCTGCCGTCGTCGGACGCCAGGCCGCGCACGCCGCCGCCCTTGAGGACGGACTGCTGCCAGGCCTTGCGGACGCCGTCCTGCAGCTTGGCGGGCAGGCCGCGGACCTCGTCCTCGACCCACGCCTTGCGCTGTTCCTCGGTCAGTTCGGTGTCGTTGCCGAACTGACCGGAGTCCGGGCCCAGGTGGAAGCCGGCCGGCACCGGGAGCAGCAGGTCCCGCATGGAGCCGAAGTGGCTGCCGCCCTGCTTGGCGCCGAAGGACGGCGTGGCCGAGGCGGACGGCGCACCCGAGGGGGCCGCGGACGCGGACGCCGCGGGCCGGTCGTCCTGCTCGGTGTGGAGGATGCCGAGGCCGATGCCGACGCCGAGCAGTGCCGCGGCCGCCACGGACGCGGTGGCCCGGACGGCGAACGGCACCCGCGCCCGGCCCGGCCCGGCGGGTGCCGGCGGTGCGGTCGGTGCGGGCTGCTCGGGGGGTGCCGGCGGCAGCTCGGCGGCGGGCTCCGCTGCGGGCTCGGGGGCGGCCGGGTTCATGGTGGTGTCGCTCACTTCAGCCGCTCCCACTGACGGATCGCCAGGTTCTTGATCTCTTGGCCGTCGACGGGCTTCGGGGAGAACATCTCGATCCGCATGACGACGGATCCGCGGACGGCCGTCGCCTGGGCGGAGTAGTACTCCTCGGTGCTGTCGGCGTAGTGCTCCGGCTCCGCGGGGGCCTCGTAGTGGCCGTTGACGGTGCCCTCGATCGTCCCGCCGTTCTGCGGGACGACGATCGTGAACGCCGAGGCGGCCGATCCGATGTCGTCCGCGCCGAACTGGATGAGCTCGATCCGGTAGTGCACGTCGCCGCGGCGGTAGGCGAGCAGTGCGTCCCGCCGGAAGTGGTGCTGCATCAGGCGGCGGAACTCGCCGGCCGAATCGCCGACCATCATCGCCTTGTCGCCGGCGCTGAGCCAGCCCACGCCGGTGTCGCCGTAGCCGTAGTTGTCCCACTCCTCGGCGTCGGCGGGCCGCCCGATCAGCAGCTTCCGCAGGTCGCCGTCGATGGCGAGCGGCTTGGGTTCGGCGGCAGCGGCGGCGGCCGGGTCGAGCGGCTGCGCCGGGTAGTGCAGGGCCTCGACGGCGAGCGGCGGCAGCGGCGTCTCGGGCCTGGCGGCCTGGACGGCGTAGCCGATGCCGGCGCCGAGCACCGGCCCGAGCAGCACGGCGGCGAGCAGCAGCCGGGCGGTCCGCGGGGCCCGGCCGGGCGCGACCGGGGCGGCGGCTTCGGTCTCGGTCTCGGTGTCGGTGCTGGTCCCGGTTCCGGTGTCGGTGCTGGTCCCGGTTCCGGTGTCGGTGCTGGTCCCGGTTCCGGTGTCGGTGCTGGTCTCGGTTCCGGTGTCAGGGGACGCCGGGATGTCGGTGGTCACGGGGTGCTCCTGCTCGGAGGGGGAGGTCGCCGGATCCGTCTCCGGCCTGGGCTCAGCCACCGGTGGCCAGCCGTTCGCGCTGGCGCTTCATCGCGTCGACCAGCAGCGCCCTGTCGGGCGTGCCCTTCACGTACACGGTGATCTCGTACTGGACGTCACCGGAGAAGGAGACGCCGACCATCTTCCCCGTCCAGGCCTCCTGTTCGGGCTTGAGCATGATGCCCTTGGCGTTGTCGTCGCCCGCGATGTCGAAGGTGTCGCCGTGCTTGAAGCTCAGCCCGTCGGCGAACTCCTTGGCCATCTGCCGGCTCTTGAAGCGCAGCAGCCGGACGTACACCTCCTGGGTGCCGTCGGCGGTGCGGTAGCGGCGATCCGCGGCGTCGTCCTTGTAGCCGTACGAGCGGAGGATCTCCGGCATCTCCGACGCGTTGCCGAACTGCCCGGCGACGTCGTCGGTGCTCAGCGTGGTGCCGTCCGGGGCCCCGTAGGACTCGGCGCCGGCCGGCAGCGGCAGCAGGAAGTAGCGGATGTCGCCGCCGTGCGTGGAGCCGTCGACGGTGCCGTGCACGGTGCTCGCCGGGGAGGGCGTCGGCGAGGGCGAGGGCGCCGCCGGGGACGGCGTCGGGGACGGGGTGGCGGAGACCGTGGCCGCCGGGGCGGCGGACGGTGCCGCGACGGCCCGCGGCGGGTCGTCGGACCGTCCGACGGCCACGGTGGCGGTGGCACTGGCCGCCGTCACGGCGAGCAGGCCGACCGCGGCCAGCACCACCCGGGCCGCGCGCGGAAGCTGCCGCACCGTCACGGCACGGGCCGCAACGGCCCGGCCGTCAGAACCCTCTGCGGCAGCGGCGGGTGCGGGTATCTCGGCGCCCGGTGGGGCCGGAGCTTCGGGCGCGGCCGGAGCTCCGGCGGGTTCGGGCGCGGGCGCGTTTTCGGGCGCAGACAAGGGACTCCCCGTAAAAGGCAGGCGGATTGCCGCGCGCGGGCTCCGGACGGGCACCCCCGTTCGCCGCCGTCCGAGCCTCTGACCACGCGTGACACGGAATTATGAGAGCGCGGCGACCCGGCCGACAATCGAGTTCCCGGAGACATTCCGCGCGAGGTCCACCCATGTCCGACACGTCGTGATCGAACCGCAACGAGCGGCGGTTCTGCCGGTGTCAGTCCTCGCCCGGCTCCTGCTTCCCCGTCGGCCCGTCCGCCGTCGGCCCGTCCGCCGGGGGTCCGGCCGGGGCGGGTTCGGCCGAGGCGGGTTCGGCCGGGCCGGGTCGTTCGGCGGCCGGGGCGCCGGGCTGGCCCGGGACGTACGCGGCCGGCCGGGCGCGCAGGCCCGCCGCCTCGGCGAGGGCGACGTCCAGGCTCTCGCGCCGGATCCGGCGGTCGATGTACAGCAGGCCGTTGGTGAGCGGCGTCAGGGGCACGGTGAGTGCGGTGGCGAGCACGACGCCGATCACCGTGCAGAAGGCGAAGGTCACCAGTGCGGCCACGCTCGGCGGGGACGCCTGCGCGTACGGGTCTCCCGCCGCCGTACTCCCCATCGAGGCGAACAGCACGAACATGCCGACCACCATGCACGGCACCGCGACGATCTGGGCGGCGAACGAACCGACCAGTCCGACGATGTACGGGATGCCCAGGCTGCGCCACCAGTTGCCCTCGTTCAGCCGCCAGGCGCGGCGGATCGCGGCGACCGGCCGGGCGTCCTCCAGCACCAGGACGGGCACCTCCAGGACCAGGCGCACCTGCACGTAGACCGCGCCCACCCAGCCCGGGAGGAAGAACAGCGCGCCCAGGACGATCCCCGCCTCGGAGCCGAACAGCAGCCCGGCGAGCACCGGGAGCACGAAGGAGGCCACGAGGATGCCCGCGCAGATCAGGCCGGTGAGCAGCTGCGTCGCCAGCACCCGCCACAGCACCGGCCGTGCCTCGGCCCAGACCTCCCGGGTGGAGATCTTGCGGCCGATCACGGCGTACCGCACCACCACCGTGGCGGTCGCCGAGGAGACGGCGGAGAGTGCCGCCAGGACCACCAGGAGGAGCAGGAAGGCGCCGGCGACGGTCGCCGCCACGGCGACCGCGTCCGCCGTGGAGGGCAGCTCGTCGTCGTGGACGGCCTGCCACGGCCCGTCCAGCGCGACGGCGGCGACGGCGGCGAATGCGCCGAACGCCGCGACGGCGGCCAGGGCCGTCCACATCACCGGCACGAGCAGGGCGGCCGGGTAGCGCTGCACGGTCGTGAAGACGCCCGAGATGATCTCGCCGACGCCCAGCGGCCGGAGCGGCACCACCCCGGGCTTCGGCGCCTCCACGACGTACCCCCAGGGCGCCCCGCCCGGAGCACCGGGCCCGTGGTGCGGCCCCCGCCAGTCCCCGCCACTGCTCATTGCCGGTCCCCTCCCTCGACCCGCCGCGGCCGCGGCGCGAGACCGAAGCGTAGAAGGCGCCGCCGACGCCCCGCCGCCGGGGGTCGGGGACGAAGGACCGGGAGCGGGCCGAGCCGTCACGTGCTGCGGTGAAGACCTCCCGTCCGTCCGGCTCCTCAGGTCACCGGACGCTCAAGGTCAGGAGCCGTCCTGACCCGTCCGCGACCGGACGACCCAGAGCGTCCCCTGTCCGATCATCAGGACTCCTGCCAGCCGGGGCACGTGGCGTACGAGCGGATCGTCCCCCAGCGGGAACCAGCCCAGCGCGGTGCCAACGATCAGCACGATTCTGAGGACGGCGAGTGCCTCGTTCGCAGCGGTGGTCGAGCCCCTTGCCCGCCGACCTCGCGGCCGCCGCCACGGCTCTCGTGCCGGAGGTCCCGTAGGGTCGGGGGCATGCGTCTGAGCACCGTGATCCTCCCCATCCACCGGTGGAGCGAGGGGCAGAAGATCTGGCGGCGGGCCGAGGACCTCGGCTTCCACGCCGCCTACACGTACGACCACCTGTCCTGGCGGTCGTTCCGGGACGAGCCGTGGTTCGGGTCGGTCCCGACGCTGACGGCCGCGGCGACGGCGACCGAGCGGATGCGGCTCGGGACGCTGGTGACCTCGCCGAACTTCCGCCACCCGGTGACGCTGGCGAAGGAGCTCATCACGCTGGACGACGTGTCCGGCGGCCGGACGACGCTGGGCATCGGGGCCGGCGGGATCGGGTTCGACGCGACGGCGCTCGGGCAGGAGGCGTGGTCGCCGAAGGAGCGGGCGGACCGGTTCGGCGAGTTCCTGCCGCTGCTGGACGAGCTGCTGCGCGAGGACTCCACGACCAGCGCGGGCACGTACTACTCGGCCGTCGAGGCGCGGAACATCCCCGGCTGCGTGCAGACGCCGCGGCTGCCGTTCTACGTGGCGGCGACCGGCCCGCGCGGGCTGCGGCTCGCGGCCGAGTACGGCCAGGGCTGGGTGACGTACGGGGACCCGAAGGGTCCGGCGGACGTTCCGGTGGAGCAGGCGCCCGCGGTGGTCGCCGCGCAACTGGCGAAGCTGACGGCGGCGTGCGAGGCCCGCGGCCGCGATGCGGCCGAGCTGGAGAAGGTGCTGCTCCAGGGCTCGACGGCGGAGAAGCCGCTGCAGTCGCTGGGCGCCTTCGTGGACTGGGCCGGCACCTACCGCGAGATCGGCATCACCGAGCTGGTGATCCACTGGCCCGTTCCCGACTCGATCTTCGAGAACGACCTCACCGTGTTCGAGGAGATCGCCACCGAGGGCCTGGCCCAGCTGGGGTGAACCGGCGCGCCGGGGCGCACGCGCCCTCGCGCGAAGTGCGCCCCGACCGCCTGCGACGATCGCAAACCGTTACCCGACGAAGCGATCTGATGATGATTTAGTTGTCCTCCGTGACACATCCATTCATACGAAGGACAACCGCCGTCTGCGGGCTCGCTTCCGTCCTCCTGCTCCCCGCGTGCAGCGGGTCCGGTTCGAACGGCGCCGCTGCACCCCCGTCCACGACCGCGACCGCCGCACCGTCCGCCGCCGCACCGTCCGCCGCCGCGCCGTCCGCCACGGGGGCGGCCGGCTCGAGTGCGCCCGCGGTGCGGGAGGCGCCCGACGCCCCTGCACTCGCCGCCTCGGTGGCGCTGAAGCCGCAGGAGTGGGCGGCCGGGTTCGTGCCCGGCGACCCCTACGAGGTGGCCGCCCTGGCCGAGCGGATGGTCGACACCTCCTGCGCGTACGTGCCCAACTCCCAGGGCACCGGCCTGATCGGGGCGATGGCGCGAACGGTGCGCCGGTCGGCGGCCGGCGCGAACGCCGCGGTGCTCGGCCGTTCGGCGGCCGAGGTGTACGTGCGGGCCGAGGACGCGCACGAGGCGGTCTCCGCGCTGCGCACCGACGCCCGCCGGTGCCAGGAGGTGACCGACGACCAGTACGGCCGGAAGTACCGGGCCACCCGCGAGGTCGCCCCGCCGCGGACCACCGCCGCCGACGAGGTCTACGCCGAGGAGGGGCAGACCTCCGCGCTGAGCGGCGGCGCGGCCGAATTCCCGTTCGTCCACGTCGCGGCCCGCCGCGGGGCGACGGTCGTCGAGGTGTTCGTGGCGGTGGAGCAGGCGCAGGGCCTGGCCGCCGCCCGCGAGCAGTCCCGCACGGTACTGGCCGCCCTGCTGGGCAAGCTGCCTCCGCAGTAGTCCGTCGGACGAGGGGCGGCGCACCGCCGCCCCTCACCCGGCCCGACGCGGGTTCCTCCGCGGAGGGGCGGCCCGTCAGTCCACGGGCGCGGGCGCCGCAGAGGTGTCGAGCAGGCGGCGCATCGACTCCGCGGCTCGGGCGGCCGCGTCGCCGCAGCAGTTGTTGAACAGGACGTGGACCTCGCGGGCCCGGTCCGCCATGGCGTGGATGCGCGGCGCCCAGGACGCCAGTTCCTCGGGCGTGTACGTGTGGCGGAACCTGTCCTCCTTCGAACCGGTCCCCCAGGCGGGGCTGCGCCCGTGGAAGCGCACGACCGCGAGCCGGTCGGAGGTGACCGGGGCGACCGGGGGCACGGACACGGGGAGCGTCTGCACCATGTCCACGGCCACGGCGGCCATCCCCAGCTCCGCCAGCAGGCCGGCGGTGGCGGCGTAGTGCGCCTCCCGCCACCAGTCGGGGTGCCGGAACTCGACGGCCACGGGCCATCCCGCGGTGCGCTCCCGGCAGCGGCGCAGGAACGCCTCCGCCGGCCCGCCCGGGGCCAGTCCCGGGGGGAACTGGAAGAGCACCGCCCCCAGGCGTTCCGCCCCGCGCAGCGGCAGGAGGGCTCCACTGAAACGGGCCCACACCTCGTCGAGCAGTCCGGGGTCCGGCTCCGTCCGGCCGCGCTGCCGGGCGAGGACCGGCCGCAGATCCGCGGGCAGCGCAGCCGACCGGGTCGGATGCCCGGTGAGCAGCGAGAACGCCTTCACGTCGAAGCGGAAGCCGGCCGGCGAACGCTCCGCCCACAGGGCGCTGTTGCGGGTGCTGGGCAGCCCGTAGTAGGTGGCGTCGACCTCCACCACCGGGAACCGCGCGGTGTAGTACCGCAGCCTGGCCTCCGCGCCGCGGTGGCCCTCCGGGTACCAGCCGCTGGCCACGAACGCCCGGTCCGTCCAGGAACACGTACCGACTCGGATCTCTCCCATGCCACCGCGTCTGCCCGGTACGGCGCGACCGATTCGGTGGCCGGGCCGGGGCCGCCCGGCCCCGCGACGCACCGCCCGGTCCCGACCGCCGGTCCCGGGGCGGTGCAGCCCTGCCGGCAGAGCTGCTGCGGCGGTGGCCGACGCCGGTCCGCGGAGGTGCCCGGCGGCTCGCCGCGGGGCGTCCGCTCCGGGCCGCCGATACGGGGAGGGGGTATCGTCGGCGAACGGGACACCACGGCGGAGGGAGGCGCAGTGCACGGCAGGACGACCGGTGCCAGGACCGCCGTGCTCTGTGCCCTGCTGCTCGGCCTCTTCCTGATGCACGGCAGCCCCGCCTCGGCGGCCGACGGCTGCCACACCGACCGCCGTACGGGCATGCCGGCCGTCGCCGCGCACGCCCACGGGTCGGCCGTCCGGGCTGCCGGGGGGCCGGCCGTCCGGGCGCCTCAGCCGTACGGCACCGGCGGCCACTGCGTCTCCACCCAGGCGCGGGGCGGCGCACCACTGCCCGCGCCGGGTCCGGCCCCGCTGTGCGGGGACGGTGCGGCGGCCGGACCGGACGGCCCGGGTGCCGCACCCACGGCCGGGGAGAGCGGACGGGCGCCCCCGGACGGCGGTCGCGGGCTGCTGCTGAAGGTGTGCGTGGCGCGCAGGTGAGGGTGCCACCCGGGTCCCGGCGGGGATCCGGGCGCTGCCGTCCGCCCTCACCGGGCCCCGTCGGGGCCCGCACACCTCGGAGCACATCTGTGACCATGAAGAACCGCCGGACCCGCGTGCTCGCGGCCGCCCTGCTCACCCTCGCCCTGACCGGCTGCGGCTCCGCCGCGAGCAGCGACGGCATGTCCGGCATGCACCACGGCTCGGGCGGCCACGCCCACGCCACGGCCTCCGGCGCGGCCGGAACCGGGGACACCACCGGCCACGACATGCCCGGACACGACGCGGGCGGCCACGACGCGGCCGCCGGCGACGGACTCGCCGCCGAACAGGGCGGCTACCGGCTGGACCTGGCCGCGGCCGAACTGCCCGGCGGCTCCCCCGCCGAACTGCGGTTCACCGTGGCCGGCCCGGACGGCGCCCGGCTGACCGCCTTCCAGCCCGAGCAGACCAAGCCGATGCACTTCTACGCGATCCGCTCGGACCTCACCGGCTTCCAGCACCTGCACCCCGCGATGGCCGCCGACGGCACCTGGACGGCGCCGCTCACCGCGCTGCGGCCGGGCAGCTGGCGGGTGTACGCCTCGTTCGTGCCGGACGCCGGCCCGGGCAAGGGCGCGGGCCTCGTGCTCAGCCGCCCGGTGACCGTGCCGGGCACCGCCGCCGACACCCCGCTGCCCGCCGCCGCGGCCACCACCACCGTCGACGGCTACACGCTGACCGTGGCGGGCACGCCCACCGCGGGCACCGCCACCGAGCTGAAGGTCACCGTCAGCAAGGACGGCCGACCCGTCACCGACCTGCAGCCCTACCTCGACACCTTCGCCCACCTGACCGCCTTCCACGCCGGCGACCAGGCCTTCGCCCACCTGCACCCGCAGGCGGCCCGGGGCGCGGCGGGCGGCCCCGAGCTGACCTTCCACGCCGAACTGCCGAAGCCGGGCGACTGGCGGCTGCACCTGCAGTTCCAGACCGGCGGCACGCTGCACACCGCCGCGCTGACCCTGCGCGCCGCCTGACCGCCCGTCCCGGGAGGGCCCGCACCGGCCCTCCCGGGACCGCCCCCTCCCGGGGCCGCCGCCCGGTACGCGAAGATGGACCGGTGACCCCCACCACCCCTCGCCCCCGCCTGATCGCCACCGACCTGGACGGCACCCTGCTGTGCAGCGGCGGCACCGTCTCCGACCGGACGGCGGCGGCCCTCGCCGCGGCCGAGCGGGCCGGCCTGCAGGTGGTGTTCGTGACCGGCCGCCCGCCGCGCTGGATGGCCCAGCTCAGCGGACACATCGGCGGCCACGGGGTGGCCATCTGCTCCAACGGCGGCGCGGTCGTCGACGTCCGGCGGGGCGAGCTGCTGGAGACCTTCCCGCTCGGCACCGAGGAGGCCCTGGCGGTGGTCCGCGCGCTGCGCGAGCGGCTGCCCGGCACCGCGTTCGCCTTCGAGTTCCCCGGCGGGTTCGCGCGGGAGCCCGAGTACACCCTGGTGATGTGGGAGTCCGACAAGGAGCACCCGGTCGCGGACGCCGAGAAGCTGATCGCCGACGGCCGGGTGGACGGCCTGTTCAAGCTGCTCGCCAAGCACCCCGACCTCGACCCGGACACCTTCCTCGTCCGCGCCCGCGAGGCCGCCGGGCACCTCGCCGAGATCACCCGGTCCAGCCCGGTCAGCCTGCTGGAGATCAGCGCCGCGGGTGTCACCAAGGCCAGCACCCTGGCCCGCTGGTGCGGCGAGCAGGGCATCGACCGCTCCGAGGTGGTCGCCTTCGGCGACATGCCGAACGACCTGGAGATGCTCGCCTGGGCCGGCGCCTCGTACGCCGTCGCCAACGCCCACCCGGACGTGCTCGCCGCGGTGGCCCAGCACACCGTCAGCAACGAGGACGACGGCGTGGCGGCCGTCATCGAGACGCTCTTCTGAGGAGCGGGCGGCGCTGCCGGGGACGGTCAGAGCCTGGCCGACCAGCGGACCCGGGTGCCGCGGCCGCGCGGGCCGGGCTCGTGCCAGGCGTCGCCGCCCAGCGCCTCCGCGCGCCGGGCGAGGTTGCGCAGCCCGCTGCGGCGCCCGCCCTCCGGGATGCCGACGCCGTCGTCGGTGACCGTCAGCAGCACGCCCGGCCGCCCGCTCTCCAGCACCTCAAGTTCGCCGGTGAGCGGCCGCCCCTCGGCGTCCAGGTGCACCGTCGCGTCGACCTCGACCGCCACCCGGGACGCCCGGGCGTGCCGGGCCGTGTTGGACAGCATCTCCCGCAGCGCGGCCAGCAGCTGACGGCCCGTACCCGCTCCCACCAGGCTCTCCACCGGCCCGGTGAACCCGACCGACGGCTTGAACCCGAGCGCCGCCGCGGCCTGGCTGGCCTCGCGCAGCACCCGGGTGCGCAGGGTGTCCGGCTCGTTCCCGGTGTCGTGCTGCAGGGCGTAGATCGTGGTGCGGACCTCCTGGATCGTCGCGTCCAGCTCGTCCACCGCCTTGCCGATGCCCTCCTGCACCTCCGGGACGACCGCCCGGCGGGCCGCCCCCTCCAGCATCATCCCGGTGGCGAACAGCCGCTGGATCACCAGGTCGTGCAGGTCGCGGGCGATCCGGTCGCGGTCCTGGAACACCGCCAGCCGCTGCTGGTCCCGCTGGCCCTCGGCGAGCCGCAGCGCCAGCGCCGCCTGTGAGGCGAAGGTCTGCGCGAGCTGCTTCTCCCCGTCGGTGAACGGCGTCGTCCCCCGGGTCCGCCACACCACCAGCCCGCCGAGCACCCGGCCCGCCGACACCATCGGCACCGCCAACGCGGGGCCGAACCGGCGGGCCAACCGGAACACCACGTCCGGATCCGTGGACATGTCCTCGAAGTAGACGCTCTCCCCCGCCAGCAGCCGCCCGGCGAAACCGCCCTGCGGCATCAGCTCCCCCCGGACGAACTCGGCGGCCTCGCCCGAGGCGTGCGCCACCCGCAGCCGGCCGTCCGAGGTCGGCAGCAGGATCATCCCCAGCGCACCGTCCGCCAGGTCCCGGACCTGCTCGGCGGCGACCGTCAGCGCGACCTCGGCCTCGTCCGTGGAGAGCAGCGCCGTAGTCACCGCCGCCGCACCCGCGATCCACCGCTCCCGGCGGCGCCCCGCCTCGTACAACCGGGCGTTCTCGATCGCCACCCCGGCGGCCGTCGCCAGCGCCTGGACCACCTGCTCGTCCTCCGGGGTGAAACCGCCGCCGCCCTGCTTCTCGGTCAGGTACAGATTGCCGAACACCTCGCCGCGGACCCGGATCGGCACCCCCAGGAACGAGGTCATCTGCGGGTGGTGCGGCGGGAAGCCCGACGACCGCGGATCCTTCCGCAGATCGGCCAGGCGCAGCGGCTCCGGGCGGTCGATCAGCGCGCCCAGGATGCCGCGGCCGGCCGGGAGCTCGCCGATCCGCGCCGCCGTCGCGTCGTCGATGCCGACGTGGATGAAGTCGGAGAGGCCGCCCTGCGGAGAGACCACGCCGAGGGCGGCGTACTCGGCGTCGACCAGCTCGGCGGCGCCGGCGGCGATCCGCTGCAGCGTCACGTGCAGGTCCAGGCCCGCGCCGACCGAGACCACGGCCTCCAGCAGCCGTTGCATCCGGTCGGTGACCGCGGCGGCCGACTGCAGGCGCTCGGACACCTCGCTGACCAGGGTGTCCAGGCCCAGCGAGGAGATCTCAGAGATCCGGCCCCGGCTCCGGCTCCGGCCGGCAGGCGACTCCATGCAGCCGAGCGTATGCCGCACCCGACCGACCCGCAGGACACCCCGGAGGACACCCGGGGGCAGCCCCATCAGGGGCGCGGGGAACTGCGCACGTCGGATGCGGGCACCGTGCGAACCGAGCCGGGCCCGGTTCAGTCGATGCGCCACTCCCGGACTGCGCAGTTCCCCGCGCCCCTGGGGTGCCCTCCGCAGTTCCCCGCGCCCCTGGGGTGGCTGCCCCCGGGGGTTACCCGCGGGCGGGGGTGAGTTCGTGGTGGGCGAGGGTGGCGAGGAGGGAGCCGGGACGGGTGATGAGGTCGGACCAGCGGCCGCGTTCGGCGATGCGGCCGTGGTCGAGGACGATCACCTCGTCGACGGCGGTGTCGTCGAGGCCGGCGAGGCGGTGGGTGATGAGGAGGGTGGTGCGGCCGGCGGTGGCGGCGAGGAGGTCCGCGGTGAGGGCGTCGGCGGTGGGCAGGTCGAGGTGTTCGGCGGGCTCGTCGAGGATCAGTACGGGGAAGTCGGCGAGCAGGGCGCGGGCGAGGGCGAGCCGCTGGCGCTGGCCGCCGGAGAGCCGGGCGCCGTGTTCGCCGACCATGGTGTCGAGTCCGTCGGGGAGGGTGTCGGCCCAGGGCAGCAGGCGGGCGGCGGCGAGCGCCCCGCGGAGGGCGTCCTCGTCGGCGTCCGGCCGGGCGAGCCGCAGGTTCTCCCGCAGGGAGCTGTCGAAGACGTGGGCGTCCTGCGCGCAGAGGCCGATCACCCGGCGGACGTCCTCGCCGGTGAGGGTGCGGGTGTCGGCGGCGTCGGGCCCGAGGGTGATGCTGCCGGCGGTCTGGTCGAGGAAGCGCAGCAGGACGTGGGCGAGGGTGGTCTTGCCGGAGCCGGAGGGGCCGACGACGGCGATCCGGCGGCCGGGGGTGAGGTCGAGGTCGATGTCGTGGAGGGCGTCGGTGTGCTGTCCGGGCCAGCGGGCGGTGAGGCCGCGGACGGCGACCGGCAGGGGGGCGGCGGGCAGCGGGCGGGGTTCGGCGGGTTCGGTGACGGGTTCGGGGGCGGTGAGGACCTCGTCGAGGCGGGCGCGGGCGGTGCGGCTGCGCTCGCGGAAGCGGACGGCGGTGGGCATCCCGGCGACGGCCTCGAACGCGGCGAGCGGGGTGAGGACGACGACGGCGAGGCAGACCCCGGGCAGGGTGCCGGTGCTGACGCCGTGCACGCCGACGGCGGCGGCGAGGACGACGGTGAGTCCGGTGACGAGGGTGGTGAGTCCGGCGCCGAGGGCGGTGCCGGCGGCGGAGCGGGCGGCGAGGCCGGTGAGCCGGTCGTCGGCGTCGCGGGCGGCGGCGAGGCGGCGGGGGAGGGCGCCGGCGACGGTGAGTTCGGCGGTGCCGGTGAGGGTGTCGAGGACGGCGGTGGTGAGGGCGCCGCGGGCGGCGGCCTGACGGCGTTCGGCGCGGCCGGAGATCCGGGCGGCGAGTGCGGGGACGGCGGCGCCGGCCAGCAGCAGGCCGAGGGCGAGGACGGCTCCGGCGGCGGGCAGCAGCAGGCCGAGGGCGGCGGCGGAGCCTGCCGAGACGAGCGCGGCGACGGCGGCGGGCAGCCGCCAGCGCAGGTGGTGGTCCTGGACGGCGTCGACGTCGGCGACGAGCCGGGCGAGCAGGTCGCCTCGACGGTAGGCGGGCAGCCTGGCCGGGGCGAGCCGTTCGAGGCGGCGGTAGACGGCGACCCGGACGCCGGCCAGCGCCTTGAGGACGGCGTCGTGGGAGACCAGCCGTTCGGCGTAGCGGAAGACGGACCGGCCGATGCCGAAGGCGCGGACGGAGGTGACGGCGACCATCAGGTAGAGCACCGGCGGCATCTCGGAGGCGCGGGAGATCAGCCAGCCGGAGGTGCCGAGGAGGGCGACCGCGCAGCCGAGGGCGAGGGTGCCGAGCAGGACGGCGCCGGCGAGCCGGGGCCGGGTCGGCGGGTGGGGTTCGGGTCCGTCCTCGGTGGCGGGCCGGACCTGCACGGGTCGGACGGCAGCGGGCTCGGCGGGCGCGACGGGCAGCGGTTCGGCCGGGGCGTCGGCGGCGGGGCCGGGCAGGTGGTGGACGCGGTCGGCGGCGGCGAGCAGGGCGGGCCGGTGGGCGACCAGCAGGACGGTGCGGGTGCCGTGCAGGGCGCGGACGGCGTCGACGACGGCGGCCTCGGTGGCGTTGTCGAGGTGGGCGGTGGGCTCGTCGAGGACCAGCAGCGGCCGGTCGGTGAGCAGGGCGCGGGCGAGCGCGAGGCGCTGCCGCTGGCCGGCGGAGAGGCCGGCGCCGCCTTCGCCGAGCGGGGTGTCGGGGTCGGCGAAGTCGAGGGCGTGGGCGGCGGCGAGCGCGGCGGCGACCTCGCCGTCGGTCGCCCCGGGGTGGGCGAGCCGGACGTTCTCGGCGACGGTGCCGGCGAAGAGGTGGGGGTGCTGGGGCACCCAGGCGATCTGCCGGCGCCACTCCTCGGGGTCGAGGTCGGCGAGGTCGTGGCCGCCGACCCGGACGGTTCCCGTGTCGGGCCGGACGAAGCCGAGCAGCGCGGCGATCAGGGTGGACTTGCCGGCGCCGCTGGGCCCGGTGAGGGCGGTGGTGGTGCCGGGTTCGAGGGTGAGGGTGGCGCCGTCCAGGGCGGGGGTGCTGCGGCCGGGGCGCAGCACGGTGACCGCGTCGAGTTCGACCGGGGTGGTGGCGAGCGGCGGGACGGGGCGGGTGCCGGCGGCGGGCAACGGGGTCTCCAGCAGGTCGAAGACCTGTCCGGCGGCGCTGAGTCCTTCGGCGCTGGCGTGGTAGAGCGCGCCGACCTGGCGGATCGGCAGGTGGACCTCGGGGGCGAGGACGAGGACGAGCAGCCCGGTCTCCAGGTCGAGGGTGCCGTCGACCAGCCGGAAGCCGACGGAGACGGCGACCAGGGCGACGGAGAGGGTGGAGAGGAGTTCCAGGGCGAAGGAGGAGACGAAGGCGATCCGCAGGGTGCGCAGGGTGGCGCGGCGGTGCTCGTCGGTGATCCGGGCGATGGTGCGGGCCTGGGCCCTGGCCCGGTCGAAGACCTTGAGGGTGGGCAGGCCGGCGACCACGTCGAGGAAGTGGTGGGAGAGCCGGGCGAGCTGCTGCCACTGGCGGTCGGTGCGGGCCTGGGTGGCGAGGCCGATCAGCACCATGAAGAGGGGGATGAGCGGCAGGGTGACGGCGATGATCGCGGCGGAGACCCAGTCGGCGCCGAGGATCCGGGCGAGGACGACGGCGGGGACGACGACGGCGAGGGCCAGCTGCGGGAGGTAGCGGGCGAAGTAGTCGTCGAGGGCGTCGATCCCGCGGGTGGCGAGGGCGGCGAGTTCGCCGGTGCGGCGCCCGTCGAGGGCGTCGGGGCCGAGTGCGGTGGCGTGGTCGAGCAGCCGGCCGCGCAGGGTGGACTTGACCCGGGCCACCGAGCGGTGGGCGGTGAGTTCGGTCAGCCAGGCGACGGCGGCCCGCCCGGCCGCGGTGGCGGCCAGGGCGAGCAGCGGTCCGGTGAGGTCGTACCGGTGCTGCTGGAAGGCACGGACGACGATCTCGGCGATCAGGCCGGCCTGGACGACGACCAGGACGGCCCCGGCTCCGCCGAGCAGGACGGAGCCGGCGAGGAAGGCGCGGGTGGCGGCGGCGTACCGCAGCAGCCGGGGGTCGACGGGCTTCATCAGTGGTGCACTGCCGCGGGGATGTGCTGGACGCCGATCCGCCGGCGGAACACCCAGTACGTCCAGCCCTGGTAGAGCAGCACGATCGGGGTGAAGACCAGGGCGACGACGGTCATCACCTTGAGGGTGTAGGCCGAGGATGCGGCGTTCTCGACGGTGAGGCTCCAGGCGGGGTTCAGGGTGGAGGGCATCACGTCGGGGAAGAGCGAGAGGAAGAGCATCGCGGTGGCGGCGGCCACGGTGGTGCCGGAGAGGGCGAACGCCCAGCCCTCGCGGCCGACCTGGTTGGCCGCCAGGGCACCGAGCAGGGCGAGCACGGCGACGACGAGGGCGGCGAGGCTCCAGCCGTCGCCGGAGTCGGCCTGGGTCCAGATCAGGAAGGCGGCGGCGAGGACGGCGGTGGCGAGCCCGAGCCGCAGCGCCTGGGCCCGGGCCCGTTCGCGGATCTCGCCGACGGTCTTGAGCGCGGTGAACACGGCGCCGTGGAAGGTGAAGAGCACCAGGGTGGTGAGCCCGCCGAGGATCGCGTACGGGTTCAGCAGGTCCCAGAAGGTGCCGGTGTAGTTCTTCTGCGCGTCGATGTCGACGCCGTGGACGATGTTGGCGAAGGCCACGCCCCAGAGGAAGGCGGGGATCAGGGAGGTCCAGAAGACGGCCAGCTCCCAGTTGCGCTGCCAGTTCTCCTCGGTGCGCTTGGCCCGGTACTCGAAGGCGACGCCGCGGACGATCAGGCAGACCAGGATGACCAGCAGCGGGATGTAGAAGCCGCTGAACAGCGTGGCGTACCAGTCGGGGAAGGCCGCGAAGGTGGCACCGCCGGCGGTCAGCAGCCAGACCTCGTTGCCGTCCCAGACCGGGCCGATGGTGTTGATCAGGACGCGCCGCTCGGTGGTGTTCCGGGCGAGGGTGCGGGTGAGGATGCCGACGCCGAAGTCGAACCCTTCGAGGAAGAAGTAGCCCGTCCACAGGACGGCGATGAGGATGAACCAGAGGTCGTGGAGGTGCATGCCGTTTCCGTCCTCAGTAGGCGAAGGCGAGGGGCTTGTCGGCGTCGTCGCCGTCGGACGGGCCGCGCAGCACCGGGTCCTTCGCGGGCGGCCGCTCCGAGGTGTCGGGGCCGGGCTTGGCGTACTTGACGAGGAGTCGGACCTCGACGACGGCGAGGATCGCGTAGAGCGCGGTGAGGGTGATCAGCGAGCCGGTCTGCAGGCCGACGCCGACGCTGGGGGAGGAGGCGTTGGCGGTCTTCATCAGGCCGAAGACGACCCAGGGCTGGCGGCCCATCTCGGTGAAGATCCAGCCGAAGCTGTTGGCGATCAGCGGGAAGCCCATGGTGAGGATGCCGATCCGCCAGCTCCACCTGCTGAAGAAGGTGTTCATCTCGCGGTGCTTGGTGAGCATCAGGCGGGGCGGTTCCTCCTCGCCGGTGCGGTACTCCTCGGCGAGCCAGAACCTCCGCCGGGTGGTCCACAGGCCGATCAGCGCGGCGACGAAGGACGTCATGCCGAAGCCGATCATCAGGCGGAAGCCCCAGTAGGTGACGAAGATGTTCGGGATGTAGTCCTGGGGCCGCCCGCCGTACTTCGCGGCCTCCGCGGCGGCGGTGTCGTTGATGCCGGGCACGGAGCTGGAGAAGTCGCTGTGGGCGAGGAAGGACAGTATTCCGGGGATCTCCAGCTCGACCGAGTTGTGGCCGCGGGAGACGTCGCCGACCGCGAAGATCGAGAAGGGTGCGGGCGACTGGGTGTCCCAGAGGGCCTCGGCGGCGGCCATCTTCATCGGCTGCTGCTCGAACATGACCTTGGCGAGGGTGTCGCCGCTGACGGCGGTGCCGAGGCCGGCCACCACGGCCATGGCCAGGCCCACCCGGAGCGAGGTGCGCATCGCGGCGGTCTTCCGACCGTCGGTCTCCTTGCCGCGCTTGGCCCGCCACAGGTGGTACGAGGCGATGCCGACCACGAAGGCGGCGCCGGTGAGGAAGGCGGCGGTGAGGGTGTGGAAGGCCTGGACGAGGGTGGTGTTCTGGAAGAGCACCCGGGCGATGTCGGTGAGCTGCGCCTTGTGGGTGGCCGGGTCGACCCTGTAGCCGACCGGGTGCTGCATCCAGGAGTTGGCGGCCAGGATGAAGTACGCGGACAGCACCGTCCCGAGCGCGACCATCCAGATGCAGGCGCAGTGGATCTTCTTCGGCAGCCGGTCCCAGCCGAAGATCCACAGGCCGATGAAGGTGGACTCGAAGAAGAAGGCGATCAGCGCCTCCATCGCGAGCGGGGCGCCGAACACGTCGCCGACGAAGCGCGAGTAGTCGGACCAGTTCATGCCGAACTGGAACTCCTGCACGATGCCGGTGACCACGCCCATCGCGATGTTGATCAGGAAGAGCTTGCCCCAGAACTTGGTGGCGTGGAAGTACTTCTCCTTGCCGGTCCGGACCCAGGCGGTCTCCAGGCCGGCCACGGTCGCCGCCAGGCTGATCGTCAGCGGGACGAACAGGAAGTGGTAGACGGTGGTGATGCCGAACTGCCATCTGGCGACCGTCTCGTGCGCGACTGCCAGGTCCACAGCGCTCTCCTCAAATCCGCCATCATCCGGACAAACGGGTGTCTAGCACGCATCCACGCCGAAGCATGCCAAGCTTGTCCGCTTGTGAAAGTGAACACGTTCACAAGCGCAGTATGCACCACTCCTACATCGGCAGATGAGGCGGGGGTGTGGTTGTGCGTCCATCGGATGATCCGACGGAACGCGGCGCGGTCACAATCGGCGGCCGGGTGGGTCGGTTCGACGACCTGGCACTTGACAGCGGGCTCCGGCGTCCGGACCGCTCAGAGCTGGCGGGGCAGCAGCACCCGGAACGCGGCGCCGTCGCCCGGCGCGGTGTCCAGGGTCAGGGTGCCGCCGTGCGCACTCACCAGGGCCGAGGCGATGGCCAGGCCGAGGCCCGCTCCCCCGCCCTCCCGGCGGCTGCGCGAGGCGTCCACCCGGTAGAACCGCTCGAAGACCAGCGAGGCCTGGTCGCCCGTCATGCCCGGTCCCCGGTCCGCGACCTCCAGCAGGCAGCGACCGTCCACCGACCCGACGCCGATCCGCACCGCGGTGCCCGGCGGGGTGTGCTTCACCGCGTTGCCGACCAGGTTGGTGACCACCTGGCGCAGCCGTGCCTCGTCGCCCATGACCGGTGCGGCCTGCGGCGCCCCCGCACCCGCCGGGCCGGTGAGCGAGACGGGCCGGCCCGGGTCCAGGGCCGTCAGGTCGTGCAGGGCGTCCGCGGCGAGGGTCCGCAGGTCCATCGGCGCGAGGTCGAGCGGGCGCTCCTCGTCGAGCCGGGCCAGCATCAGCAGGTCCTCGACCAGGCCGCCCATCCGGACGGCCTCCGCCTCGATCCGGTCCATCGCCCGGTCGGTGTCCGGCAGCGCGCCCATCCGGTGCAGTTCGGCGAAGCCGCGGATGCCCGCCAGCGGGGTGCGCAGCTCGTGCGAGGCGTCGGCGACGAAGCGGCGCATCCGCGCCTCGGACTCGGCCCGGGCCGCGAACGCCGCCTCGATCTGCGCCAGCATCCCGTTCAGCGCGGCGGACAGCCGGCCGACCTCGGTGCCGGGCGCGAGCTCGGGCATCCGGTGCGACAGCTCGCCGGAGGCGATCCGGGCGGCGCCCTCCTCGATCCGGCGCAGCGGGCCCAGCCCGGCCCGGACGGCGAACAGGCCGAGCACGGCGATCAGCAGCAGCACCACGCCGCCGATCGCCAGGAAGGCGGTGCGCAGCCGGTTGGCGGTACTGCGGACGTCGTCCAGGGAGACCGCCACCAGCACGTAGGCGGGCAGTTGGGTGCCCTGCCCGGTCGCGGCGGCGCCGGAGCCGCCGCCTGGCATGCCGACCGAGGCGCCCGGGTCGACCGGCAGCACCAGGACGCGCCACTCCCCCGCGTCGTGCTCGGCCGGAACGTCGAAGGCGGTGCGCTCGCGGGCCGCCAGGGTGCCGCCGGTGAGGCCGCCGAGGTAGGGGGCGCCGTCGGAGTCGGTGACCGGCTGGCGCAGCACCATCTCCACCGTGCCGTCCCGGCCCAGGTACTGGACGACGTACTGGCTGGGCAGGAACTGGTTGATCCGTCGGCCGGCGCCGCCCCCGCCGCCCACCCCGCTGCCGTCGGCCTGACCGGCACCCGCACCGCCGGCCCGCTGGCCGCCGCCCTGGCCGGTGCCGCTCTGACCGGTGCCGCTCTGACCGCCCTGGCCGGTGCCGCTCTGACCCGTGCCCTGGCCGCCGGACGGCGTCCGGCCGGGCACCCGGCGGGAGAGCGGTTCGCCGAAGCGCTGAAGCTGCTGGTCGGTGCGCTCGACCAGCTGCGACTCGACGGTGGCGATGACCAGGGTGTCGCTGACC
The DNA here is from genome assembly GCF_040683455.1 of Kitasatospora sp. NPDC093679. Lineage (NCBI taxonomy): Bacteria > Bacillati > Actinomycetota > Actinomycetes > Kitasatosporales > Streptomycetaceae > Kitasatospora > Kitasatospora sp. NPDC093679. The sequence continues at coordinate 102,090 of NZ_JBFBDW010000021.1, forward strand.
ACCAGGCCCGTGGTGACCAGCAGCAGGGCCAGCACGAGCAGCCGGACGCGCAGGGAGAGCCGGGCGAGCAACGGTCAGGCCTGCGGCGGGCGGCGCAGCGCGTAGCCGATGCCGCGGACGGTGTGGATCAGCTTGGGCCCGTGCACGGATGCGCCGGAGTCGAGCTTGCGCCGCAGGTAGGAGATGTAGGACTCGACGATGGAGAGGTCGCCGCCGAAGTCGTAGGCCCACACGTGGTCGAGGATCTGCGCCTTGGACACCACCCGGCCGACGTTGGCCATCAGGTAGTGCAGCAGCTTGAACTCGGTGGGGGAGAGCGAGACCGGGCGGCCCGCCCTGGTCACCTCGTGCGCGACCGGGTCGAGGGTGAGGTCGGCGACGATCAGCCGGCCGTCCTCGGCGGGGCCGCCGGCCCGGCGGAGGATCGCCCGGATCCGGGCTATCAGCTCCTCCAGGCTGAACGGCTTGGTGACGTAGTCGTCCGCGCCGAGGGCCAGGCCCTGGACCTTGTCGCCGGTGGCGTCCCGGGCGGTGAGCAGCAGCACCGGAACGTGCTCGCCCGCGGCGGGCCACCGGGTCTGGTCGCGCAGCCGCTCGACGACGGTGAAGCCGTCGAGGTCGGGGAGCATCACGTCGAGGACGACGAGGTCGGGCCGCTCGGCGGCGACGGCGGCGAGGGCCTCCTCGCCGGTCGCCGCCGAGGCCACCCGGAAGCCGGAGAACCGCAGGCTGGCGGAGAGCAGTTCGCGGATGTTCGGTTCGTCGTCGACGACCAGGAGGAACGCCTCACCGGGAGCGGCGGCCCCGCCTGCGGTCTGTACTGTCCCTGACACGTGCGCTACGCCTCCCGGTCCTCACGAAATCTTCTCATCGGACGATAGCCCGGGAAGGCTATGCGGGGTTGATGAAAGTTGGATGATGCCGCCCCCGCCATCGTAAGCGCTCCGTCCGGCTACCCGGCGGTCACCGCCGAAGCCGCCGCGGCCGCCGCGCCGCGGGCCCGGGCGCGCTTGGCGTAGAGCACCGTCCACAGCACCAGGAGGCCGGTGACGCCGTAGGAGAGCACCGAGTTCACCGCGACCATCGCGCCGGTGGACAGCACGTAGGTGAGTCCGACCCGCAGGAGCGCCTCGGCGACGTAGCCGAGCCCCCAGCCGAGGGTCAGGTTGCGCTGCACCCGACGGAAGCCCTCGAACTGCCACAGGCCGTTCCACCGGGCCAGGCCCTCGGCGCTGCCGTCGGTGCCGAACTTGCGGCCGAAGTAGAACATCAGCGGCCGGGGCGCGGCCAGCGAGGCCAGGCAGACCACCCCGAACAGCCCGGTCACCAGCGAGTCCTTGACCAGCAGCAGCCGGGCGCTGTTCGGGCCGGCCACGGTGACCAGCACGGTGATCGCCAGGAACACCAGGGTGATCGCGGCGAACTCGTCGACCCGCCGGTGCCAGGCGAGGTAGACGACCACGTCGACCACCGGCCACAGACCGGAGAGCAGCAGGGCGGTGACCTCGCTGTGGCCGTGGTCGACCAGGTTGTTGTAGGTGAGCAGCGGCGCCACCACGTTCAGGCCGATGGTCAGCACCCAGCCCAGCGCGGTCGCGCCGCCGCCACCGCGGGCAGGCTTGTTCTCCGACACGGTTTCCCCCGATTTCTCTGTACATGTCGAGCCCGGACAGCCTAGTGAGGCCGCGTCAGGTGCGCCATGAAAGAAAAGGTCAAGGAGCCGGCCGGGGACGGCGGAGGGTCAGCGGCTGCCGGTGCCGCCGGCCTGCGAAGCCCCGGTGCCCGTACCGCCGTTGCCGGTGCCGGCGCCGCGGCCGCCGAAGCCGCCGAAGCCGCCCGCCGCCGAGCCCTCGGTGAGCTGGGTGGCGGTGTAGGAACCGTCCGAGCCCTTCTGGCCCAGCACGGTGACGGTCTGTCCGGGCTGCAGGTCGCCGACCTTGCCCTCCTTGTTGAGGGTGACCTTGGTGCTGTCGGCGGTGGTGACCTTGACGGTGTTGCCGGAGGCGTCGGTCAGGTAGACGGTCGTTCCGTCCACCGAGGCGACGGTGCCGCGGGTGAAGCCGGCGCCGTTCTGCCCGCCGGGCGCGTTCCCGCCCGCGGTCCCGGTCCGGCCGTTGCCGCCCGCGCCGGGGAACCCGCCGTAGCCGCCGTAGCCGCCCGGTCCCGCGCCCCGGCGGCCGGCCGCCGCCTGTCGGCCGGCGCCGTTGCCGTCGTCCTTGGCGTACCAGGCGCCACCGGCGAAGGCGGCGGTGGCTATCACCGCGCCGGCCAGCACCAGGGTGGGCCAGGGCAGGCGGGGGCGGGGCGGGGCGGCGAGTTCCGCGGCGATGTCGCGGGCGTCGGGCGCGGTGTTGAGCAGCTCGGTCGCCTCGACCGGGCCGAGGGCGCGGCCGGGCTCGTTCTCGCTGGTCATGTCGGATGCTCCTGGGTCACTCGTGGCGGAGGGCTTCGATCGGGCGCAGCGAGGCGGCCCGGCTGGCGGGGTAGCTGCCGAAGAACAGTCCGATGGCGACGGCGATGCCGAAGGCGCCGAGGACGGACTCCGGGATGACCACCGGCTCGATGCCGACGATCGTGAAGTGCGAGCCGATCAGGCCGGCGGCGACGCCGAGGCCGGCGCCGGTCACCGAGAGCAGGGTGGACTCGGTGAGGAACTGGCCGAGGATGACCCCGCGCGGGGCGCCGAGCGCCTTGCGGATGCCGATCTCCCTCGTCCGCTCGGTGACGGTCACCAGCATGATGTTGGTGATGCCGATTCCGCCGACCAGCAGCGAGATCGCCGCCACCGCGCCGAGCAGCACGGTGAAGGTCTTGGTGGTGGACTCCCGGGCGGTGAGCAGCGAGGTCTGGCTGCTGATCCGGAAGTCGACCTTGGTCGCGTCGGTGATGGCGTGGGTGCCCATCAGGATCCGGGTGATGTCGCTCTGCGCCTCGGTGGTGGCCTCGGCGGAGGCGGCCTGCACCATGATCTGGTTGACCGAGCCGAAGCCGGTGAAGGCGTTCTGCACGGTGGGCAGCGGGGCGATCACCACGTCGTCCGGGTCGTTGAAGCCGGTGGAGCCCTTCGGGGTGAGCACGCCGACCACGGTGAACGGGGTGCCGCCGATGGTGATCCGCTTGCCGACCGGCTCCTCGGTGTCGAAGAGCTGCTTGGCGGTGGTGGCGCCGATCACCGCCACCTTGCGGGAGTTGAGGACGTCGTCGTTGGAGAAGTAGTCGCCGTCCTTGACCTTCTGGTTGGCCGTCTCGAAGTAGGCGGGGTAGGTGCCGACGATCGAGCCCGGCTGGTACGAGATGTTCCCGTACAGCGCGGTACCGGAGGTGGTGACGACCGGTGCCACCGACTTGATGGACGTGCTGTCGGCGTCGGTGGCGAGCGCCTTGGCATCGGCCACGGTGAGCGCCTTGGCGGCCGTGGCGGACCCGCGGCCGGCGTTGGAGGAGACGGTCAGCGCGTTGGTGCCGAGCGAGGTGATGGACGCCTTCACCGCCTCCGAGGAGCCGTTGCCGACGGCGAGCAGCAGGATCACCGAGGCGACGCCGATGAGCACGCCGAGCATGGTGAGGGCCGAGCGGACCTTGTTGGCGACCAGGCCGCCGACCGCGAAGCGGATCATCTGCCAGAGGATCATGCGGGCACCTCCGCGGCGAGGGCGGGCGGCGGCCCGTCCACCGGCGCGCGGCGGACGTCGTCCACGATCGCGCCGTCGACCAGCCTCAGCACCCGCTTGGCGTGCAGGGCGACCTCGTCCTCGTGGGTGATCACCACGACGGTGCGGCCGGCCGCGTTCAGCCGGTCGATGATCGCCAGCACCTCGGCGGTGGAACGCGAGTCCAGGTTGCCGGTCGGCTCGTCGGCCAGCAGCATGGCGGGCGCGGTGACCAGGGCGCGGGCGACCGCGACGCGCTGCTGCTGGCCGCCGGAGAGCTCGTTGGGCTTGTGCCCGGCGCGGTCGGCGAGGCCGACCAGCTCCAGCGCGGCCAGCGCCCGGCGGCGCCGTTCGGCGGCCCGCACCCCGGCGTAGGCGAGCGGCAGCTCGACCTGCGCCAGGGCGGTGGTGCGGGGCACCAGGTTGAACGACTGGAAGACGAAGCCGATCTTGCGGTTGCGGACCAGCGAGAGCCGGCCCTCGTCGAGGTGGCCGACGTCGGTGCCGTCGAGCAGGTAGCGGCCGGAGGTGGGGACGTCCAGGCAGCCGAGGATGTTCATCAGGGTGGACTTGCCGGAGCCGGAGCTGCCCATCACCGCGACGTAGTCGCCCTCCTCGATGTCGAGGCTGACGCCCAGCGGCTCGCCGGTGCCCGGTGCCGACGGGCCGCGCAGCGCGTGCACGGCGGAGTCGCCCTGGCCGTACGACTTGGTCACCCGGCTGATCCGGATCACCGGGGGCTTGGTGGCGGCCATCAGCGGGTGCCGCCGCCGGTGCGGGTGCCGCCGGTGGTGCGGGCACCGCCGCCGAAGCCGCCGGCTCCGCCCGCGGCGCCGAGGCCGCCGGCCGCCCCGCCCGCGCCCGGGAAGGCGCCGTTCGGGAAGCCGTTGCCGGTGGCGGCGGTGGTGGAGGTCAGCTCGACCTTGTCGCCCTCGGCGAGTCCCTCGACCACCTGGACGGTGGTGTCGCCCTCGATGCCGACGGTGACCGACACCCGCTCGGTGGAGCCGTCCTCGTGGACGAGGGTGGCGGTGCGGGAGCTGCCGGTGCCGGCCAGTGCGGCGGTGGGCACCGAGAGCGCGTTGTCGGCCTCGCCGACGGTGACCGAGATGGTCGCGCTCAGACCGGTGCGCAGCTTGGCGGTGTCACTGGTGATCTGCAGCACCGCGCCGTACTGGACGGCGCCGCCGCTGCCGCCGGAGGAGCTGGGCAGCGAACTGACGGACAGCACGGTGGCGTTCAGCTTGGTGTCGGACTGCGCGTTGAGGGTGACGGTGGCGGATTCGCCCTTCTTGAGCTTGAGCGAGTCGAGCTCGGAGAAGTTGGCGGTCACCTGCATGCCGCTCGGGTTGGTCAGCACCACGAAGCCGGTGGGGATGGTGGAGGAGGAGGACGTGCTGCCGCTGCCGGTGCCCGTACCGCTGCCGCCGCTCTTGCTGCCGGTGCCCGAGGCGCCGCTGCCGGAGGAGCCGCCCGCGCCGGTGCCGCTCACGGAGTCGCCGACCTTGCCGGCGACCGAGGCGACCGTGCCGTCGGCGGTGGCCTTGAGGGTGGTGCCGTCGAGGGCCGCCTCGGCGTTGGTGAGGGCCGTCTCGGCGGAGTCCACCTGCTGCTGGGCCTGGGCGACCTGGGCGGCGTCCACCTTGGTGGTGGTCGTGGTGGTCGGCGTCTGCTGGGCCGTGCTGCCGCCGCGGCCGCCGGTGGTGCCGGCGGACGATCCGCCGGAGCCGCCGGTCGTGGTGGTGACGGTCTCGCCGGCCTTGGCCTTGGTGAGGTTGGCCTTGGCGGTGGCCAGGGCCGACTCGGCGGCGTCCACGTCCTGCTGGGCGGCGGTGGTGTCGACGGTGGCCAGCACCTGGCCCTTGGTCACGGTGTCGCCGACGGCGACCTTGACCGAGGTGAGCCTGCCGCCGGTGACGAAGTCCTGCCCGGTGTCGGAGGGCGAGGAGAGCGTGCCGGAACCGGACACGGTGGCCAGGACCGTGCCCTTGGCGACCGTGGCGGTCCGCACGCGCGTGTCGCTCGCGGCGGAGCTGGTTCCGGAGTCCACGGTGGTGTACGCCAGCGCGGCCCCGCCGACCAGGGCCACACCGAGCGCGGAGTTGACGAGGACGGCACGGCGCCGTCGCGGGAGCACCTTCATGGCGGACAGCTTCGCCCCGTGCTCTTTCCGGTTGCTGGCGCCTTCCTGGGAGTCGACTGGAACCGTCAATCCGGACAATCCACGCATACAACGGCGCCAGGGTGGCTCTCTCTACCCCGTGGGGATGAAGCGTTGATCCGCCTCCCAGGAAGTTCCCAGTCTTTACGTCCGAGCTTCTGAACTTGCCGGGGTGCCGGAGGACCCGGACGGGGGCATGCGACGGGGCCCGCCGCCGTCGCCGGCAGCGGGCCCGTCGGGAACCCGGGGAGACCCCGGCTCAGAGCTCCTTGCGGAAGGCCTCCGCGGTCGCCAGGAAGATGTCGTTGCCGGCGGTCTCGCCGATCGACACCCGGACGCCCTCGCCGGGGAACGGGCGGACGACCACGCCGGCGGCCGCGCAGGCGGCGGCGAAGTCGACGGTGCGCTCGCCGAGCCGCAGCCAGACGAAGTTGGCCTGCGAGTCGACGACCGTCCAGCCCTGGGCGCGCAGCCCCGCCAGCACCCGGCTGCGCTCGGCGACCAGCGACTCGACCCGCTCCAGCAGCGCCTCCTCGGCGCGCAGCGAGGCGACCGCGGCGTCCTGGGCGAGCTGGCTGACGCCGAACGGCACCGCGGTCTTGCGCAGCGCGGTGGCCACCGGCTCGTGGGCGACCGCGAAGCCGACCCGCAGGCCGGCCAGGCCGTATGCCTTGGAGAAGGTGCGCAGCACGCAGACGTTCGGCCGGTCGCGGTAGACGTCGATGCCGTTGGGCACCTCGGCGTCGCGGATGAACTCGATGTAGGCCTCGTCGACCACGACCAGGATGTGGCCGGGCACGGCGTCGAGGAAGCGCTCCAGCTCGGCGCGGTGGATCACGGCGCCGGTCGGGTTGTTGGGGTTGCAGACGAAGATCAGCCGGGTGCGGTCGGTGATCGCGGCGAGCATGGCGTCGAGGTCGTGCTCCTCGTCCGCGGTCAGCGGCACGGGCACGGGGGTGGCACCGGCCACTTGGGTGATGATCGGGTACGCCTCGAAGGAGCGCCAGGCGAAGATCACCTCTTCGCCGGGGCCCGCGGTGGCGAGCACCAGGGACTGGGCGACGCCGACCGAGCCGGTGCCGGTGGCGATGTGCTCGACCGGGACGCCGAAGCGGGCGGCGAGCTCCTCGGTGAGGCCGGTGACGGCCATGTCCGGGTAGCGGTTGAACGAGCCCGCGGCGGCGGTGGCCGCCTCCAGCACGCCGGGCAGCGGCGGGTAGGGGTTCTCGTTCGAGGACAGCTTGTACGCGTCGGCACCGGCCGGCTTGCCCGGCTTGTAGGTGGGGATGCCGTCCAGGGTCGGCCTCAGCCGGGGCCCCTGCGCTGCGGTACCGCTCACGGTCGTTCTCCTTCTGTGCTGTCTTGGGCGCGCGTGCCGGGCCGCGCACACCGGGTTCGCCGGTCCCGCGCCGCCCCTCGCCACACACCCGCGCCACCCCGGTCGGGTGCCCCGCACGATACCGGCCGGGCTCACCCATGCGGGTGAGATGCCCGATCGGGTTACGGGTGCAGATCAGCCATTCTGCCGCGTTCCCACGGCACATGTCAGAGGTAACAGGCCCGGATCGGAGCGGGTATCGAAGGGTGTGATCCGTTCCGACTCTTGGAGAAACGTATCTTCAGACCGGTGGCCGGGGCCGGTCACAGCCCGCTGTCATGCGCCATACGATCGGTCCGCCATGACAGCAGCAGCCAACCAGAGCGGACGGCGGTCCACCTCGCGGCGCCTGGAGCGGGCCGGCATCCGGGACGTCGCGGCGGCCGCCGGAGTGTCGATCACCACGGTCTCCGACGCCCTCAACGGGAAGGGCCGCCTGCCCGAGGAGACCAGAAGCAGGGTGCGCGAGGTCGCCGAGCGCCTGGGCTACCGCCCCTCCGCGGCCGCCCGCACCCTGCGCACCGGCCGCTCGGGCCTGATCGGCCTCACCGTGACCACCTACGGCGAGGAGCCGTTCACCTTCACCGAGTTCGCCTACTTCGCGGAGATGGCGCGGGCCGCCACCAGCGCGGCGCTCGGCCGCGGCTTCGCCCTGGTCGTGCTCCCCGCCTCGTCCCGGCACGACGTCTGGAGCAACATCGCCCTGGACGGCACGGTGGTCATCGACCCGCCCGACCAGGACCCGCTGGTGACCGAGCTCTACCGGTCCGGCGTGCCCGTGGTCAGCGACGGCAAGCCGGGCAACTGCCCGGTCACCGCCTGGGTCGACAACGACCACGAGGCCGCCGTGCTGGACATCCTGGACCACCTGTCGGAGGCCGGCGCCCGCCGGATCGGCCTGCTCACCGGCACCAGCACCGACACCTACACCCGGCTCTCCACCGAGGCGTACCTCGGCTGGTGCCGGCGGGTCGGCCAGGAGCCGGTCTACGAGACCTACCCGGCGCACGACCCGGCGGCCGGCGCCGTGGCGGCCGACCGGCTGCTCGCCCGGCCGGACCGGCCGGACGCGGTCTACGGCCTCTTCGACCCGAACGGCACCGACCTGCTGGCCGCTGCCCGCCGGTACGGCCTCCGCGTCCCGGAGGACCTGCTGCTGGTCTGCTGCAGCGAGAGCGACGTCTACGCGGGCACCGAGCCGCCGATCACCACCCTCTCGCTCAAGCCGCGCAAGATCGGCACCACCGTGGTCAACCTGCTGATCGACGCCATCGAGGGAGTCGACGCCGGCTCGTCCGGCGGGCAACGCGCCGAGGGGGCGCGGCTCTTCCCGCCGCGCTTCCGCACCGCGGGGACGGGCCCACCGCCGGGCACCCTGATGCCGACGGAGCTGATCGTCCGGGCCTCCTCGCAGCGGCGCAGCCCCCGCAGGACGGTCAGTCCGCCCCGTTCACCGGGCGGGGGTTGAGCTCCGGCACGGTCCTCGCCGGGCCGGGCCGGGCCCGGGCCGACCCGCTCCGGCGCGAGGTCCAGACCATCCCAGACCGGGTCGGACCGGGCCGTCCGGCCCGGCCCGGTGACGCTCCGAAGGATTGGATGCCCACCAGGTGAGGACGCCGGGAGAGTGGTCTTCCTATGATGGTCGAATGACACCCGAGGACCGCTTCCCCGGGCCTGAAACGCCCCACTCAGGCCCCCGCCACCACCAGGACCTCGACGTGCTCCCGTACGGCTCCTACTACGAACCCTCCGAGCCGCCGGCCGGCTACGGCTACGACGAGACCTACAGCGGCTACGGCGGCGCGCACTACCTCGAGCAGCACTGGCACGCCCCGGCCCACCACGGTGCGCACCCGGGCGGGCACGACGCCACCGTGCAGCTCGGCACGCTGCACCGGACGGGCCACGAGCAGCCCGTCCACGAGCCGACCGGCCACGAGCAGCCGCCGCACGAGCCGACCGGCCACGAGCCGACCGGCCACGAGCAGCCGCCGATGGCCGCCGCGACCGGCGACGACCCGCCGACCATCGAGCTCGGTCCCCCGCTGACCGAGCAGCCGGTGAACTTCCCGTACCCGCAGCCCGAACCCGGCGAGGCGCCCGGCCCGCTGTACGTGATCGGCGACGTGCACGGCTACCTCGACGAACTGCTCGCCGCCCTCCGCCAGGCCTCGCTGATCGACGCGGACGGCCACTGGGCGGCCGGCCGCTCCCGGGTGTGGTTCCTCGGCGACTTCACCGACCGCGGCCCCGACGGCATCGGCGTGATCGAGCTCGTCATGCAGCTCGCCGCGGAGGCCGCCGCGGCCGGCGGCTACTGCCGGGCCCTGATGGGCAATCACGAACTGCTCTTCCTCGGCGCCGCCAAGTACGGCGACGAGCCCGTCCAGTCCACCGCGGGCACCGCCTCCTTCCTCGCCGCCTGGCGCCTCAACGGCGGCCAGCAGCACGACCTCGACCGGCTGGAGTCGCACCACATCAGCTGGCTCTCCCGGCTGCCCGCGATGGCGCTGGAGGACGGCCACCTGCTGCTGCACTCCGACACCACCGCCTACCTGGAGTACGGCGAGTCGATCGCCGAGGTCAACGACGCCGTCCACAACCTGCTCGCGGACGAGGGCGCCGACGAGTGGTGGGACTGCTTCCGCCGCTTCACCAAGCGGTTCGCCTTCCGAGGCGAGAACGGCCCGGACGCCGTCCACGAGCTGCTCGGCGCCTACGGCGGCTACCGCGTGGTGCACGGCCACAGCCCGATCCCGTACCTCACCGGGGCGGTGCACGCCGACGACGGCGCTCCGCCGCACGTCCCCGGCCCGTACATCTACGCGGACGAGCTGGCCGTCGCCATGGACGGCGGGGTCACCATGGAGGGCCGCCTGCTGATCGCCCGGCTGCCGGTGAACTGAACGGGCGGCGACTGAACTCCGCCGCACTTTCCTGACACCGCGTCGGCGGAAGCTGACGGAGCGTCGACGAGCGGCCCGGAACGTCCGCCCCGGGCGCTGAAAATCCGGAAAGCGACTGTCTGAGCCTCGGTGGTCACCCCTACCATCGAGGCACCACGCAGCCGCCCGCCCGCCACCGGGCCGCCGCGTCGCACCAGTCCACCTCCGTGAATCAGCGGAACGGGGTCCCCATGACCGACGCCCCGCACCTGCTCGCCGAGGACCGCCCGGACTACGAGCGCATCCTCGACGAAGCACTGCGCGACGCAACCATCCTCGAAGCACTGCGCGCCACCGAACCCCATCTCAACACCGAGCAGCTGCGCACCAAGGCGATGCTCAACGCGGAGACGGTGGCCTCGGCCGCCGCGCCCGAGTACCGCCACTACCTCGGGCTGCGCGCGGACCTCGGACGCACACCCGCACCCGCCCACGGGGGCGGGGGACTCGGCGGCGAGCTCTCCGGCCGGCTGCGCTCCGAGGAGGGCGCCGGGCTGTTCCCGGTGCTCACCGTGCTCGCCCCGATCCTGTCCTGGTCCGCCGCCGCCCTGCTGCTCGCCATCGGGTACGCGCTGCGGGCCGCCCGGCCGGCCCTGCCGCTCGGCCGCAGCGTGGTCACCGCCGGCTGGGCCGCCATCGCGGTCGGCACCGCCGCCATGGCCGTCGGCATCGTCGGCCTGCTGCTCACCGCGCTGCGGGACGGCTCGGCGAACCCGGCCGGGCAGGACCCGAACCTCGCCGCGGACGTCGCCGAGGCCCGCCGGGCCTGGCACACCGCCCTGCGCGAGCGCGCGCTGCTCCCCTACCTGCACGACAACCTCGGCTCCACCCCGGCGCTGTCCCCGCAGCCCGCCGGCCGGCCGGTGCCGCCCGACCTCCTCAGCCCCGGCTACAGCCGGCCCGGGTACAGCAGCGCCGGATTCACCAGCCCCGGCGTCGAGGGGCTCACCGACCCGGAGGGACGCGAGCCGCGGACGGCCGAGTTCACCAGCCCCGGCTACACCCCGCCCGGCTTCACCGGGCCCGACGAGGTCTCCGACTGAGCCGGCGGCGGAGGCGGGGTCCCGACCCGGGACGCACCCGCCGCATCCGCCGTGCCCCCCGCACCCGCAGCTCCGTCACCCCGCCGTCCCCGCCATCACCCGGACGGGCGGCCGGGCTGGGCCGAGCGGCGCACACCACCCGTGGCTCCGGCCCCCGGACGGGCGCGCGGGCCCATCATCCCCGGCATGAGGACCTCCCGGCGGACGGCACGGACCGTGACGGCGGCCGCTGCCGCACTGGTGATCACCGCGCTCCTCCCGCCCGGCGACGGCGTGCACCGCGGCAGCCTGCGGACGACCCGCCCCGCGGCCGCGGACGACCCCGCCGGGGCGGCGTCCACGGACCTCGGAGTGCTGCCCGAACCGGTGCCCGCCGGTCCCGTGCCGCGCTGCCCCTCGCTCGCCGTGGCCGGCCACCGCGGCGCCCCCGAGGCCGCCCCGGAGAACACCATGGCCGCCTTCCGGGCCGCCCTCGCGGGCGGGGCGGACTGGCTGGAGACCGACGTGCGGACCACCCGCGACGGCGTGCCGGTGCTGATGCACGACGACACCGTCGACCGGGTCACCGACGGCCACGGCCGGGTGGCCGACCTGACGGCCGACCGGATCGCCGCCCTGCACGTCACCGCCGGCCCCGGCCTCGCGCAGCCCGTCCCGACCCTCGACCGGCTGCTCCGCGAGCTGTCCGGCACCCGGACGCGACTGCTCATGGAGATCAAGGAGCAGGACAGCCCGGGGAACGCGGCCCGGGCGGCCCGCGCCGCCGCGGCCAGCGGCGCCGACGTGGTGCTGTACTCCTTCCACCCCGCGATGCTGCGGGCGGCCCACGCGGCGGCCCCCGGCCTGCCGGTCGTCCTCGTCCAGGGCACGGCCGACGCCGAGGACCCGGGCGGGCTGCGGCTCTCCGGCATCGCCCTCGAAGAGACCCTCGCCACCCCGGAACGGATCGCCCGCGAGCACGCCGCCGGCCGGCAGGTCTACGTGTGGACGCCCGACCGGGAGGCCGACTGGCGGACGGCGGCCGACCGGCACGCCGACGCCCTGATCACCGACGTGCCTGCGGCCGCCCGCGCGTGGACCGACACCCACTGCCCACCGCTGCTCTGACGTGCGGCCGGGAACCGCCGGACGGTGTCAGCGCAGGATGCCGGCCTGCCGGGCGGCGACGAGCCAGGACGGGAACTCGGTGAGCAGCCGGTCGTAGAGCTCCGGGTCCGAGATCAGGTCGATGTCGTCCACGGCGAAGAAGCCGACGTTGTCCACCCGGCGGCCGGGCAGCGTGTCGAAGCGTTCCAGCACCCCGTAGTCGGCCTGCCCGAGGCCGACGAACTGCCAGAAGACCGGCTCCTCCACGGCCGCCCGCAGCTCCTGCTCGATGGCCGCGTTCCGGTAGACGCCTCCGTCGGAGAAGAACAGCACCAGCGTCGGGTCCGCCACCGGATGCGCCCGGACGTGCGCACGGACCTCGGCGATGACCTTCTGCTCCTCGTTCTGGATGCCGACGAGCCGCATGTCGACCTGGCCCGGCGGCAGACCGCGCCGCGGCTTCTTCGGGCGCCCGAACAGGGTCAGCTCGCCGACCCGGACGTGGGCCGGGATCCACTCCGGCAGCTCGGCGAGGTGCAGGTCCGGCAGGCGGGCCGGGTGGGTGGCGAAGGTCCACGCGTGCATCCGGCCGTCCTCGGCCAGCTGCGCGGCGACCGCGGCCATCCGCTCGACCACCCCGGCGACCGTGCCGCGGCGGTACAGGCCGGACATCGACCCTGAGGCGTCCAGCACCAGCACCACCCGGGCCCGGACGCCGGCCGCGCCGTGCTTCTCCAGGCTCACCGCCACCTGCTGCTTGCGCAGCGAGAGCCGCTTGCGGACGTCCACCGGCAGCGCCTGCTCCGCCTGCGGTGCCGCCGGGGGCTGCTCCTGCCGTGCGGGCCGGTACGGCGGCACGGGAGGTGCCGGGGCCGGCGGTGCCGGAGCGGGCGGTACGGGGGCCGGCGGTACCGGCGCGGGCATCGGCGGCACGGGCGGCCGTGCGGCCGCGGGAGGTGCCACGGCCGTCCGCGGCTCGACGGCCGCCGGGGGCTCGACGGCTCCGTGGTCGGCGGTGAGGCCGGCCCAGCCGGTGGCCCAGCCCTGGCCCACCGCGCGGAACTTCCACTGGCCCGACCGGCGGTAGAGCTCGCCGCCGACGACCGCCGTCTCCCGGCCCGCGGCGATCGGGAAGTGCGCCAGCGACGCGCCCGTCCGGCCGTCCGTCAGCAGCAGCTCCAGGTCGGACAGTTGCCCGAGGTACCCGTCGTCGACGGTGACGCAGAGCAGGATCCGCTCGACCTCCGGCGCGAGGGCTGCGAGGTCGGCGTCGACCGTACGGGCACCGCCCTGCCGGACCCGGCCCGAGGGGTCGGCCGGACGGGCCCCGCCGACCGCGGCACCGTCCCCGAGGGCCCGGCCGTCGGCGCCCAGCAGGACCGCCCAGACCCGGGCCACCGGCCCGTCCGGCGCCTGCGCCCAGGTGAACGCGGCCCGTACCTCCGGCACCCCGACCACCACGTTGGCGCCCTTGCCCAGCGAACTCGACGTCATCCCGCCAGTCTGCCAACCGGGCCGGGGCAACGGCAGCCCCACCGCGTCCCGCCGTGGACGTTCCACGGGTCGCGCGCCGGATATCACGGGGAATTTGCCGCTGTCCATCACGCACCGGAATGGCTTGACTACGGATCGGGGCGGGCGGTTGGATGTCGCACGTTGCCATCGGCGGGGAATTCGCCGGTATTCGGTCTGCGCCGAGGGGGAGTCGTGCATGAATTCACCGGGACCGGTCGAATATTTCTCCGCGCTGCCGGTGCACGGCCTTTTATGACCGTTTCCGATCGCCGCACGGACCGCGGAGCGCGGGCGTGACCGCATCCCGCCCCCCGGGCGGCGCCGCACTGCCCGCCGTGGTGCGGACGGACGCCGCCGGGCGGCTGGCCACCGCGCTCGCCGGCACCCCGGACGGGCGCCCCTCGGGCACCCTGACCGTGCTGGGCGACCCCGGCGGGGTGTTCCACCTCGCCTCCGGGGTCGTCACCGCGGTCGACTCCCCCGGCGCCCCGGACGTCGCCACCCTGCTGCTGCGCTCCGGCCGGGTGAGCACCGACGACTGGGAGGCCGCCTGCCGCGCGGGCGCCGCAGCCGACCGGACCGGCGCCGAACTCGTCGCCCGGGACCTGCTCGGCGCGGCCGAACTCCAGCTGATGTGCACGATGGCCGCCCTGGACGGCGCCTTCGCGGTGGCCGCCGGACGGGTCGACGGCTGCACCCTGGCCGGTGGCCCGGCCCGGCACCACCTGCCCGCCCCGCAGGGTGTGGACCCGGAGTGGCTGCTGCACGAGACGGACCGCAGGCTCCGCGCGCTCGCCGCACTGCGCCCTCCGCTCTGCCCGCTGCGCGACCGGATCGGCCCGGGCACCGGGGCGTACCGGGAGGCGGGCGGCGGACCGGCCGGCCGCCTCACCGGCGAGCGCCGGGAGATCCTGCGCTGCGCGGACGGGCGGCGCAGCGCGCGGGACATCGCCTTCCGGCTCGGCCGCGGCCTGTACGCGGTCACCGTGGAGGTCTCCCGGCTGCTGGCCGAGGGCCTGGTGGAGGTCGTTCCGCCCGCCCCGGGTCCGGCCGGCCCGCTGCCCGCACCGGGCGGGCGGCCCGGGGTGACCGCGGCCCGCCGCCCGCCGGACCCCGTGCCGGTGCACCAGCCGGCAGGGCGGCTGCCCGTCCGCCGGCGGGGTGCCAGCGGCATCAACGACGTCCTCGCGTGGCGGTCGGCCGCCGGGCGCCACCGGCGCGCCCGCGATTCCTGACCGGCCCGCCGCGACCGCCGGACATCCGTCCGCGATTCCCGCCCGTCGGCGGGCCGGTTCGGCGTGCCCGAGAAATCCGTCCGGCGCCGGCCGGTGAATTCCCAGAACAGGAGAGATGTGAGCAGCGAGAACGGCGAATTGCTCGCCGAAATGCGCGCGCTGCGCGACCGGGTCGCGGGCGTCACCGACCTCGCGGTGGCCGCGGTCGACGGCCTGCTGGTCGCCGCGGACACCGAGGAGGGCATCGACGGCGAGAGCCTGGCCGCGCTCGCCGCCGCGGCGCTCGGCCTGGCCCGCCGGGCGGGGCAGTCCACCGGCAAGGGGCTGCTGCACCGGACGGTGGCGCAGTTCAGCCACGGCTACGTGGTGGTCCAGCCGATCGGCCGGATGGGCCTGATGACCGTCCTCGGCGACTCCGGGATGGACATCGCCCGGCTGCACACCGAGTCGCAGGCCGCCGCCGACCGGATGGACCGTCTGCTGACCGCGCCCCGGTCCTGACGCGGCGTCCCGTCCGGCCGCCACCGCACCACCCGACCACGAGAAGGAGCACCGTGAGCACACCGCAGGGATTCCAGACCATGTCCGACCGGGTGAACGCCCTGGTCAAGGGCCTCCGCACGGAGGTGCCCGAGTGCCTGGCCGCGGGGATCATCGACATGTCCACCGGCATGCTGCTGTCCGTCGAGACGGTCGACTCGCACCCGCCGGAGGTCCTGGACATGCTGGCCGCCGCCACCCTCGACCTCTTCCAGGGCCGCAACGTGGTGATGATCGAAGGCATCTTCAAGGAACGGCGCGGTGTGGTGAGCGACCGCCACTACTTCCAGGAGATCCTGGTCAACAGCGACAACCTGGCGCACCTCTTCCTCCGGGTCGACAGCGCCGACGACATCGTCGCCGTGGTGGTCTGCCGCAACACCGTGAACGTCGGCATGCTCTTCGCGCAGTCCCGCCGGGTGCTCAAGGACCACGGCCGGCTCTGATCCGGGTACGGACCTCGCCGAGACGTGCGCCGGGTCCGGGAATCCCCCGTCTCGGGGGCTCGGACCCGGCGCAGCGGTCATCCGGCCGCGGTCATCCGGCCGCGGTCATTCGGCCGCGGTCGTTCGGCACCGGTCACCGCCGCCGGGGCGGTGGTGATGTGACGCCTGGTCATGGGTTCCTCCCACGAGGTGTCCTAGCGGTGCTAGCGCTTGGATCGATGCCAGATCTGACGAGGATCGGATGTCTGGCAGCGCCAGGATCGAAGCGTGGCAGCACCACGGCGCCGGGAGCGCGAACGGACGGAACGGCACCGGCTCATCGTCACGACGGCCCGCGAACTCGCCGAGGCGGAGGGCCGGGGAGCCGTCACCACCCGCCGCCTCGCCGAGCGGGTCGAGTAAAGCCAGCCGGTGCTCTACAGCCACTTCACGGGCAAGGACGCGATCGTCGCGGCCGTGGCCGACGAGGGCTTCGAAGACCTGGCCACCGCCCTGCGCCGGGCCCGGGCCGGCCGGCAGGACGGGCGGGCGGGCCGGACTGCGGGCCCTCGCCGACGCGTGCCTGGAGTTCGCCCGGGCCGGGCCCGCGGTCTACGCCGCCATGTTCACGCGCAGGACGGGCCCCGCGTTCGACACCGCGGCGACGCCGGCCCCGCTGAAGGCCGCCTTCGGCGAGCTCCACGACGCGGTGGAACCCCTGGCCACCGCCCGCGGCGCCGACCCGGAGGCCTGCACCGAACTCCTCCGGAGCGCCCTGCACGGCCTGGCCACCCTCACCGAGGGCAGTCGCCTCCGCCCCGCGGCCCACCGCACCCGGCTCGACCTGCTGGTCGGCCTCGTCACGGCGGGCGCCTGAGCACGGACGCGCCGCCGTGCCCGACATCGGGTCAGGACACCGTCCGCTCCACCGGGATCCAGAGCTGGCTGGTCGCCTCGGACCAGTCGGCCGTCGGCCGGGTGCGGAGGATCTCCGGGCCCGGCCGGGTGGCGTACGGATTGGACGGGAACCACTCGGTGAAGATGTCCCGCCAGAGGTACTGCAGGGACCGGGGGTAGGGGCCGGTGTTCTCGAAGACGGCCCAGGTGCCGGCCGGGACGGTGAGGACGTCGAGGTCCTCGGGGGCGTCGGCGCCGGTCACCACCGCGTGGTGGTAGTCCAGCAGGACGCCCTCCTCCCGGCTGTCGGAGAGGTGCACGACCGCGGAGACGATGCCCTCGGGCTCCTGGTCGGACAGGTCGGCGATGCGCTGCACGGTCTCCGGCGGGATGCCCCGGATCATCTCGGCGATGTGCGGGTTGACGCCCTCGTGGATCAGGGGGACGCGGGCCCTGCGGCCGACGACCTTGAACTCGGGCTTCTCGACGATCCGGTACTTCATGGTGGTGCTCCCTTCGACGACGAGCCGGAAGGACATCCGGGGCTGGGAGTTCAGGGCCGCGCCCGTCCGCCGCGCCTCGCCCGGGCCGACGCCGTGCATCGCCCGGAACGCCCGCGCGAACGCCTCGGCCGATCCGTAGCCGTGGCGCACGGCGATCTCCAGCAGCGTCCGTTCGCCCGCGAGCACCTCGGCCCCCGCGACGGTGAGCCGCCGACGCCGGACGTACTCCGACAGCGGGATCCCGGCGAGCGCGGAGAACATCCGCCGCAGGTGGAACTCGGACGTCCACGCGATGCGGGCCAGCTCGGCCGCCTCGATCCGCTGGTCGAGGTGGTCCTCGATGTGGGCCATGACCTGGTTCAGCCGGTCCAGCACTCCGGTCTCCTTCCCTTGCGACCACCACCGTAGGAAGGCCGGTGCCCGCCCGACCCGACTTTCCGTGCCCGTTCCGGTCGGGTGGGACGGGACGGGCACGGAAGGTCGGGTCGGGCGGGCAC
>NZ_JBFBDW010000022.1:0-119485 GCF_040683455.1 Kitasatospora sp. NPDC093679
CGCTGTTGAGTTCTCAAGGAACGGACACTTCCTTCGGACCGCCTTCCAGCGGACCCTCCGGGCGTTTCGCTCTTTCGTGTTTCCAGCTTATCAGACCCGTTTGCCACCGTTTAACCGGCGCTTTACGTTCCCGACTTGCGGAGTTAACCATCGCCGCGCGGCGACCCGTGCAACGTTAGCCGGTCTCGACCCGAGCGCCAAATCGGGACGCGCCGCGGTCACCCGTACGGAGCACCCCTCTGGTGGGCGGTGGCTGCGGGCCGTCGGTGCGGGGCCATCGTCGACACTCCCGCGCATGCCGTAGAGTGCGGCGCATCGACGCAGAGGACTAGACCACTTGAGTCGACACAGGCGCTTCACTGCTGTGTCGACGGGCCGGTGGCGGACGGTTCCGTGCCGCTGGAGCAGGGGGGTTCCCCGCTCGGCGCACTCCGCCGTTACGTGCCGGTATGTCCGAAGTTGACATGATTTAGGCTTCAGCTGATGCCGATGCCGTTGCTCTGCGGCCGCACGCGCTGTACTCCGCACCTGGGAGGCTCCACCATGACCACTGTGACCTCACCGCTCGCCGGGCGGGCCGTCGGGCTGGCCAACGTGCCGGACCCCGTGTTCTCCGGCGCGATGGTCGGGCCCGGAACCGCCATCGACCCGGTGCGCGAGCCCACCGAGGCGGTGGCACCGGTCGACGGGCTCGTGGTGTCCATGCACCCGCACGCCTTCGTCGTCGTCGACGCCGACGGCCACGGCGTGCTCACCCACCTCGGCATCGACACCGTCCAGCTCAACGGCGAAGGCTTCGAGCTGCTCGTCGGCAAGGGCGACGAGGTCAAGCGGGGCCAGCCGGTGATCCGCTGGAACCCGGCGGCCGTCGAGGCCGCCGGCAAGTCGCCGATCTCTCCGATCGTCGCGCTGGAGGCCTCCGCTGAGGCGCTCGCGGACGTGGCCGAGAGCGGTGAGATCACCCCCGGCGGCGAACTCTTCACCTGGAACTGACCCCCGCGCTGGCCGGGTGAAAGGAATCCCTGAACGTGGAACCGATGCTTCGCGGTGTAGGAGTCAGTCACGGGGTCGCCATCGGCCCCGTGCGGCACATGGGAACCGCCGTGCTGGAACCCCCGGCGACGCAGATCCCCAGTGAGGACGCCCCGCGGGAGCAGGCGCGCGCCCAGGCCGCGGTGGACGCGGTCGCGGCCGACCTGATCGCGCGCGGCAACCTGGCCGGCGGCGAGGCGCAGGCCGTCCTCGAGGCGCAGGCGCTGATGGCGCAGGATCCGGAGCTGATGGCGGACGTCAGCCGGCGGATCGCGGTCGGCAGCAGTGCCGAGCGGGGCATCTACGACGCCTTCGCCGCGTACCGGGCGCTGCTCGCGGCGGCCGGCGACTACCTGGCCGGCCGGGTGGCGGACCTGGACGACGTGCGGAACCGGATCGTGGCGCGGCTGCTCGGCGTGCCGATGCCGGGCGTGCCGGACAGCGACGAGCCGTACGTGCTCTTCGCGCACGACCTCGCTCCGGCGGACACCGCGCTGCTGGACCCGACGCTGGTGCTCGGCTTCGTAACCGAGGAGGGCGGGCCGACCAGCCACAGCGCGATCCTGGCCCGGGCGCTGGGCGTGCCCGCCGTGGTGGCGCTGCCGGGCGCGACCGGGGTCGCCGAGGGTCTGGTCGTCGCGGTCGACGGCAGCAGCGGCGAGGTGCTGGTCGGCCCCTCGGTCGAGCGGCAGGAGGAACTGCGCCGGCTGGCGGCCGAGCGGAAGGCCGCACTGGCCGCGTCCTCCGGACCGGGCCGGACCTCGGACGGGCACCTGGTGCCGCTGCTGGCCAACATCGGCGGCCCGGCCGACCTGCCGGCGGCGCTGGAGGCCGAGGCGGAGGGCGTCGGCCTGTTCCGGACGGAATTCCTCTTCCTCGACGACTCGGCGAAGGCACCGAGCGAGGAGAAGCAGTTCGAGGCGTACCGGAAGGTGCTGGAGGCCTTCCCGGAGCGCCGGGTGGTCGTGCGGGTGCTGGACGCCGGGGCCGACAAGCCGCTGGACTTCCTGACGCCGGCCGACGAGCCGAACCCCGCGCTGGGTGTCCGCGGTCTGCGGACGCTGCTGGACCACCCCGAGGTGATGGCGGCGCAGCTGCGCGCGCTCGCCCGGGCGGCCGAGGGGCTGCCGGTGCACCTGGAGGTCATGGCGCCGATGGTGGCGGACCGGCAGGACGCGAAGGCGTTCGCGGACGCCTGCCGGGAGGCGGGGCTGACCGCGAAGTTCGGTGCGATGGTGGAGATCCCGTCGGCGGCGCTGCGGGCGCGGTCGATCCTGCAGGAGGTCGACTTCCTGTCGCTGGGGACGAACGACCTGGCACAGTACACCTTCGCGGCGGACCGGCAGGTCGGCGCGGTGGCACGGCTGCAGGACCCGTGGCAGCCGGCGCTGCTGGACCTGATCGCGCTGTCGGCCGAAGCCGCGCTTTCGACCGGGAAGAGCTGCAGCGTGTGCGGTGAGGCGGCGGCCGACCCGCTGCTCGCCTGTGTGCTCACCGGGCTCGGGGTGACGAGCCTGTCGATGGGTGCCTCGTCGATCCCGTACGTGCGGACGGCGTTGGCCAAGGTCACGCTGGCGCAGTGCCGGCGTGCCGCGGCGGCGGCGCGGGCTGCGGACACCGCGGCCGACGCGCGTGCCGCGGCGCACCAGGTGCTGACCGGCGAGTAGACGCCCCGGGGCAGGGCCGGGGCTCGCAGGGGCGCTTCCACCGTGGGGGTTGGAAGCGCCCCTGCTCGGCTGTCCGGGTCCGTCCGGCGGCCGTCGGCGGGTCGGGCTCAGCCGCGGCGCTCGGCGCCCAGGCGCTCGAAGAACCGGAGATGGTCGATGTTGTCGACCGAGCCCGGGTTGACCGCCTTCTCCAGCGGGGTGCCGGAGAGCAGCCGCTTCACGGGGACCTCGATGCGCTTGCCGGTGAGGGTGTGCGGGAGGCCGTTGACGGCGATGATCTCGTCCGGAACGTGGCGGGGCGAGAGCTGGGTGCGCAGTTCGGTGCGGACGCGGGCGCGCAGCGAGTCGTCGAGGTCCGCGCCGGGGGCGAGGACGACGAAGAGCGGCATCCAGTAGCCGCCGTCGGGCTCCTCGACGCCGATGACCAGGGACTCCGCGATCTCGGGGAGGCGTTCGACGACCTCGTAGATGTCGGAGGAGCCCATCCGGACGCCCTGGCGGTTGAGGGTGGAGTCGGAGCGGCCGTGGATGACGACGGTGCCGCGGGAGGTGACGGTGATCCAGTCGCCGTGCCGCCAGACGCCCGGGTACATGTCGAAGTAGCTGTCGCGGTAGCGGGTGCCGTCGGGGTCGTTCCAGAAGCCGATCGGCATGGAGGGCAGCGGCCCGGTGACGACGAGCTCGCCGACCTGGTCGGTGAGGGGGTGGCCCTGGACGTCCCAGGAGGCGACGGCGGCGCCGAGGCAGGGGGCCTGGATCTCGCCGAGGTGGACGGGGAGGGTGGGGACGCCGCCGACGAAGCAGCTGCAGACGTCGGTGCCGCCGCTGACGGAGGCGAGCCAGACGTCCTTCTTGACCTCGTCGTAGATCCACTGGAAGCCGTCGGGCGGCAGCGGGGAGCCGGTGGTGCCGAGGCAGCGGACGGCGGAGAGGTCGAGGTCGCGGCCGGGGTGGAGGTCGGCCTTGCGGCTGGCGATCACGTAGGCGGCGGAGGTGCCGAGGACGGTGGCGCGGGTGCGGGCGGCGACGGACCAGAGGGCGCCGGTGTCGGGGTGGCCGGGGCTGCCGTCGTAGGTGACGATCGTGGACCCGACGAGGAGGCCGGCGACGAGGAAGTTCCACATCATCCAGCCGGTGGACGTGTACCAGAGGAAGCGGTCGTCCGGGCCGAGGTCGAGGTGGAGCGCGGCCTGCTTGAGGTGCTCGACGAGGATGCCGCCCTGGCTCTGCACGATGGCCTTGGGCAGGCCGGTGGTGCCGGAGGAGTAGAGCACCCAGAGCGGGTGGTCGAAGGGGACGGGTTCGAAGACCGGCTCGTCGTCGCCGGCGACCAGCTCCGCCCAGTCGAGGGCGCCTTCGGGGGCGGGGGCGCCGAGCAGCGGGATGTGCACGACGGTGCGCAGCGTGGGGAGCTCGCGGCGGAGTTCGGCGACGACCTCGGTGCGGTCGTGGTCCTTGCCGCCGTAGTGGTAGCCGTCGATCGCGAAGAGGACGGTGGGCTCGATCTGCTGGAGGCGGTCGAGGACGCTGCGGGCGCCGAAGTCGGGGGCGCAGGACGTCCAGACGGCGCCGACGGCGGCGGTGGCGAGCAGGGCGACGATCGCCTGCGGGACGTTGGGCAGGTAGGCACCGACCCGGTCGCCGGGGCGGACGCCACGGGCGCGCAGCGCGGCGGCCAACGAGCCGACCTGACGGCGGAGCTCGGCCCAGGTGAGGGCGGCGGGCTGCTCGGTGGTCTCGTCGAGGTGGAGGATCGCGGGCTTGTCGGCCCGGTCGGCGTCCTCGGCGGCGCGCAGGGCGTGCTCGGCGTAGTTGAGGCGGGCGCCGGGGAACCAGCGGGCGCCGGGCATCGCCGGGTCGGCGAGGACGGCCTCGGGCGCGGTGGTGAAGCGGACGTCGAACCACTCGGTGACGGCCGTCCAGAAGCGCTCCAGGTCTTCGGTGGACCAGGCGTGCAGGGCGGCGTAGCGGGCGGCGGCCTGCTCGTCGTCGTCCGCGGGGGCGAGCGGGGCCGCCGGGGCGCCGTGGTGTTCGGCGGCCCAGGCCTGGAAGGCGACGATCTGCGCGGAGGCGGCGCGGGCCGGGTCGGGGCGCCAGAGCAGTCGGCCTTCGGGTGGGGTGCTCACGGTGGTGGTCTCCCGGGGTGGAGCGCCCCCGCCCGGGGGCCGGGGGCGGTGGGCGGGGCTGCTCGTGGCGGGCGCCGCCCGCGTGGTGGCTGACGAGCAGACCTTGCCATGTGATCGTCGGGTGCGCCAGGGGCCCCTTCCGGTGGCCGGGCGGGGCGCTGCGGCACCGCGCCGGTGGCGACCGCCGGTGGTCAGACCAGGTGGGCGTAGTCGCCGTTGAACCAGGCGTGGGCCACCCGGGTGTGGAAGGGGAAGGCCAGCCGGGACGGGGTGGGGAGGAACTGCCAGCCCTCGGTCTCGGAGGTGGGGACGGAGGGCGGGAGCTCGCCGAGCCGTCGGGCGGGCAGCATGCCGAACAGGCAGAGGAAGCCGCCGGCGGTGTCGGAGTCGGTGGCGACCAGGGTGACCCGGGCGTGGTCGGCCTCGATGCCGGTCTCTTCGCGGAGCTCGCGGACGCAGGCCTGTTGCCAGCTCTCGCCGTAGTCGATGTAGCCGCCGGGGAGGGCGAGCTCGCCGTAGCCCGGCTCGATGGTGCGGCGGATGACGACCAGGCCCTCGGCCTCGGGTGAGACGACGGGCAGGAGGGTGACGACCACGGGCAGCGGGTTGCGGTAGCTGATCTCGTTGCAGCCGGGGCACGTCCGGGGCCAGGCGGCGGTGCCGGGGCTGTAGGGGGTGCCGCACCAGTGGCAGTGCGAGCCGGGGCCGTAGGACTTCCGGTCGGCCTGGTCTGTGGTCATGGGGTGGATGGTACTGCGGTGGACGGCGGTTCGGCGGAGGTGTTTCTGACGGGACGTCGGGCCGTGGGACTCGAGGAGGACGGGGGTGCCGAGGCGGTCGGCGATCGCGTCGGACCAGTCCTGCGGGTCGGGGCCGGGGTCGGTGAGGGTTCCGGGGCGGGCGCGGAGGAGGGCCTCGGTGAGGCGGGCCTGGGCGTCGAGGTCGCCGGCCATGCCGGTGGTGACGGCGTGCAGGGGTGCGCCGTCCAGCTCGTAGCCGTCGCAGAGGCGCAGGTCGCGGTGGTGGGCGGGGGTGTCGAGGTGGGTGAGGGCGAGGGCGTCGGCGCCGCCGGTGGCGGCGAGGGCGTAGCGGTGGCCGGGGGTGTCGAAGTGGCCGGTGCGGAAGGCGCCCTGCCAGCGGCCGGTGGTGTTGTGGGGTTCGGGGAGGTCGAGGGCCTTGTCCTCGGTGGGGAGCGGGCCGGGGCCGTGGCGGGTGGTGTAGGTGCGTACGACGCCGAGCCGGAGGGCGGCGGGGGCGCCGGACTCGGCGAGCAGGGTCTCGGCGTTGGCGAAGGTGGTGGTGGACCAGGTGGTGTGGGGGTGGAAGCCGTGGTGCTCGTCGAGCAGGACGCCCTGGGCGCCCTCGAAGATCACCGGGCCGGTGCGCAGCAGGTGGGCGAGGTGGTCGCCGTCGGTGAGGCGGACCCGGGCGGCGAAGGCCGTGAAGGCCTCGGCGCAGTCGGCGGGCGGCGGGGCGGGGAGCTCGGCGGGGTCGAGGCCGAGCCGGTCGGCGAGGCGGTCGCGGAGCAGGGTGAGGAGGGTGAGCAGCCGGGTGGGGCGGGTGCAGTCGCCGGCGGTCGGGGCGTCCTCGGGGTGGTCCAGGGCGTAGCTCGCGGTCTCGCCGATGCCGAGGCCGCAGGAGCCGTGGCGGTCGGGGCCGCGGCGCTGTTCGCGGATGCGGTTGGCGGCGGCGTGGTACGGGGTGGTGAGCAGGGCGCGGCGGTCGACGGTGAGCAGGGCGAACGGGTCGGGGACGCCGAGGGCGGCCAGGTGGCGGGCCTCGGCGGCGAGGGCGAGCGGGTCGACCAGCATGAACCGGGAGAGGTGGGTGGGGACGCCGGCGAGGGTGCCCGAGCCGAACTGGGCGAAGGTGTGGTGGCGGCCGTCGTCGGTGACGACGTTGTGCGCGGCCTGGGCGCCGCCGTTGTGGCGGACGACGGCGCGGGCCGGGTGGGGGCTGTCGGGGCCGAGCGGGCCGCGGCATAGGTGGTCGACGATCGTGCCCTTGCCCGCGTCCCCGTAGCCGAGGTCGCAGACGATGACGTGTCCGTCGAATCGTGGGTCGGTCACGGCGGTGCCCGTTCTGTGCGGGGTACTGCGGCGGGTGGTGTCGCGGTGGGTGGGTGCTGCGGTGGGTGGGTGCTCCGGTGGGTGGGTGCTCCGGTGGGTGGGTGCTCCGGTGGGTGGGTGGGTGGTGGCGGGCAGCGCCCGACCCGCGCTGCGGCCGGCCGGGGTCGGGCAGGCCGCAGCGCGGGTGGGGCGGGCGGTGCTCAGAGGCGGGTGGTGCCGGCTGTCGAGCGGTCGTCGGGGGCGAGCAGGGAGGTGCCGGGGACGGCTGCCGCCCTGCTGTGGCGGGCGAGGGAGTCCAGGGCCTTGCCGACGCTGGCGACGGCGCCGGAGCCGATGTCGGCGAGGTCGTCTAGGCCCTCCTGGAGGTCGATGGCCTCCTCGCCGAGGCCGATGGTGAGGGCGATGGTCTCGCAGACGGCGTCGAGGTCGTCGAGCTCGATGACGTGCTGGCCGAGCAGCTTGCGCCAGGTGCCGAGGACCTCGGCGTTGCCCGCGTAGGCGGTGCCGGCCGGGAGGATGAAGTAGACGTGGTAGAGCTGCCGGAGCTCGGCCAGGATCGCGGTGACCGGGATGTCCTCGGGGATGTCCTCGCCGAGGACGGCCCGGACCTCGCGGGCCTTGACCTTGCCGTAGGGCAGTTCGTCGCCGATGAGGAAGAGGTAGCCCTTGCGGCCGCGGCGCTCGACGCAGTCGAGTGCGGTGTGGCGGGCCATGGCGTACATGGCGAGCTCGTAGGACTCGGTCATCTGCCCGCCGCCACCGCCCTCCAGCAGGATGTTGCCGAGGTTGTCGTCCATCCGGTTGTCGGACTCGAACTGGCCGAGCTGGAGCGGGACGCGGTCGCAGGTGGCATCGCCGACGGCGCCGAAGAGGATCTGCGGGTCCTCGGTGTACCCCTTGCGCAGCAGCAGGCCGAAGAGCTCGGGGAGCTTGGTCTGCAGGGTGCGCGGGACGGTCTGCATGGAGCCGGTGACGTCGAAGAGGACGGCGATCGCCAGCGAGGCGGGGTGCTCGTCGGAGTCCCTGCTCTCGCGGACGGTGAGGGCGTGCGGGTCGAGGCTGGGGTGTGCCTTCCAGCCGGAGCGGGCGCCGCGGGTGGTGGCGTCGCTGTAGGCGAAGGCGCTGGCGCCGGTGCCGGCACGGTAGTGCGCGGCGGCGTCGTAGACGTCGGTGGACCAGGTGCCGCTGCCCATCGGGGCCTCCTCAGGCGGTGGGTGGCAGGTGGAACGGCCGGAAGGTGCGCGGGCCGTAGAGGGTGTGGAGCAGTTCGTCGAGCTCGGCGAGGAGCTTCCAGGCGTCGTGCGGTCGGCGGGGCTCGGCGGGCAGGGTGCAGCCGGCGACGAAGGCGCGGAGCTGCCGCGGTGCCCGGTCGCCCATGAGCAGCTGGATGCAGCGGGTGGCGAGGTGGATGTCGGTGGCCTCGGTGACAGCCTGTCGGGCGGGGACCTCCGGTGGGTAGAGCGCGCGGTGGCGCTCGACCAGAGCGGGTGCGGGGGCGGGCGCGCCGGTGCCCGCGTAGCACCAGTCGACGAGGACGAGGCCGTGGTCGGCGGGGTGCACGAGGACGTGTTCGGGGAGGACCGCGCCGTGCCGGACGCCGGCGCGGTGGGCGTAGCCGAGCGCGACGAGCAGGCGGCGCCAGATCCAGGCGGCGTCCCGCGGGTCGAGGCCGTCGGGGTGGGCCGCGAGGACGTCGGTGAGCGGGCGCAGGCCCTCGCGGCGGACGAGGGCGTTGACCTGGCGCGGGGCGTCGGCCGGGTCGGCGGTGTCCTGGTGGCGGAAGGTCTCCAGCAGGGTGGGGGCGTAGGCGTGGAAGCGGCGGTCGCCGTGGCGGGCGAGCCGGGTGAGGGCGGTGGCCTCGCGTTCGAGGAGGTCGCTGTCGAGGGCGCTGCGGGGGATCTTGAGCAGCACCTCGGTGCCGGACCCGGTGGTGGCGGCGCGCAGGACGGCGATGTCGCCGGTCGCCGCGACCGGACCGAGCCGGTACGTGTGCCGGCCGGTGCGCAGCTCGGCGGTGGTGTCGCCGGCGGGCCCCCGGTGCTGCTCCCAGAGCCGGCCGAGGACGAGGAAGGCGGCGGCGGCTCGGGGGCGGTCGGCGGTGGGTGCGGTGTCGGGGTGGAGGAGGCGGGCGAGGCGGCGGTAGCGCCGGGCCGCCTCGGCCGGGTCGTCGGGGAACAGCTCCGCCGGGCCGGTGGCGGCGAGGACGGCGGCGGCCGCGTCCGCGAAGGTGCGCGGTGCGGGGCCGGGCCCGGCGGGCGGACGGGCGGTGCGCGGGACCGTCATCGGATGTCGTCCTCGTGGGCGGGGCGCAGCAGCGGCGGGTGGAGGAGGCGGGCGTCGCCGGCGTGGTAGGTGCGGGCGCGCGGGCCGCCGCGGGTGCCGCCGCGTTCGGTGGTGGTGCCGGTGGACTCGACGAAGCCGGGCACGGAGAGCACCTTGCGGTGGAAGTTGCCGGCGTGCAGCCGCTCGCCCCAGACGGCCTCGTAGACGGCGCGCAGCTCGGGGATGGTGAAGTCGTGCCGGAGGAAGGCGGTGGCGAGCGGGCTGTACTCGATCTTGGCCCGGGCCCGGTCCAGGCCGTCCGCGAGGATCACGGCGTGGTCGAAGGCGAGCCGGGTGCCGGACCGGCCGCCGACGCCACCCCCGTGGGTGTCGGCGGCCGGCCCGGCGGTTCGGGAGGCGGTCAGGTCGAGTGCGGAGACCGGGTGCCAGGCGGCGGCCGCGGCGTCGGTGCCGGCTTGCGGATCGGGCAGGTCGGGGGCGAAGGCGAGGTAGGCGACGGAGACCACGTGCATGCGCGGGTCACGGTCGGGGGCACCGTAGCTGCCGAGCTGCTCCAGGTGGATGCGGCTCAGGGCGGCGGCGGCCTCCAGGGTGCCCTGCAGGCCGGTCTCCTCGGCGAGCTCGCGGACGGCGGCGCCGGGGAGGTCCTCCTCTCCCGCGCGGAGGAAGCCGCCGGGCAGCGCCCAGCAGCCCTGGTAGGGCGGCTCGCCGCGCTCGACCAGCAGGACGTGCAGCTCGTCGGCGCGCAGCGTCAGGGCGACCACGTCGACGGTGACGGCGACGGGGGTGTAGGCGCGCGGGTCGTAGGCCGCGAGCCAGGCATGCTCGCCGCCGCCCGCGGTCTCGCCCGGGGCCCCGGTGTCGCTGTCGCCTGCCATGACTGTGCCTGCCTTCGGTGGGAGCTGCGGTGCGCCCGTCGGACCGTCCGGCGGCCGAGCGACGCCCGGGGAGTCGTTCTCCAAGTGAGAACAACGTAGCGCAGCGGGCCGACGGCCGCCAGCCGATTTCGATCACTCGTACGGGTGGTTCGCCCCGGCGGCCGCCCGTACGGCCGGGTCGCGGGCCGATCCGCGCCCCCGGCCTCCGCAGCGGCCGCGGCCGCTCTACAGTTCAGGCATCCGCGCCGGCCCCGCAGCAGGAGTCGGCCCGCGCCGCAGGAGGTGTCCCGTGCCCGCCGCTCCCCCGCCCGCCGCGCCGGGCGCCCGTCCGGGTTTCGCCGCCGCCCTGGCGGCTGGCCCGCTGGTCCTGGACGGCGGACTGTCCAACCAGTTGGCCGACGCCGGGCACGACCTCTCGGACGCCCTCTGGTCGGCCCGGCTGCTGGCGGACGCACCGGAGGCGGTGACGGCGGCGCACCTGGGGTACTTCCGGGCCGGGGCCCAGGTCGCGATCACCGCCAGCTACCAGGCCTCGTTCGAGGGGTTCGCACGCCGCGGGACGGGTCGGGCCGAGGCGGAACGGCTGCTCGCGCTGAGCGTGCGCCTGGCCCGGGAGGCCGCACGGCAGGCCGAGGCGGAGCGGGCGGAGGCAGCGCGGGCAGCGGCCGGGCGGGCGGGGCGGGCGGTGCCGACGCGGCCGGGCGCGGTCGCCGCCGGTCCGCTGTTCGTCGCGGCGTCGGTGGGCCCGTACGGCGCGGTGCTGGCCGACGGGTCGGAGTACCGCGGCCGGTACGGGCTGGGCGTGGCGGAGCTGGAGCGCTTCCACCGGCCGCGGCTGGAGGTGCTGGCGGCGGCGGGCCCGGACGTGCTGGCGTTGGAGACCGTCCCGGACATGGTCGAGGCGGAGGCGCTGCTGCGGGCGGTCGACGGGCTGGGGGTGCCGGTGTGGCTGTCGTTCAGCGCGGAGGGCGGCCTGACCCGGGCGGGGCAGCCGCTGGAGGACGCGCTGGGGATGGCCGCGGGGGTGGACGCCGTGGTGGCGGTCGGGGTGAACTGCTGCAGCCCGGCGGACGCCGACCGGGCGGTGCCGGTGGCCGCGCGGGCGGCGGGCCTGCCGGTGGTGGTGTACCCCAACAGCGGTGAGGCATGGGACGCCGCGGCCCGGGACTGGCGGGGCGGCCCGACGTTCCGTCCGGAGCGGGTGACGGGCTGGCTGGCGGACGGGGCGCGGCTGGTCGGCGGCTGCTGCCGGGTCGGCGAGCGGGAGATCGCGGGGCTCGCGCGCGCGGTGCGCGGTGCGGGGTGAACGGGTCCGCGCGGGGTGCGGAGTGATCGGAAAGGTGCGCGTCCGGCCGTCGGCCTGGCAGACTCGTGCCGTCAACACTTCGGTCGACAATGTCGACCGCCTGTCAGGGGAGGTAGCCAATGCCCGGCCCGATCCAGTCGCTCTCCCGGGCCGCCGCGATCATGCGCCTGCTGGCCGGCGGTGAGCGCAGGCTCGGGCTCTCCGAGGTCGCGACCGCGCTCGACCTGGCCAAGGGCACGGCCCACGGCATCCTGCGCACGCTGCAGCAGGAGGGCTTCGTCGAGCAGGACCCGGAGAGCGGGAAGTACCAGCTCGGGGCGGAGCTGCTGCGGCTCGGCCAGAGCTACCTCGACGTGCACGAGCTGCGGGCGCGCGCCCTGGTGTGGGCGGACGACCTGGCCCGGGCCAGCGGCGAGACGGTCTACCTGGGCGTGCTGCACCAGCAGGGCGTGCTGATCGTGCACCACGTCTTCCGCCCGGACGACACCCGGCAGGTGCTGGAGGTCGGCTCGATGCAGCCGCTGCACTCCACCGCGCTGGGCAAGGTGCTGCTGGCCTACGACCCGGTCGCCCGCGGGCAACTGGGCGACGGGCCTTACGAGTCCTACACGCTGCGCACACTGACCGATCCGGCGGACGTGGACGCGGAGTGCGCGCTGATCCGCGAGCGGGGCTGGGCCGACTCGATCGAGGAGACCTGGGAGGGGGTGGCGTCGATCGGTGCGCTGATCCAGGACCGGCGGCGCAACCCGGTCGGCGCGGTCTGCGTGAGCGGACCGGTGGAGACGGTGACGGAGGACGGCTTCGTGAAGCCGTCGCTGGTCGCCTCGGTGCGCAGCGCGGCCCGGGCGATCTCCCGGGACCTGGGCGCCGGACGGTTCTGAACCCCTTCCGGGGCCCGGGGCCACGGAGGACGCACGCGCGGGGCGCGGACGGGCGAGCAGCCCGTCCGCGCCCCTTTCGCATGTACACGGGCCACCGGGTGGCGCCCGGAGGCCCGGTTCGCCCGTTCCGTGGACGGCCCGGGCCCGTTCGGCGCGTCCCTGCGCCCCCGTCCGTCACAGGTGCGTAACCCTGCCTTGACGTGGAGGGTGGCTGCGGTGGAAGCTTCCGCATGTCGGTCGACATTGTCGAACGACGGCCGGGAAGATCCGCTCCCACTGCGCTCACCCGCACCGGATCGACCCGGCACACCTGCCCCCACCCGCACACGCACGTCCGGGCCATCAGGACAAGGGAGTCTCTGTGTCCGCTTTCTCCAACGGCGACATCTTCGTCGGCGAAACCCTCGGCACCGCCGCTCTGATACTCCTCGGCGGCGGCGTCTGCGCCGCGGTCACGCTCAAGAAGTCGAAGGCGATCAACGCCGGCTGGCTCGCCATCACCTTCGGCTGGGGATTCGCCGTCCTCATCGCCGCCTACATGTCGGCCCCCAAGTCCGGCGCCCACCTCAACCCGGCGGTCACCCTGGCCATCGCCGCCGACACCGGCGACTGGAGCAAGGTCCCGCTCTACATCGGCTCCCAGATGCTCGGCGCGTTCATCGGCGCCGTCCTGGTGTGGGGCACCTACCTCGGCCAGTTCCAGGCCAACGAGGAGCCCACCCTCGGCATCTTCTCGACCGGTCCCGAGATCCGGAACCCGATCCAGAACATGCTCACCGAGATCATCGGCACCTTCGTGCTCTGCCTCGCGATCCTCACCCAGGGCCTGAACAAGGGCCTCGGCCTCTCCGGCACCGGCATCCTGATCGTCGCGCTCACCGTGGTCGGCATCGGCCTGTCGCTCGGCGGCCCGACCGGCTACGCGATCAACCCGGCCCGCGACCTCGGCCCGCGCGTCGCCCACGCCCTGCTGCCGATCCCCAACAAGGGCAGCTCGGACTGGTCGTACGCGTGGATCCCGGTGGCCGGCCCGGCCATCGGCGGCCTGCTGGCCGGCGGTTTCTACCACATCGTCTTCTGAGCCCGACCGGGGTTTGCCCGGCACCCGCCCACGGGGACTGACCCCACGTCAGGCCCGCCCGTCCCTGCATCCCTCATCCAGATCGAGGACCCCATGACTTCTGGCACCACGCCCACCGGGAACTACATCGCCGCGATCGACCAGGGCACCACGTCCAGCCGCTGCATCATCTTCGGCGCCGACGGCCGGATCGTCGCCGTCGACCAGCAGGAGCACTCGCAGATCTTCCCGCAGCCGGGCTGGGTCGAGCACGACGCCGCCGAGATCTGGACCCGCGTCCAGTCGGTGATCCGCGGGGCCCTCGAGAAGGCCGGCCTCACCAAGGGCGACATCCGCGCCATCGGCATCACCAACCAGCGCGAGACCACCGTGCTGTGGGACAAGAACACCGGTGAACCCGTCCACAACGCGCTGGTCTGGCAGGACACCCGCACCGAGGCGCTCTGCCGCGAGCTCGGCCGCAACGTCGGCCAGGACCGCTACCGCCGCGAGACCGGCCTGCCGCTGGCCAGCTACTTCGCCGGCCCGAAGATCCGCTGGCTGCTGGACAACGTCGAGGGCCTGCGCGAGCGCGCCGAGGCCGGCGACATCCTCTTCGGCACCATGGACACCTGGGTCATCTGGAACCTGACCGGCGGCGTCGACGGCGGCAAGCACGTCACCGACGTGACCAACGCCAGCCGCACCATGCTGATGAACCTCCACACCCTGGAGTGGGACGAGAAGATCGCCGAGTCCATGGAGGTGCCGATGACGGTCCTCCCGGAGATCCGCTCCTCCGCCGAGGTGTACGGCCACGCGATCGGCGACCTGGAGGGCGTGCCCGTCGCCTCCGCGCTCGGCGACCAGCAGGCCGCGCTGTTCGGCCAGACCTGCTTCGACGAGGGCGAGGCCAAGTCGACCTACGGCACCGGCACCTTCCTGCTGCTGAACACCGGCGAGAAGGTCGTCAACTCCTACCACGGCCTGCTGACCACGGTCGGCTACCGGATCGGCGACCAGAAGCCGGTCTACGCCCTGGAGGGCTCGATCGCCGTCACCGGCTCGCTGGTGCAGTGGCTCCGCGACCAGCTCGGCATCATCTCCACCGCGGCCGAGATCGAGACCCTTGCCTCCACCGTCGAGGACAACGGCGGCGCCTACTTCGTCCCGGCCTTCTCCGGCCTGTTCGCCCCGTACTGGCGCTCCGACGCCCGCGGTGTGATCGCCGGCCTGACCCGGTACGTGACCAAGGGCCACCTGGCCCGGGCCGTCCTGGAGGCCACCGCCTGGCAGACCCGCGAGGTCGTCGACGCCATGCAGAAGGACTCCGGCGTGGAGCTCACCGCCCTCAAGGTCGACGGCGGCATGACCTCCAACAACCTGCTGATGCAGAACATCGCGGACGTCCTGGACGCCCCGGTCGAGCGCCCCTACGTCGCCGAGACCACGGCGCTGGGCGCGGCCTACGCGGCGGGCCTCGCGGTCGGCTTCTGGAGCGACCTCGACACCCTGCGGGCCAACTGGCACCGCGCCGCCGAGTGGACCCCGCGGATGGACGAGGCCACCCGCGACCGCGAGTACAAGAAGTGGCTCAAGGCCGTGGAGCGCACCATGGGCTGGGTCGAGGAGGACGAGCAGAGCTGACGAACAGCCGGCCGGGGCAGCGCCGCCCCGGCCGGCCTTCGTGACGTTCCGGCCCGCCGCACCGGGCCGGCCCCGGTCTCCCCGCGGAGACCGCACCGCACACCCCGAGAGGAGACACGGCAGCCCGACCAGGCCGCCGTACACACACCATGGCAACCATTCCGACTCTGGGCGCCGGCTACACCACCGGCCGCACCGCCTCCCGCGCCGAGACCCGCGAGCTGCTCGGCAAGGCCACCTACGACCTGCTGGTGATCGGCGGCGGCATCCTCGGCACCGCAACCGCCTGGACGGCGGCGCAGGCCGGTCTGAAGGTCGCCATGGTCGACGCGGGCGACTTCGCCGGCGCCACCTCCAGTGCCTCCTCCAAGCTCGTCCACGGCGGTCTGCGCTACCTGCAGACCGGCGCGGTCAAGCTGGTCGCCGAGAACCACAAGGAGCGCCGCGCGCTCGCCACCGACGTCGCCCCGCACCTGGTCAACCCGCTGACCTTCTTCGTGCCGGTGTACAAGGGCGGCCCGCACAGCGCCCCGAAGCTCGGCGCCGGCGTCTTCCTCTACTCGGCGCTCTCCGCCTTCCGCGACGGCATGGGCCGGGTCTCCACCGCCGCGCACGCCGCCCAGCAGGTGCCGGCGCTGCGCACCGAGGGCCTGCGCTCGGTCGCGGTCTACGGCGACCACCAGATGAACGACTCCCGGGTCGCCGTGATGACCGTGCGCGCCGCCGTCGAGTCCGGCGCGGTCGTGCTGAACCACGCCGAGGTCACCGGCCTGCGCTTCACCGGCGGCCGGGTCTCCGGCGCGGAGCTGCGGGACCGCCTGGACGGCACCGAGTTCGGCGTCTCCGCCCGCCTGGTGCTCAACGCCACCGGCCCCTGGGTCGACCACCTGCGGAAGATGGAGGACGCGGGTGCCGCCCCGTCGATCCGCCTCTCCAAGGGCGCGCACGTCGTCGTCAAGCGACGCACCCCGTGGCGCGCCGCGCTCACCATCCCGATCGACAAGTACCGCGTCTCCTTCGCGATCCCGTGGGAGGACCACGTCCTGCTCGGCACCACGGACGAGGAGTACACCGGCGACCCGTTGGACGTCCGCGCCACCGAGGCCGACATCGACCAGATCATGGACGAGGCCGGCCACGCCATCCGCGACGAGCACCTCGACCGCGACCTGATCACCTACGCCTTCGCCGGCCTGCGGGTGCTGCCCGGCGGCCCCGGCGACACCGCCGCCGCCAAGCGCGAGACCGTCGTCACCGAGGGCCGCGGCGGCATGCTGTCGGTCGCCGGCGGCAAGTGGACGACCTACCGGCACATCGGCCGCGCCGTGCTGGAGAAGCTCAAGCACGTGCCCGGCACCGGCCTGGCCGAGGACATGTCGCCCTTCCCGGCGACCGTGCCGCTGCCCGGTGTCGGCGCGCCGAACGCCGTCGCGCACCGTCTGCTGGTCGACCGCGAGCCCGGCTCCCGGATGGAGCCGCTGGTCGCCAAGCACCTGGCGAGCCACTACGGCACGCTCTCCTTCGAGATCGCCCACCTGATCGCGCAGGACCCAGAGCTCGGCCGGCCGATCCACGCCGACGGCCCGGACGTCTGGGCGCAGGTCGCGTACGCCGCCGACAACGAGTGGGCGTACACCGTGGACGACGTGCTGCGCCGCCGCACCACCATGACGGTGCGCGGCCTGGACACGCCGGAGGTCCGCCAGGAGGTCGAAACCTTCCTCGCGAAGCGAGGAAAGAAGTAGGACGCAGCCTCGCGAAGCGAGGAAAGAAGTAGGACGCAGCCTCGCGAAGCGCGGAAAGAAGTAGGCAGTACCGGTAAAAGCGTTCGCCCCCTTCGCCGCCCGGCGCATAGCGTCGGTGCGGGGAAGGGGGCGATGTGCATGGTGCGCAGGACGCCGCGGGAGAAGAAGCGGCTGAGCTACCTGAAGGACTGTCGGAACGCCTACGGCGAGAACGACAAGGGCTCGCGCCCGAGCGTCCGGCGCCGCAAGCGGGCGGTGAACAGCGTCAACCGCCGGCTGCACCGGACGGTGCTGGCGACGCTCAGCGGCCGCCAGGTCGGTGACCGGGCGGCCGAGGTGGCGGAGCGGGCGGACGGTCGGCGGCGGAAGCGGTGGCGCAAGGTGCCGGACGCGCCGCTCGGGGAGCTGCTCGCGCGACGGGCCGCGGCCGCGGACGACGACCGCGGCTGAGCCGACGCCCGGGGCCCGCGCACCCACCGGATCGACGGTGGTGTGCGCGGGCCCCGGGCGTCCGTGGAACGGGCCCTAGACGATCAGGCTGAGCGGCAGGATCAGGGCGATCGCGACGACCGAGATCACCGTCTCCATGACCGACCAGGACTTCACGGTCTGGCCGACGCTCATCCCGAAGTACTCCTTGACCAGCCAGAAGCCCGCGTCGTTGACGTGCGAGAAGAAGAGCGAGCCGGCGCCGATCGCGAGGACCAGCAGGGCGGAGTGGCTGCTCGACATGCCGGCGGCGAGCGGGGCGACGATGCCGGCCGCGGTGATCGTGGCGACCGTGGCCG
The DNA here is from genome assembly GCF_040683455.1 of Kitasatospora sp. NPDC093679. Lineage (NCBI taxonomy): Bacteria > Bacillati > Actinomycetota > Actinomycetes > Kitasatosporales > Streptomycetaceae > Kitasatospora > Kitasatospora sp. NPDC093679. The sequence goes on from NZ_JBFBDW010000022.1 coordinate 17,486, forward strand.
AGCCGGTGGCCAGCCGGATCAGCACGGCGATCAGCCAGCCGAGCAGCAGGGCCGAGACGTGCCAGTCGGTGGCCCAGGCGCTGACGGCCTGGCCGACGCCGACGTCGATCAGGGTCTGCTTGAAGCCGCCGCCCGCGCCGACGATGAAGACGATGCCGGCGATCGGGCCGAGCGAGGCGGCGACGCTGTCGGAGACCTGGCCCTTGGTGAAGCCGGCCGCCCGGCCGAGGGTGACCATGGCGAGCAGCACGGCGGCGAGCAGGGCGATCAGCGGCGAGCCGATGAAGTCGAAGAACCGCTGGACGCCGGCCTTCGGGTCGTCGACGACGACGTCGACCAGGGCCTTGCCGAGCATCAGCACGACGGGCAGCAGGATGGTGGCGAGCACCGCGCCGAACCGCGGGGCGTGCTCGGGGCGGACGGCCGCGGGCAGCGCCGTACGGGTGGCGGTCGCCGTGCCCGTGCCGGTGCCGGCCGGGGCGGTCCCGTGCGGGGTGCCGTCACCGTCGGCGGCGGGCCCGTCGGAAGCGGAACCGGTGCCGGTGCCGGGGGCGGCGGGCACGTCGAGCGTGCCCACCCAGCGCTCGGCGATCCGGGCGAACAGCGGGCCGGCGACGATCAGCGTGGGGACGGCGATCAGCAGGCCGAGGGCGAGGGTGACGCCGAGGTCGGCCTTGAGCGCGTCGACGGCGACCAGCGGGCCGGGGTGCGGGGGCACCAGGCCGTGCAGGACGGAGAGTCCGGCGAGGGCGGGGATGCCGATCCGCATCAGCGGGACGTTGCCGCGGCGGGCCACCAGCAGCACGATCGGGATCAGCAGGACGACGCCGACCTCGAAGAACAGCGGCAGGCCCAGGACGGCCGCGATCAGCGCCATCGCCCACGGCAGTCCGCGCTTGCCCGTCCGGGCGAGCACGGTGTCGGCGACGGTGTTGGCGCCGCCCGAGTCGGCGAGCAGCTTGCCGAGCATCGCGCCGAGGCCGATGAGCAGGCCGACGCCGGCGACGGTGCTGCCGAAGCCGGTGGAGAAGCTGGTGAGCAGCTTGTCGAAGGGGGCCGCGGCGACGGCCGCGAGCAGCCCGGAGCCGAGGGTGAGGGCGAGGAAGGGGTGCAGCTTCAGCTTGGTGATCAGCAGCACGATGGTGCCGATGCTGAGCAGGACCGCGAGCAGCAGTCTGCCGTTGCTGTCGGTGTGCGGCAGGGCCGGTGCGGCGGCCGCGAGCAGGGAGGTGGGGGTCACGCGAGGTCTCCGTTGACATGGCCCAGCAGGGCTGCGGCCGACTCGACGAGGATGGCGGGGGTGGGGCCGACGTCCAGTACGGCACCGCGCTCGTCCGGCTGGAGGGGTTCGAGCAGGGCGTACTGGGAGTCGAGGAGGGAGGTCGGCATGAAGTGCCCGACGCGGTGGGCGAGCCGGTCCTGGACCAGCTCGTGACCGCCGCTGAGGTGCAGGAAGAACGCGTCCGGGCAGTGCGCGCGCAGGGTGTCGCGGTACTGCCGCTTCAGCGCCGAGCAGGTGACGACCCCGCCGGTGCCGGCGGTGGCCCGGTCGCCGAGCCAGCGGCCGAGGGCGTGCAGCCACGGCTCGCGGTCCCGGTCGCCGAGCGGGACGCCGGCGCTCATCTTGGCGATGTTCTCCGGCGGGTGGAAGTCGTCGGCCTCGGCGCCCGGCAGGCCGAGCCGCTCGGCGAGCAGCCGGGCGACGGTGGTCTTGCCGACGCCTGACACGCCCATCACGACGACGACGGGCGGCTCGGTCTCGACGCTGAGAGCCATGGGGTGGTGCTCCTCTTCTGCCTGTTCCGCGCTCACCTTCGCGCAAAGGTATGACTTATTCAAGCGACCGCAACACAATCGTCATACTTTTACTTCCCGATAGTCTGGCCCGATGGAGATCCAGGGCCTGCCCGGCCGACTGCTCGCCGACCTCGGCCCCGCCATCGCCGGCGGCGAGATCCCCGAGGGAGCCGTGCTGCGCGCCGAGGAGCTGGAGGGACGGTTCCAGGTCTCCCGCACGGTGGTCCGCGAGGCCGTCCGCATCCTGGAGTCGATGCGCATGGTCGCCCCGAAGCGGCGGGTGGGGATCACCGTCCGCCCGAAGTCCGAGTGGGACGTCTTCGACCCGCTGGTGATCCGCTGGCGGCTGGCCGGTGCCGACCGGGCGGCCCAGCTGCGCTCGCTCGGCTCGCTGCGGGTCGCGGTGGAGCCGGCCGCGGCCGCACTGGCCGCGGTGCACGCCAGCGACGACGACCGCCGCGAGCTGAGCGCCCTGGCGGTGGAACTGACCGTCACCGCGCGCGCCGCCGACCTGGAGACCTTCCTCGCGCACGACATCGCCTTCCACGCGATCGTGCTGCGCGCCTCCGGGAACGAGATGTTCGCGCACCTGAAGGACACCGTCGGCGCGGTGCTGACCGGCCGCACCGAGCACCACCTGATGCCGCACCAGCCCCGGCCCTACGCGGTGCAGTTGCACCGGGAGGTGGCCGAGGCGATCTGCGCCGGCGACGCGGCGCTCGCCGAACGGTCCATGCGCACGATCGTCGCGGGGGCGCTCGACGAGCTCAACGCGACCCTCGACTGACGGTCCGCCACGGGCGGAGCGTCGGATTCCGGGGTGAATCGGGGATTTCCGGGCATGGCGGGCCCGAGGTGGGGCAGGGTGGTGGATGCCGGGCGGGGTGCGCCGGAGCACGCCCGCCGCGCTCGTCACGTCCGCTGCGCCGGGGAGGCCCGCCGATGTCCGCCGTTGACCGCCGTCCGCCGCACGAGGTGCGCTCCGCCGCCGTCCGCGCCCTGTTCAGCCTCTCGCTGACGCTGGTGGCACTGATCGTGGCGACCCTGGCCTCGTACGCGGGCAGCGGACTGCTGGCCCCCGCGCTGCTGCTGATGGCCCTCGGCGTGTTCGGTACGGCGTGGAGCCTGCTGGAGATCCTGATCTCGCGCCAGATCGCGGCGCAGCGCCTGCGCGGCCCGAACTCCGCATCGCCGCTGGCGGGCAGCCGGGAACCGCGGCGGCGCCCGGCGGGTCGCCGGGCGCCGCTGGAGAGCAGCCGGGTCTGGCGCTGACGGCCGGTCAGCCGCGCGGGCCGACCGCGTAGCCGTACTGGCGGGGCCAGGTGCGCTCGGCGCCGAGCTCGCGGGCGGCGTGCAGCGGCCAGTACGGGTTGCGCAGCAGTTCGCGGCCGAGCATCACGGCGTCGGCGCGGCCGGTGGTGACGACCTCCTCGGCCTGGGCGGGCTCGACGATCAGACCGACCGCGCTGACCGGGACGCCGGCCTCGGTGCGGACCTGCTCGGCGAACGGCACCTGGTAGCCGGGGCCCAGCGCGATGGCGGCGTTCTGGACGTTGCCGCCGCTGGAGACGTCGACCAGGTCGATGCCGACGGCCTGCAGTTCCTTGGCGAGCAGCACCGTCTCCTCGGGCGTCCAGCCCGGCTCGCCGTCCAGCCAGTCGGTGGCGGAGACCCGGAAGAACACCGGCAGGTCCTCCGGCCAGACCGCGCGGACGGCGGCGGCGACCTCCAGGGCGAACCGGGCGCGGCCGGCGAAGGAGCCGCCGTAGCCGTCGGTGCGGTGGTTGGAGTGCGGCGAGAGGAAGGAGTGGATCAGGTAGCCGTGGGCGCCGTGCACCTCGGCGACCCGGAAGCCGGCCTCCCGGGCGCGGACCGCGGCGGCGGCGAAGTCCCGCACCAGCTCGGCGATCTGCTCGGTGGTCAGCTCGTCCGGCACCGGGTAGCCCTCGCCGAAGGCGATCGGCGAGGCGCCGACCGGCTGCCAGCCGCCGTCCGCGGCGGCCAGCGGCTTGGAGCCGTCGTTCGGGCGGCCGGTGGCGGCCTTGCGGCCGGCGTGGGCGAGCTGGATCGCGGGCACCGCGCCGTGGGCGGTGATCAGCGCGGCGATCCGGGCCAGCGCCTCCTGCTGCCGGTCGTTCCACAGGCCGAGGTCGTAGGGCGAGATCCGGCCGTCGGGGCGGACGGCGGTGGCCTCGGTCATCACCAGGCCGGCGCCGCCCGCGGCACGGGCGCCCAGGTGGGCGAGGTGGAAGTCGGTGGCGACGCCCTGCTCGGGGCCGTCCGGCGCCGCGGAGTACATGCACATCGGGGCGAGCCACACGCGGTTGGGCACGGTCAGCGAGCGGAGGGTGATCGGCTCGAACAGGGCGCTCACGGAAGCTCCTTCGGCGGTGGCCCGGGCAGGCCGGGAGGCTGGTGCTGCTCAGTACGATAACTCTCGTACTACGAGATCTGTCAAACTACGACGGTCCTCGTACCATGAGGGGGTGACCGAGACCCACGAGGCCTGCGCGCCCTTCCCGGAGCCCGCCGTCGGCGAGATCCGTCTGGAGGCCGTGCTGCACGCGCTCGCCGACCCCGTCCGCCTGCGGATCGTCTCCTCGCTGGCGGGCTGCACCGACCAGGTCAACTGCCTGGCCTTCGACGTGCCGGTGGCCAAGTCCACGCTCACCCACCACTTCCGGGTGCTGCGGGAGGCCGGAGTGATCCGGCAGGTGCGGCGCGGCACGTCGAAGATGAACTCGCTGCGCAGCGAGGACCTGGCCGCACGCTTCCCCGGACTGCTCGACAGCGTGGTGGCCGGGCACCGGGCGTCCTCCCGGTACCCGCTCTGACGTTCCGCCCGCGCGGACCGGGCCTCAGGCGGTCGGGACGCGGCCGCCGCCGCGGAGTTCGGCCAGCAGCACGCCCTGGTCGGCGATCATCTCGGTGAGGATCCGCCGCGCCGCGCGCAGCAGGTCGGCGACGTCCGGGGTGCTCAACTCGTAGACCACGGTGTTGCCCTCGCGGGTCGCCGTGACGAGGTTGGTGCGGCGCAGCACGGCGAGCTGCTGGGAGAGGTTCGACGGTTCGATGTCCATCTCCGCGAGCAGTCCGCGGACCGGACGCGGACCGTCCTGGAGGAGTTCGAGGACACGGATGCGCGCCGGGTGACCGAGGGTTCGGAAGAACTCCGCCTTGGCCTGGTAGAGCGGGACCGGCATGCTCAGTCGTCCTCGTCTTCCTCTTCGTCCGGCGAGTGGGGCAGCTCGACGCCGTGGCGCGCGGCGATCCGCAGCAGACTCGCGATCCGCCCCCGGTAGGCCTGCACGCCGTCGTCGTCGCCCGCCTCCCTGGCGGCGGCGAGGTCGTCGCGGGCCCGCGTCAGCTGCGCCCCGAGCTCCTCGCGGAACAGGTCCGTCACGGCTGACCTCCGATGCCGGCAGCGGCGCCGGCCCACCGCCCGGGTCAGACCCGGGGGGTCCAGCATCCAAGACTGGGAAGACTTCTTCAAGTTTCCGACCGAGTACGGCGCCTCGCCCACCGGAGGGTGTATCGGCCCGGCCGTACCGACCCCCGCGACGGTGCGGCGCCCGGTGCAACGGCCGGTGCGGGCCCGTGCGGCGGTCGGTGCGGCGAGTGCCCCGTCAGCCGCGGTAGCGGTTCGCGGCCCGGCCGCGGACGCCCGGCTCGCAGGCGAAGATCCCGCCGGCCAGCGGCTGCTCGGCGAGCTGGGCCGGGGTGAGGTTCTCGGTGGCGGTGGTGATGTAGAGGGTGTCCAGGTCGGGGCCGCCGAAGGCGCAGCTGGTGGTCACGGTGGCCGGCACGCGGACGACCGTGTCGAGGGTGCCGTCCGGCAGGTAGCGGCAGACCGCGCCGGCGAAGGCCACCGCGACCCACACCCCGCCCTCGGCGTCGACCGCGAGACCGTCCGGCACGCCGCCCTCGGTGGTGACGAACGGACGCGGGTCGAGCAGCCGGCCCTCGCGGTAGCGGTAGGCACGCACCTCGCGGGTCGGGCTGTCCGCGTAGTAGGCGGTCCCGCCGTCCGCCGACCAGTCGAGGCCGTTGGAGATGGTGACCGGGGCCAGCGCGGTGTGCACGGTGTGGTCGGCGTCCAGGCGGTGCAGGGTGCCGCGGCCCGGCTCGTGCGAGTAGGCCATGGTGCCGGCGAGCAGGCGGCCCTCGGGGTCGCAGACGGCGTCGTTCATCCGCAGCTCGCCGCCCTCGGAGTCGAGGTCGGCGATGCGGGTCGTCCGCTCGCCGTCGAACAGCGCGAAGCCGTCCGCGACGGCCAGGACGAGCCCGCCGGCCTCGCGCAGGGCCACCGCGCCGACCGGCAGGCCGGCCTCGAACAGGGTGCGCTCCCCGGTCGCCGGGTCCCAGCCGTGCACCCGGCCGGCCAGGATGTCGACCCAGCGGAGCATCCGGTGGCGGTCGTCCCAGAGCGGGCTCTCGTTGAGGTGGGCGCGGTCGCGGACGACCGGCTCGGCGTGCAGGGTGCGGGGCATGGGGGCTCCTGGTCGGGCGGACGGGGGACGGCCGGTGGGGGGCGGCCCGGTCTCAGGAGAGAACGATGCGGTGATGCGTGGTCAGCCTGCGCTGCGCGTCCAGGATGTGGAAGGAAACCATCGGCGGGTGGTCGAATTCCAGCTCCTCGCCGCCCTCGAAGGGCAGCAGGGCGGTCGAGACCACGCCGGGTGCGACCGCCAGCGGCAGACCGGCGAAGCGGGTGGTCGCCGGGGTGTGCGCGTGGCCGCAGAGCACGGCGGCGACCTGTGGGTGGCAGCGCAGCACCGCCGCGAGGCGCTCCTCGTCGAGCAGCCGGATCGGGTCGACGACCGGCAGGTGGAGCTCCACCGGCGGGTGGTGGAAGGCGACCACGGCGGGGACGTCCCGGCGGGCCCGGCTGAGGGCGGTGTCCAGCCAGCCCAGGGTCTCCTCGTCGAACCGGCCCTCGTCGCGGCCGGGGACGCTGGAGTCGCACATCAGCACGGTGAGGCCCGGGAGTTCGTGCAGCCGGTTCACCGGCGCCGCGGACGGCTCCTCGCCGAGCAGCACCGCCCGGTACGCCTCGCGGACGTCGTGGTTGCCGGGGCAGGTCAGCACCGGCCAGCGGTCGGAGGCGAGCACCCGGGCGACCGCGGCGTACTCCTCGGCGAGGCCGTGGTCGGCGAGGTCGCCGGTGACCAGGACGGCGTCGATCGGGCCGGGCAGCGCCTCCAGGTGGGCCATCACCCGCGCGGCCCTGGCCTCGGCGCGGGCACCGCCGTCCGGCCCGTCGGGGCCGGTGCGGACCTGGCCGAGGTGGATGTCGCTGAGGTGGGCGATCACCGGCATGCAGGGGCCTCCAGGAGTCGGCGGAACGGGAGTCGGCTCGCGGCCGGGCCGATCGGGGGGACGCACCGCTCGCCAGGAGGACCGGCCGCGGGCACGGCACCGACGCACTCCGGAGGCCCGACCGGTGCCCCGGCGGCGCCGGGACGGACGGACCGCGACCGGGTGGCGGGAGGCCGCGCCGCAGCCGGGGCGGCGCGCACGGCGGACCGGGACCGGGATCAGGATCGGGACCGTGGCGCTGGGCAGGGCCGTACGGCCGTCCGACTGCGCCGGCTGGTGCGGTTCCACCTGACGGACCTCCCCTGATCACGCCGGACGGAAACCCGGGCCCGCCCCGTGCGGGGACGGGCGGTGGCACCGCCGGCCGGACGGGTGTCGGGTCGGCGGCCGGCGGGTCGGGACCGGCCGAGCGGGATCAGCCGACCGGGGCCTCGGTGGGGCGCTTGAACATCCGGGTGGCGGTGATCTCGCCGTGGACGGTCGGACCGTCCGGGTCCTGCGGGGCGGGCAGGCCGGGGCGCAGGTGCTCCTCGACCGAGATGTACTTCAGGCCGGCCCGCAGGTCGGCGTCGTTGCGCAGCCGGATCACCAGCGGGAACTCGGCGAGCGCGGTGGTGTCGAACAGGCCGGTGGTGTAGATCAGCTGGACGCCCAGCGCGTCGGCGACGGCCCGCTGCAGCTCCAGCAGGTAGGTGGCGTTGGCCCGGCCGATCGGGTTGTCGAGGAAGAGCGTGCCCGCGTGCCGCAGCTGGGACTGGCCGCGGTCGTTGGCGCGCAGCGCGGCCATCGTGCAGTACAGCGCGATGGCCGCGGTGAGCAGCTGGCCGCCGGAGAAGACGTCCGACATCTGGCCGACGCCGACGCGTTCGGCGCGCAGCACCGCGTCGGGCTTGAGGATCTCGACGCTGACGCCCTTCGGGCCGATCGCCGCGGCGACGCCGCGCAGCAGCAGTGACATGCCGTCGCGGCGCAGGTCGGAGTTCTTCTTCACAGCGGCACGGGTGGCCTCGTCGATGACCTCGCCGAGGCGCTCGACCAGGACGGCGTGGTCCGGGTCCTCGAAGCGGATCCGCAGGAACTCCTGGCCGGACCACTCCCCCAGGCCCTCGGGCAGGCGGGAGAGCCGCTGGGCGGCGCGCAGCGTGGCGAGCGAGGACTCCACCAGGCCGCGCAACCGGTCGACGATCGAGCCGCGGTTGCGCTCCAGCTGGGCGAGTTCGTCGGTGAGGACGCGCAGCCGGGGTGCGAAGGCGGCGGCCCAGGCGGCGGCGTGCTCGGGCAGGGCGGCGGTGGGCAGTTCGCGGATCTGCTGGCGGGCCGGGGTGCGGACGGCCTCGTAGCGGGCCGCGTTGGCGTGCCGGATCAGGGCGTCGGCGGCGTCGCGGACGGCGAGTTCGGCGCCGCTCAGCTCGGCGGCCGCCGTCCGCAGGGCGCGGCGGCTCTCGGTGGCGGCGGTGCGGGCCTCGGCGAGGCCGCCGAGGTACGGCTCGGCGTGCGGCTCGGCCTCGTCCGGGTTGTCGCGCAGGCCGTCGCGGAGCTGCACCGCGGTCTCGTCGAAGTTCGCCGCGGCGGCCTGCGCCGCCTCGAAGGTGCGCAGCAGGTCGGCGTGTTCGGTGCGGGCCGTCTCCAGCCGCTCGCGGCGCTCGGCGAGCCGGGTGGTGGCGGTGCGCAGCAGCGTCTGGGCGTGCTCCGGGTCGGCGGGGACGAGGTCCTCGGGGAGCTCGGTGTGGGCCTCGCCGTCGGCGGGGGCTGAGCGCTCGGCGTCGCCGCGGAGCCGGCCGAGCTGCTCGCTGGCGGTGGCGGAGCGGGCCTCGATGGTGGCGACCAGCTCCTCCGCGCGGGCGGCGGCGGCCTGCCGGGCGGGGCCGTCAGCGCCGTCCGGGCTGGCGAGGAGCTCCTCGGCGCGGGTGCGGACCTTGTTGGTGAGCCGGTCGAGTTCGGCCGCGGCGGCGGCCTCGTCGCCCTCGGCACGGGCCTGCTCGGCACGCAGGTCGGCGCCGACGCCGACCTTCTCGTAGACCTGGGAGGCCGCCCGGTAGGCCTCGCGGAGGGCGGGCAGCGAGGCGGGGGTGCCGGTGGGCCCGGGGGCCTCCTCGGCGACGGTGGAGAGTTCGGCGCGTTCGGCGCGCAGGGTGCGGGCGGTGCGGCGGGCGTCGTCGGCGGCGCGCTGGGCGGCGCGGCGGTCCTCGTCGCAGGTGCGGGCGCGTTCGGCGCAGGCGGTCTGGCGGCGGTCGCACTCGGCGGCGTCCTCGGCGAGTTCGCGCTGCCGGCGCGTCCAGTTGGCGCGCTCGCGCAGCCGGAAGGCGAGGCCGGCCAGCGCGTCGGCGCGGCGGCGGGCCCGCTGGGCGGCCTCGCGGCGCTCCTCGTGCGCGCCGGCCGCGGCGGCGTGGTCGGCCTCCGCCTCGGCGTGCTCGGTGCGGGCGGCGGCGAGCACGGCGGCGGCGGTCTCGGCCTGCTCGCCGGCCGCGCGGACGGCGTCGGCGAGCTCGCCGAGGGTGCCGGGCGGGCACTGGGCGTGCCAGGAGGCGAGCCGGGCGGCCAGCGCCCGGTCGTGGCCGAGCCGGGCGGCGAGTTCGCGGATGTGCTCCTCGCGGGCGGTGGCGCGGGCGCGCAGCTCGCGGCGCTCGTCGTCGGCGGCGTGCTCGTCGTGCATGGCCGGGTTCGGCGGCACCAGGAAGAACGGCGGCTCCTCCTCGATCGGCGCGATCAGGGCGGCGGCGGTGCCGACGGCGACGGTGGAGCGCGGCAGCAGGGCGGCGGCGTGCAGGGCCGCGCGGGCGCGTTCGAGCGAGGAGGGGTCGGTGACGACGACGCCGTCGACCAGCTCGGGGCGGGCGGCGAGGATGGCCTCGTGGTCGGCCGGGTCGACGGACTGGGCGAGGTAGCGCCAGCCCGGCAGGGCGGGGATGCCATGCTCGCCGAGGTACTCGACGGTGGCGAGCACGTCGGGGCCGGGCGGCAGCAGGCCGCCGTCGCCGAGCGCGGCGAGGATCCGGGAGTCGTCGGCGGCGGCGGTGCGCAGGTCGAACAGGGTGCGCTCGGCGGTGGCGACGGCCCGGTCGAGCTGCTCGCGCAGGTCCTCCGCGTTGCGGTCCAGCACGGCGGGGGTGAGGAATCCCTCGTCCTCCGCGGCGCCCTCCTGGTACGGCGTCAGGGAGACCAGTTCGGCGAGCCGGGGCTCGGCGGCGAGCAGCGCGGCGGTGCGCCGCTCGGCGGCCAGGGCGCGTTCGGCGGCGGCCAGGGCGTCGGTGGCGCGGGCGGCGGCGAGTTCGGCCCGGGCCTCGGCGGCGGAGGACTCGCGGAGCCGGGCGGCGGCCTGCTCGGCGGCGCCCCGGACCTGCTCCAGTGCGGCCGTCGCGGCCTTCTCGGCGTCGGAGGCGTGCAGGGCGGCGCGGGCCGGGTCGCCCAGCGGGTCGGACGCGGATTCGGCGGCGTCGATCCAGCCGGCCTCCACGGCGGCGGCGGTCTCCTGCTCGACCTCGGCGAGGCGCTGGCGCAGGTGCTCGGCCTCGCTGCGGGCCTTCTGCGCGGCAGTGGCCGCGGCGGTCGCCTCGGAGTGCGCGGTGGAACCGTCCTCCTGGAGCTCACCGGCGCGCAGTTCCTCGTGGTCGGCGCGGGCCTCGGCGGCGAGGGCCGCCGTCTCCAGGGCGCGGGCGAGGGCACCGGCGGCCTGGGCGCGGGCGGCGAGCGCCGGGGCGGCGTCCAGCTCGGCCTCGCGGATCGCCGCGGACACCCGGGCCGCCCGGTCGGCGGCGGCGCGGTGCCGCAGCACCGCCTCGGCGGCCTGCCAGGCGGAGTGCAGGGTGCGGGCCTCGGTCAGTTCGCGGCGCAGCGCGGCCGCCTCGCCGGTGGCCGCGGCCAGTGCCAGGGTGGCGTGCCGGTAGGTGAGTTCGGCGGTGATGAGGGAGTGCCGGGTGCGGTCGGACTCGGCGGCGGTGACGGCGCTCGCGGCGGCGGCGACCTCCACCGCGAGGTCCTGGGCGCGGTCCCGCTCGGCGGTGGCCCGGGACCCGAGGGCGTGGGCGAGGCGGCGGGTGCGGCGCTCGGCGGAGCGGTGCGTCTCGCGGACGCCCTCCCGGGCGGCGGTGGCGTCGACGATCCGCTGCAGCAGGTCCAGCGAGCCGGCGGTGAAGTCGCGTTCGGCGGTGAGTTCGGCGCGGCGGCCGAGCTTGGCGGCGAAGCCGTGGACGAGGTCGGCGAGGCCGTCGGTGTCCCGGGTGTCGGTGACGGCGCGCAGCAGCAGGTCGGTGAAGTCGGCGTCGTGCTTCACCGCGAACAGGCCGGCCGCCTCGCCCTCGTCGGCGTTCATCTCCCGCTGGTAGCGGAAGAGTTCGGGGTCGAGGCCGAGGTCGCCGAGGTGCTCGTTCCAGCGGTCGTGGATCTCCTCGAAGGTGAGGTCGAGGTACGGGTAGGCCTTGCCGGCCTCGGTCATGGCGTCCCGGAAGCCCTTCATGGTGCGGCGGCGGCCGCGGGCCTTCTGGTCGCCGGCCAGGCTGACCCGCTCGGCGACCGGCAGGGAGTCCAGGGTCAGCCCGGGGCCGGGCCGGAAGGAGTACCAGAGCTCGGCGAACTTCCGCGGGTCGGAGGAGACCTGGCGGCCGCGCCACTCGCTGACCTTGCCGACGACGATCAGCTCGCCGGTCACCGTGTGCTGCCACTCCAGGGCGACGTGGCCGCAGTCGTCCGCGAGCAGGAACTTGCGCAGCACGCCGGAGCTGGCGCCGCCCAGGGTGTTGCGGTGGCCGGGCAGCATCACCGAGAAGATCAGCTTCAGCAGGACGGACTTGCCACCGCCGTTCTCCAGGAACAGCACGCCGGCCGGGGCCGGGCGCCGCCGCGGGCCCTCCGGCTCGCCGCCGAACAGGCCGATCTGCTGCGGGGCGGGCTCCGCCACCGGCTCGCCGACACCGCGCAGGTCGAGGACCGTGTCGGCGTACCGGGCGCCGGCCGGTCCGATCGAGTACAGGCGGACCCGGTTGAGCTCGTACATGGTGCTGCGGTTCTCCAGGGTGACGGGTGGAGGGACGGGTGCAGGTCGGAGGCGGGTTCAGAGGGAGTGGAACGGCAGGCCGGCGTCGGCGACGAGTTCGTCGGAGTCGTCGGCGGGCATCAGCGTCGCCGTACCGTCCGTCACCGGCACGACGCCGAGGTCGGTGAGCTCCGCCATCGCGGCCGAACCTGCCAGGTCGCGGACCTGCAACTGGTAGCGGGCCGTGGTGCGGAAGGTGCCGCCCGCGTCGTCCGAGGTCTTCTGCAGGAAGCCGGAGTCGACCAGGAACAGCACCGCCTTCGAGACGATGCCGGTGGTGGAACCCGCCAGGCGGCGGGCGTCCTTCGTCGCGCCGGTGGACGAGCGGCGGGCCCACACCCGCCAGGCCGCCTCCAGGCCCGGCGCGTCGCTGGCCGGGTCGGTGACCGCACCTTGCGCCTCGGCCCGCTCCTCCAGCCGGCGGCACGCCTGCCGGACGAAGGCGTCCACGCCGTTGACCGTCACCCGGCCCAGGTAGCCGTCGTCGGCGAGGTCCTCGGGACGGGGGAAGGCCAGCGCCGCCACCGCGAGGTGCGCGAGGCCGTGCAGGAAGCGGTCGGCCGACTCGGACGCCGCACGCCGGGAGTAGTCGCCCATCCGCACCGCGAAGACCGAGTCCTCGTCGGCGGCGACGGCCATGCCGGCCCGCGGCGACACCTCCAGCACCACCAGGCCCATGCCGGTGGCGACGGCGTCGGCGAGCCGCGCGAACGGAGGGTCCTCGCGGTAGCGGCGGACCAGCTCGGCGTACTCGGCGTCCCGCGCCGGGAGCAGCTTGGCCTGCAGCCCGAACGAGACCAGCCGGGCGGCGTCGGCGACGTCGGCGGGGGTGAGGGGCGCCGCCGCCGGCTCCACCTCGGGGGCCCACGCCGCATCGTGGTTGATCGTCACGGACGGGACTCCTTGCGGGAACGGGATACGAGCTGTCGAGGGGCAAGCGCCGGGGGCGCGGGGACCTGCGTCGTCCGACGGTGGCCGACGCCCGGGTCGCGCGGTTCTCCCCCGGCCTGGCGGCCGGGAGGTGCCCCCGCGCGCCCCTGGGGGTGTGCCGCTCGTGTCGGCCGCGGCATCAGCCGGCCTCCTTGCGGTCGGCGGCCATGCCGGCGGCGTCGAGGAGGGCGCTGCCGACGATGAGGTCGGCGCCGCCGAATTCGGGGTCGTCGAGGTGGGTGCCGTCGTCGACGGCGAAGAGCAGGCGCTCCTCGCCCTGGCGGTAGGCGGTGCCGACCGGCGGGCTGGCGGCGTGGACGGCGAGCAGGGCGACCAGGTAGGGCAGGTCCGGGTCCTGGCGGCGGGCGTCGGCGAGCAGGCCGGAGAGCCGTCGGGGTGCGTCCGCGGGCAGGTCGAGGAGGTCGAGTGCGGCTTCGAGCTGGGCCTCGCTGAAGCGGCTGTCGTCGGGGGTGGCGACGAGGTCCGGCTCCGGGAGCTCCGCGCCGAGGTGCTCGCGTTCGACGGGCGGGGTGAGCAGCAGGTCGACGAGGTCGGCGACCCGGACGGAGACGGGCGTCCGCAGGCCGGTGCCGCGGGCGAAGAAGGCGTCGGTGGGCCGGACGGCCTGTTCGACGGGCAGCTCCAGCAGCGGGGCGAGCAGGTGCCCGTACAGGTCGATGCCGCTGCGGGCGCCGGGGGCGGCGAAGGCCTGGCGGTCCTGTTCGGCGCGGAAGAGCGGCCCGGCCTCCAGCAGGCGGGTCTGCAGCTGGGTGTGCCGGCGGATGCAGTCCTTGACGATGTCGACGAGTTCGGCGGCGCGCCGCTTGTGCTCGGGGTCGATGCTCTCGTCGCGGGCCTTGCGGATGTTGGTGAGGATCGCGTTCTCGTGCCGGTACCGGTCGGCGATGTGGTCCAGGGCCTCGTCGATGAGGTCGGGGACGGTCTCCATCCAGTCGACGGCGCGGACGTTGCGGCGGGTGGCCTCCAGGGCGCGGCGCAGCGTCTCGGCGTACTGGACGGTGCGGTAGCGGGCCTGTTCGGCGGCGAGCTGGGCGTCGGCGAGGCGGCCGCGGCGGATCAGCACCTCCAGCTTGACCTCGGCGGCGATCTGGGCGGAGGTGACGTCGGTGTCGAGGGCGCCGACGAGGACGTTGACGGCCTCGTCGGTGGTGCGCAGGTAGACGCCGCCGTCGGGCCCCGGCACCTCCTCGAGGAGCTTGAAGTCGTAGTCGCGGCGGACGTAGGCGCCGTCCGGGCCGAAGGTGCCGTAGACGGCGCGGAAGCCGCGGTCGACGCTGCCGACGTTGATCAGCGACTCCAGCACCCAGCGGCCGACCCGCTCGTGCTCGGCGGTGCTGCGGGTCGGGTTCTGCGCGGCGATCCGGGGCTGCAGGCGGCCGAGCACTATGTCGCGGTCGGCGCCGGTGTCGAAGTCCATGTTGAGGGTGACGAGGTCGATCACCGCGAGGCCGACCTCGGCCATCGTGTACGAGCTGTACTCGCCGGCCAGGTTGACCTTGCGCGCGTCGAGGTCGTGCAGCGGTGCGGTGCAGGCCAGCGCCTTGAGCCGGCGGGCCAGGCCCTCGTCGGCGGCCGGGCCGGGTGCGGGCCGGGCGGCTGCGGCGGGCGGCCGGAGCTCGTACTCGGCGGACTGGTCTGCGATGGCGGTCACGGTGGACAAGGTTAGAGGTTCGCACCGACAACATCCGAAACGAGCCTGCTTGCCCCGGTTCCGGCGGCCCCGGGCGCCACCCGCCCACCTGTTGAACATGTTCAGTTTTCTACTTGAACGTGTTCAATTCCTGGGTCTAGAGTCGGGCCATGACCAAGGACACCGACCCGGCGGTGGACCGGGACGCCGCACTGCGGCGCATCCGCACCTGGCTGTGGATCTTCATCGTCTGCCTCGTCCTGAGCGGCCTGACCGCCTTCCCGCTGGAGTCCGAGACCCGCTGGCTGGCCTCCGCGGTCGACGGCAGCGGCCTCGGCGGGCACTGGCCGGCCCTCGCCGAACGGGTGGCCCAGGTCCGCGACGGCATCGCCGACACCAACGCCCGCCACCCCTTCCTCGCCTACGGCACCGACTGGCTGGCCTTCGCGCACCTGGTGATCGCCACCGCGTTCTGGGGTCCGCTGCGCGACCCCGTGCGCAACGTCTGGGTGATCCGCTGGGCGCTGCTGGCGTGCGCCGGGGTCCTGCCGCTGGCGTTGATCTGCGGCCCGCTCCGCGGCATCCCGCTGTACTGGCGATTCGTCGACATGTCGTTCGGCGTGCTGGGCGCCGTCCCGCTGCTGATCGTGCTGCGGGCGATCCGCCGGCTGGAGTGGTCCCGGGCCGTCACCGTGCCGAACGGCTTCACCGCCTCGGTGGCCGTCCGATGACCGCCCCAGACACCTCCGTCGGCACCACCGTCCCCGCCACCGGTGCACCGGCCGGCCTCGACCGCCTGGACCACGCCGGCTGGGTGGCGCACTTCACCGCCGAGGCGGTCCGGCGCGCGGAGCTAGGCGACCCGGACTGGTCCCGGGGCGCCCGGGCGTCCGCCGCCCTGCTGCGCAGCCTGCAGAAGTTCCAGGTCGGCGAGGACGGCGACGGGACGAACCTGATCGGCAAGGCCGACGCCGCGGGCGACGCCGACTACGCGGCCGCCGTCCGGCTGTTCGTCGCCGAGGAGCAGAACCACGCCCGGCTGCTGGCCGCCCTGCTGGAGGCCGCCGGGACGCCGCTGCTCGGCTCGCACTGGAGCGACGCGCTCTTCGTCCGCCTCCGGCGGCTGCTCGGCCTGCGGTTGGAGCTGATGGTGCTGCTGGTCGCCGAGGTGGTGGCCGTGCCGTACTACCGGTCCGTGCGGGACGGGGCCGCGGACGGGCTGGTCGCCGAGGTCGCCGGCCGGATCGCCGCGGACGAGCTGCGCCACATCCCCTTCCACTGCCTGCGGCTGCGGGAGTCGATCGGGCTGCTGCCCGCCGCGCTGCACTCCCCCGCCGTCGCCCTCTGGCGGCTGCTCGCGACCGCCGCGGCCGGATTCGTCGCGCTGGACCACGGACCGGCCCTGCGGGTGCTGGGCGTCCGCCGGCGGCAGTTCGTCGTACGGTCGGCCGCGGTGGCGGCCGAGGCCGCCCGAGCACTGGGGCCGGCCCGGTGACGCCCCCGCCCGAGCCGCTGATTCCGGTCCTCCCCGCGTACCTCCGGACGGCCCCGGAACGCACGGTTCCGACCAGTGCCTGGCCGACGTCGCGGGCGCTCGGGGTGCTCGCCGCGGGACTCGCGGTCCAGGTCGCCCTGTACGTGCTCTGGTCCGCCGCGCCCGGGACGGTGGGGGCGTTCACGCACTCGCCGGTCGGTGTCCTGATGTGGTGGCTGTCGCTCTGCCTCGGGCCCGCGGCGAACGGTGTGCTGACCCGGCGGTGGATCCGCGACGGCGGCCCGCTCGGCCCCGTCCGGGTGGGACTGTGGACCGTGCGGGCCTGTGCCGCGGGCACCGCCGTGTGGGTCGTCTCCGTCGTTCCCCTGTTCGTCCTGGCGATCGTCCTGCTCTGACCGCGCTGCGCCGCGGGCTGTGCCGAGCTCCCCAACTCCCCCGCCTGCCGGGCCCGTCGGGCCGTTCGACGGGCCGCCGGAGGCGAACGGGTGACGGACGTTCGGCAAAACCCCGCACCCGGGTGACCGGCCCGGCACCCCGGCAAACGATCAGGCCCTACGATCACCAGCAGGAGCTGCTGGAAGGCGGACGGACGCGTGACGGACCCGGTGATCGATCTCAATGCGGACCTCGGCGAGGGGTTCGGACGCTGGACACTGACCGACGACGAGGCCCTGCTGTCCGTGGTGACCAGCGCCAACGTGGCGTGCGGCTTCCACGCGGGTGACCCGTCGACCATGCGCCGGGTCTGCGCACTGGCCGCGGAACGCGGTGTCCGGATCGGCGCCCAGGTCTCGTACCGGGACCTCGCCGGCTTCGGGCGGCGGGCGATGGACGTGCCGCCGGACGAACTCGCCGACGAGATCGCCTACCAGATCGGCGCCCTGCAGGTCTTCGCCCGGGCGGCCGGCTCCCGGGTGTCGTACGTGAAGCCGCACGGCGCGCTCTACAACCGGGTGGTGGCCGACGACGAGCAGGCCGAGGCCGTGGTCTCCGGAGTGCTGCGGGCGGGTGCGGTCTGCGACGGCCCGCTGCCGGTCCTGGGCCTGCCGGGCTCCAAGTTGCTCGCCGTCGCCGAGGGGGTGGGTCTGCCGGTCGTCGCCGAGGCCTTCGCCGACCGGGCCTACACCCGGGCGGGGACGCTGGTGCCCCGGCGGGAGCCCGGCGCCGTGGTGCACGACCCGGAGACGGTGATCACCCGCGCCGTGCGGCTGGCCCGGGACGGCACGGTCGCGGCCGCCGGCGGCGAGGCGGTGGCCGTCAGCGCGCGCTCGCTCTGCGTCCACGGGGACACCCCCGGCGCCGCCCAGCTGGCCTGGCGGGTGCGCGGGGCGCTCGCCTCGGCCGGAGTCCGGGTGGAGGCGTTCACCTGATGGCCGGTCAGCGGTCCGAGGCCGGCGGGCGGCCCGAGGGGCCCGGGGCAACGGGCGGCCCGGTGGTGCGCCCGGTCGGCGAGGACGCCCTGCTCGTCACCGCGGGCGGCGCCGAGCAGGTCGCCGCCCTCTACGCCGAACTGCTGGCCCGCCGCGACGAGTTGCCCGAGGTCGCCGAGATCGTGCCGGCCGCCTGCACCGTGCTGCTGGACGGCGTCGCCGACCGCACCGCGCTCGCCCGGGCGCTGGCCGGCTGGGAGCTGCCCGAACACCCGCCCGCCGAGGGCCCGTCGGTGACCGTGCCGACGGTGTACGACGGCGCGGACCTGGCCGAGGTCGCCGACCTCTGGGGGGTGTCCCCGGAGGCCGCGGTGCGGATCCACACCGGGGCCGAGTACCGGGTGGCGTTCTGCGGCTTCGCCCCCGGCTTCGGCTACCTCACCGGGCTGCCCGAGCGGTACCGCGTGCCGCGCCGGACCACCCCGCGCAGCACCGTCCCGGCCGGCTCGGTGGCCCTCGCCGGCCCGTACACCGGCGTCTACCCGCGCTCCTCGCCCGGGGGCTGGCAGTTGATCGGGCGCACCGCGCTGCGGCTGTGGGACACCGCCCGCGAGCCGGCCGCGCTGCTGGCGCCGGGCACCCGGGTCCGGTTCGAGGCGGTGACCGGTGGCTGAGCTGCTGGTGGTGCGGCCGGGCCCGCTGACGACCGTGCAGGACCTCGGGCGACGCGGCGTCGCCCACCTGGGCGTGCCCCGCGCGGGCGCCCTGGACGAGCCGGCCCTGCGGGCCGCGAACCGGCTGCTCGGCAACCCGCCGGAGGCGGCCGGGCTGGAGACCACCCTCGGCGGGACGGCGCTGCGGGCCTCGGCGCCGCTGCTGGTCGCGGTGACCGGCGCGCCCGCGCCCGTCCGGGTGGACGGGCGGCCGGCCGCGTGGGGGGCGGCGGTCCGGGTGCCGGCCGGCGCACTGCTGGAGGTGGGTGCCGCGACCTCGGGGGTGCGCAGCTACCTCGCGGTGGCCGGCGGCATCGCGGTGCCGCCGGTGCTGGGCAGCCGCTCGGCCGACCTGCTCTCCGGCCTCGGCCCGGCGCCGCTGGCGGAGGGCGACCGGCTGCTGGTCGGCACCGTCCGCCCCGGGCCGGCGGCGGAGCTGGTGCCGCTGCCCGGCCCACCGCGGGAGCTGGTGCTCGGTCTGCTGCCCGGTCCGCACGCCGACTGGTTCGCCGGGCCGCCGCCGGGCGCCGGGTACCGGGTGGCCGCGGCGTCCAACCGGATCGGGCTGCGCACCGAGGGGCCGCCGGTGGCCCGGCGGCACGGCGGCGAACTGCCCAGCGAGGGCATGCTGCTGGGCGCGGTGCAGGTGCCGCCGGACGGCCTGCCGGTGGTCTTCCTCGCGGACCACCCCACCACCGGCGGCTATCCGGTGATCGGCGTCGTCCCGCGGGCCGACCTCGCCGCGGCGGCGCAGGCCCGGCCGGGTACGCCGCTGCGCTTCGTCCCGCGCCGCCGCTGAGCCGACGGCCGGACCCGCGACCGATCCTCGCGGCGGGCCCCGGCGACCCGGCCGGGGCCGGGCGGGTCAGCGGGCGAGGTAGCCGCCGTCCACGGGCAGCACCGCGCCGGTGACGAAGGAGGCCTCGTCGGAGGCGAGGAAGAGGATCGCCCGGGCGACCTCCTCGGGTTCGCCGAGGCGGCCCATCGGGTGCTGCTGGACGATCGCCTCCAGGTACTCCGGCCCGCCGGGCTCGTCCGGGAGCTGCCGGACCCGGTCGGTGCGGATGGTGCCCGGCGCCACGGCGTTGACCCGGATGCCCTGCGGGGCGCACTCCACCGCGAGGTGCTTGGTCAGCCCGGTGGCGACGAACTTCGCCGGTCCGTACACGGCTTGGCCGGCCTGGCCGGCGAGGCCGGAGATCGAGGAGAGGCAGACGATCGAGCCGCCGCCGGCGGCGGACATCCGCTCGATCGCGTACTTGCAGGTGAGGAACATGCCGCGGCCGTCCACGGCCATGACGGCGTCCCAGTCCTCGGGGGTGGCCTCGGCGACGGTGTGCAGCGGGATCACCCCGGCGTTGGCGACGAGCACGTCGATCCGGCCGTAGGAGCCCACCGCGGTCTCGATCATCGCCCGGGCGTCCGCGGGCACCGAGACGTCGCCGGCGACCGGCACCGCTTCGGCGCCGTCGGCGGAGAGTTCGGTGCACAGCGCCTCGACCGCGGCACCGTCGATGTCGGTCAGCACGAGCCGTGCGCCCTCGTCGGCGAAGAGTTCCGCGGTGGCGCGTCCGATCCCGCGGGCCGCACCCGTGACCACCGCCGCCCTGCCCGCCAGCCGTCCGCTCATGCCGTCCGCTCCCGTCCGTGTGGTGGCCCGGGGCCAGCATGCCGCAGCCGTGCGGCCGCGGCGCGCCTGACATGCCGTCATCCCGTCGGTACGGCAGGCCCGGCAGACCCGGCAGGCCCGACCGGGGCCGGGGCGGCACCGGATCTTGACCCTGCGGAAAGCTGCCGGTCATCTTGAATGCCTATCCTCCAGCTGCGCCGGAGGGGGCCGGGCGCCGCAGCGGGCGGCGCCGCGGAACGGCAGGACCCCGGCAGCCTCCCCGACCGCGTCGTGCCGTCGGCGGACCGCGCACCACCACGAACGAACAGGACAGCCCCCATGCACACCCACCGACGGACGCCCCTGGCGGGTGCCCGGTGATCGACTGGTTCCACGCGGCCGTGCTCGGCCTCGTCCAGGGGCTCACCGAGTTCCTGCCCGTCTCCTCCAGCGCGCACCTGCGCGTCTTCTCCGCGCTGGCGGGCTGGGACGACCCGGGGGCGGCGTTCACGGCGGTCACCCAGCTGGGCACCGAGTCGGCCGTGCTGATCTACTTCCGCAAGGACATCGCCGCGATCGTCGGCGCCTGGGCGGCCTCGCTGTTCAGCCCCGCGCGGCGCAGCGACCCGAACGCCCGGCTGGGCTGGTTCGTCATCGTCGGCACCCTGCCGATCGGCCTCTTCGGCGCGGCGTTCCAGGACACCATCGAGACCTCGCTGCGCGACCTGCGGGTCATCGGCACCACGCTGATCGTCTTCGGCCTGGTCCTCGCGGTCGCGGACCGCTCGCGGGCGGTCCGCAACGCCCGCCCGATCAGCGATCTGACGCTCCCCCACGCGGCGGCGTACGGCCTCGCGCAGTCGCTGGCCCTGATCCCGGGGGTGTCCCGCTCGGGCGGCACGATCAGTGCGGGCCTGCTGATGGGGTACAGCCGCGAGGCCGCGGCCCGGTACTCGTTCCTGCTGGCGATCCCGGCGGTGCTGGCCTCGGGCACGCTGGAGCTGTTCAAGATCGGTGAGGGCCCGGCGCCGGCCTGGGGGCCGACGCTGCTGGCCACCGCGATCGCCTTCGCGGTGGGCTACGCCGCCATCGCGTGGTTCCTGAAGTACATCTCGCACAACAGCTTCATGCCGTTCGTGGTGTACCGGGTGGCGCTCGGCGTGGTGATCGTCGGTCTGGTCACCGCCGGCGTGCTGGCGCCGGACGCCGGCGTCGGCGGGTAGTCCCGCCCGGCAGGCGCAGGGGCCCGGTCCGGCGGGCGGACCGGGCCCCGTGCCGTTCGCGTCAGTCGCGCGGGGCGGCCCGGCGGCGCCAGACCACCACGCCGACGATGGCCGCGGCCAGGACGGCGACGACCACCACGGTGGCCGTGCCGCTGCCGGAGCCGCCGTCGGAGGCGGCGGGGTCGGTGGCCCCGGGGCTCGCCGAGGACGGTGCGGCGCTCGGCGTGTCCGAGGGCGCGGCGGAGGCCGTGGTCGGTGCCGCCGAGGCGGTCGCGGACGGCGAGGCGGGCAGCGGCTTGGCCCCGGGCGAGGCGGCGGCGAGCTTCAGCACGGGCGCCGGCTTGGCGGGCTCGGCGCCGCCCTGCGGCAGTTCGATCCAGCGGTCGACGTGGCCGTCGGAGTAGGTGACCAGGCTCTTGAAGGCGACCGACTTCTCGTTCGGCAGCTGGCGCACCTTGATCTTGTAGGCGGCGCTCCTGCCGGGGGCGAGCGCCGCGCCGGCCACCTGGTAGCCGTCCTCGGACGGGGTGAAGGTCCAGCCCTTGGGCGCCTCGACCAGCGTCACGTCGGACGGGGCGATCCCGGCCGGCAGCACCACCTTGACCTGCTTGATGCCCGCGCTGGAGGACTCGCCCTCGGCGTCGAAGGCGACCACCGCGTCGGTCGCCAGCGCCTGTGCCGTCCCGGACTCGACCTCGACGTGCGCGAGCGCCGGGGCGGCCAGGGCCAGCACACCTGCCGCGGCGGCCAGCGGCACGGCGGCGCGGGCAAGGAGGCGGGATCGGTTCATGGCGGCGGTGCTCCCCGGGATGGACGGCCGGCCTGCGGCCGGTTCGGCGTCCTGCCCATGATGCCGCACCGGGGCGGGCCGCCCGGCCCCGATCGCCGATTCCGATGATCTAGTGGCGCTCGCGGGAAGTGAGCCGTACCCTCACCGCGGCGTGCACCTCGGCCTCTTCCGCCGGGTCGGCGGCGAGCCGGCGCAGGCGCTCCAGCACCCGCACATCACCCGTTGTGGTGACGTGTCGGGCGGCGAGTTCACGGGTCGACTCCTCGCAGTCCCAGAGGCACTCGACCGCGGGGCCCTCGGCGAAGTGCGGATCGGTCGCGGCGAGCGCGCGGGCGGCCCGGCCGCGGAGCTCGGAGGAGACGGCCTCGCCGTAGACGTGGCGCAGGGCGGGGACGGCAGCGGCGGCGGCCAGCCGCCCCGCACCGTCGACCAGGGTCGCCAGGCCCGCGCCGTCGGTGCCCCGCACCGAGATCCAGCGGCGCAGCGCCTCGACCACCAGCGGGCCGTCGGCGGCTTCGCCGGCGTCGGCGAGGAGCTGCACGGCGGCCTCGCCGAGCGCGCTGTCGGCGCCGCCGGTCGCCGGGTCGGCCCACCGCCGGGCGTGCGCCAGGGCCTCCGGCCCGCGCATCCGGCCGAGCACCTCCAGGGCGGCGGTGACGATCCGCTCGTCGACGTCGGCGGCGGCGGCCTCGATCAGGCCGGCCGCGGCCGGATCGTTCCGGTCGACGAGGTGGCGCAGGGCGGCGCTGCGTGCGCCGGGCGCGCCGTTCCGGGCGGCGTCCAGCACGGCGGGGCGGTCCTCGGGGCGGACGACGGCGGCGAGGCAGCGGGCGGCCGCGGCGGCGCGGCGGGCGGCGGCGGCCGCGTCCGGAACCGCGGTGCCGGTCGGATCGGCCGGATCCTGCTGGTCGGCCCAGGCGAGCACGTCGGCGGTGCTCCAGCCCGGGGTGACGCCGCCGCGGTTCATCTGGCGCTGCCACAGGTCGAAGGGTGACTGCTCGCTCGCCGTGGCGATCCGCGGGTGGTGGGCGGCCCACAGCCGCCAGGGCCGCGGCTCGTACGCGCCGCGGACGGCGGCGCGCAGCTCCGCGTCGCCCTCCGGGCCGGCCGGGAAGCGGCCGAGGACGGCGGGGGCCAGCGAGAGCAGGGACCGGTCGTCGTCGCGCAGCGCGAGTTCGTCCAGCGCCCACGCCCAGTTCCAGCCGGTGGCGGTGTAGCCGCGCAGCAGGTCGAGCGCGTCGCGGCGGCCGTAGGCGGCGAGGTGGCCGAGCACGGACAGGGCCAGGCCGGTGCGGGCCTCGTCCTGGTCGAGGGTGTCCTCGGGGGCGCGCAGGTGGGCCTCGATGCCGGTGAGCGGCGCCTCCAACTCCATGTAGAGGCGCGCGTAGTAGAGGGAGCGGTTCTCGACCTGCCAGTCGGCGCGGGGGTCGTGGGTGACGCAGGACTCGAGGGCGGCGATCGCCTCGGCGCGGTCGGCGGCCAGGGCATGCAGTTGCCCGTCGCCGCGGCCCCTCTGCAGGAGGCCGACGAGACTGGCACTGGGCGCTATCACTGGCTCGAACATGAGGTCAGCATCCGTTGCGGCGGTCGTCGAGGCAACGGCTTTTCCGTCGCCGGGGGTGGATCGGTCCTGGACAGGCGCCCGGGCGCCGGAATCACCGAAGGCTACCGCTTGGGGCCGTTATCTGCACACAGGGCAACGGATCGGCGGCGGAAAACCGCCCCCGCGCTCCCGCCGCGCGCAGGTCCGGGCATATGCCACCGGAAAGTTCGCGGACGATGTCCGCAAATCCCCCACATCGGACGGAACGCTGTGGCAGGCTCGGGGAACGGCCCCGCGCGGGCCGCACCCTCACCCTCCTCCGAACACGCAGCGAGCCCCGATGAGCCTGACCGCCGGCCACGCACCCGCCGTGAGCCGTCCGGGAGACGTCGCCGCCGCCGAGTGGGACCTGCTCACCGACGACGTGCACTGGTCGGACGGCGCCTTCCGCCTGCTCGGCCGCGACCGCGGGCTGGGCCCGCTCACCCTGGACGCACTCCCCGCCCTGCTGCACGCCGAGGACCGGCCGCAGCTCTGCCGCCTGGTGACCCGCATCCTGGTGCACGGGCAGACCGGCGCCGCGACCGTCCGAATACGCCGGCCCGACGGCCGCACCACCACGGTGCGCTGCACCGGGGCACCCCTGCTCGGCCGCGACGGCCGGGCCACCGCCCTGCGCATGCTGATCCGCCCCGTCCACGGCTGACGCGGACGGTCCCCGGAACGCCCGGACCCGCCGGCGGCGCTCAGACCTGCCGGCGGTGCCTAGACCTGCCGGCGGCGCTGTGGCATCACCGCGTCGATCTCCTCGCGCAGCTCCGCGACCTCGGGGAGCCCCTGGTAGCGGCCGGCCAGCCGGTACATCTCGCGCAGCCGGTCCCAGGTCCGCAGCGAGGACGTCTGGTTGATCGCGTTCATCGCCAGCTTGGCCTGCAGGCAGGCCTCGTCCGGCTCCCCGGAGATCCAGTAGACCGAGGCCAGGGTGATCTGGTCGAGCAGCGCCGAGCGCTCGCGGCCGGCCGGCCGCAGGTCGATGGCGCGGCGGGCGTGCTGCTCGGCGAGCCGCACCGCGCCGGGGTCGTGCTCGGCCAGGGTGCGGTAGACCAGCGCCTGCATGCCGTGCAGCTCGGCCTCGTTGAAGAGCTGCATCCAGCTCGGCGGCGCCTCGTCGGCGTCCTGCACGAAGAGGTCCTCGGCCTCGCCCAGCACCCGCCGGGTCGCCTCGGAGCGGCCGAGCGAGGCCTGCGCCCAGGCCTCGACGGTGTGCAGCATGGCGCGCGTCCGCGGCTGGGCGCGGTCGCCGGCGCTGGCCTGGGCGAGCTGCATGAGCTCCAGGGCGTCGTCGGCGCGGCCCAGGTGGAGCATCTGGCGGGCGGCGCGGGAGATCGCCTCGCCGGCCCGGGGCCGGTCGTCGGCCTCCTTGGCGGCCTGCGCGGCGATCACGAAGTACTTCTGCGCGGTGGGCTCCAGGCCGACGTCGTGGGACATCCAACCTGCCAGCACCGCGAGGTTGGCCGCGACCGTCCACAACCGGCGCTCCACGGCCGGGCTGTGCCGGTGCGTCAGGATCCCGCCGACCTCGTTGAGCTGGCCGACCACGGCCTTGCGCTGGAGGCCGCCGCCGCGGGAGGCGTCCCAGGCCCGGAAGACCTCCACGGACCGTTCCAGGGCGGTGACTTCGTCGTTGCCGACCGGGCCGGCGTCGTACACGTCCACGACGGGTTGCGGGCCGCCCTGGGTCAACACCTGGCGCGGGCCGGGCCGTTCGGCCGCGTGGGCGACGCCGTCGCCGGTGAGCCAGTCGTGGAGGTTGTCGGCGATGACGGTGCCGGCGGCGAGCGCCGCGCCCGCACCGACCAGACCGCGTCGGTTCAGCATGAGGTCCATTCCCGTGAACTCGGTGAGGACCGCCGCTGTCCGATCCGGCTGCCAGGGCACGACCGCCGCCGTCTCCGTGGGGGTGCCCGCCCTGGTGGGCCGGTGTCGCTCCAGACCGAGGTCCTCTGTGGTGACGACACGGCCGAGCCGCTCCGTGAACACGGCGGCGAGCACCCGCGGCACCGGATCGCGGGGGATCTCCCCCTGCTCGATCCAGCGCCGCACCCGCGAGGTGTCGGTGGACAGCTGCTGCTGACCCATCGCCGCACCGCGCCGGTTGACCAGCCTGGCGAGCTCGCCCTTGGACCATCCGGTCAGGGCGAACAGGTCGGCGAGTCTGGCGTTCGGCCCCTTGCTCACGTGAAGCCCCCAGGTTCCTCGGCTGATTTCGACAGTAGTGGCTCTGTCACATGCCACGCGACCATTCGCCAGGGTTCGCCAGGGCACGCCACATGGTGTGCCAGTGCCGACGCGGTGTCAGGTAGGAAGGCGCCACCCCGACTTCGGAGCCGGGAGGCGGCCGGAACGTCCACGGTTCCGGCCCGACGGGTCGTCAGCGACCCGTCCGAACGGCTCCGGGCGGACGCCTCCGGGACTCCCCGGAGGGGGTGGCGCGGCCGGGTGGCGCGGGAGCGTCGGGCACGGCGCGGCAGGCGGACACCGCATTCCCCAGGGTGCGGAGGAGGCCCGCCGGCACCGCGCCCGACGCCCGCACTCCACCCGGGCCGCCGGTCGCGCCAGGGGCAGCTCGCAGGCCCCGGGCCGACCCGGCGAAGACGGCACCGCAGTCGGCCAGGAAGGGACCCTCACCAGCCCATGTACTCCACAGCCAGCACCGGCACCCGCCCGGCACCCGCCCCCGAACCGGGCACCGCGCGCCACCTCCCGGGGCAGGCCCGCCCCGCGCTGCGGCCCCCGACCGCGGCCGGCGGCCGGCCCGCGCCGCGGGGCACCGAGCTGCGTGACCCCCGCACCGCCCTGGCCAGGACCGCGCTCGCCGGCCGGCCCGAGGCCCCCGTCCGGTCGGTCCCCGGCCGGCTGCTCACCACCCGCACGGGTGAGGGCTTCGTCGACCGGGTCGACCCCGCGGCGCTGCAGACGCCCGCGGTGAAGGCCGCGCTGGCCGCCGTCTCGCGGATATGTCCCGCCTTCCTCCCCCGGCAGGTGCTGCGGGAGGGCAGCCGGCACATCCTGATCGCCGGCACCATCGGGCGGGCGCCGGTGGTCGCCAAGTGCCTGGCGCCGCAGGCCGCCCGGGACGAACAGCTGGTCGAGCGCTTCCACCACGAGGTGGCGGTCTACCGGGCGTTCGTGCGGCACCGCCCGCCGGTCCGGCTGCCCCGGCTGGTGGCGGCCGACCACGACCGCTGCGTGCTGGTGCTGGAGCGGGTACCGGGCCGGCCGGCGGCCCGCGAGCGGCACCCGGTGAACCCGCCCACCCCGGGCGAGGTCCGCGCGGTGCTCGGTGCGGTGCGCACGTTGAACCTGTGGCGTCCGCCGACCGACGTGTTCGGCAAGCCGCTGGACTACTCCCTGGAGATCTCGCGCTACCACTCGGTGGGCCAGCTCACCGACCGGGACGCCGGCGACCTGCGCCAGCTGCTGCACGGCCTGGCCAACACCGGCCGGCAGCTGTGCCACGGCGACGCGCTGCTCGGCAACATCCTGCTGGCGCCCTCCGGCCCGGTGCTGCTCGACTGGGAGGAGGCCGGCTGGTACCTGCCGGGCTACGACCTGGCGGTGCTGTGGAGCGTGCTCTCCGGTGACACCGCGGCCCGCCGGCAGATCAGCCAGCTCGCGCAGTCCGGCGGCACGCTGGCCCGGGACGCCTTCCTGGTGAACCTCGTCCTGGTGCTGATGCGGGAGATCCGGCTGCACGACGTCCCCGGCGCGGGCGAGGAGCAGCGCATCATGATCCGTCGGCTGTACGACGACGCCGCGCTGGCGCGCCGCGCGGTGCGGGCGGCGGTCGGCACCCGCTGAGGTCCTCGCGGTCCGCGTCGGGCCGGGTGGGCCGGATTCGTTCCGGGCTACCCGGCGCGGCGCGGACCGCCGCGTTCCAGGGCGGCCCCGGCGAGCGCGTCCAGCACGGTGTCGTCCGGCGGGAAGTGCGCCCGGCTGCTGAGGACGTCGCGCAGGTAGCGCTCCAGTGGGTGGCGGCGGCTGAGCCCGGGACTGCCGCTGAGGGCGACGGCCTGCTGGACGGCGGTGGTGGCGGCGCGGCCGGCGAGCAGCTGGGCGGCGGCGCTGCGGGCGGCGGCCCCGGGCTCGCCGCGGTCCACGGCGGCGGCGACCGCGCCGAGCACCTCCTCGGCGCCGATCAGGGCGGTCTCGATCTCGCCGAGTGCGGCGCGGTAGCGCGGCAGGGTGGCGAGCGGTTCGGTGAGGTTGGCCGGGGTGCGCTGCCGCAGGAAGCGGACCAGCCAGTCCTGGGCGGCGCGGGCGGTGCCGAGGTGGACGGCGGACAGCGCGAGGTCGTGCCAGGCCCGGGTGGTGCCGGCGGCGGCCTGCTGCTCCGGGGTGTCGCGGCCGGGGGCGGTGAGCCGGACGGCGAGTTCGGGGGCGACCCGCACCCGGTCGAGGACGATGTCGTGGCCGGCGCTGGCGCGCAGGCCGAGCTGGTCCCAGACCGGGTCGATCTCCAGGCCGGGGCTGTCCCCGCGGACGAGGAACAGGCCCGTCCGGGGCACGGCCTCGTCGGTGCGGGCGGGCACGGCCATCCAGGCGAGCGCCTCGGCGCCGCTGCAGTCGTGCTTCCGGCCCGTCAACTCCCAGGCCTCGCCGTCCCAGTGGGCCACCGTGGCGGGTGCGCCGGGCTCGCCGCGGAGGGTGCCGAGCAGGGCCGGTCCGCGGCGGGACTCGGTGAGCACCTTGCGGTAGGCGGCGGCCGGCCACAGCCCGGCGCGGGCCTGTTCGGCGTGGAGCAGCAGGGTGTGGGCGGCGAGGACGGCGACGGAGGCGTCGCCGCGGCCGAGTCCGGCGAGCGCGCGGACGGTGTCGGCGAGTCCGGCGCCGGCGCCGCCGTGCCGGTGGGCCACGGTGAGGGTGAGCAGTCCGGCCTCGTGGACGGCTTCGACGCCCTGGTAGGGGAAGGTGCCGTCGCGGTCGTGCTCCTCCGCGCGGGCGGCGAGCAGGTCGGCGACGCGGGGCAGGCGGGCGAGGGCGTCGGTGACGGCGGTGCGCTCGTGGGGCGGGGCGGTGGCGGGGGTCATGTCGGGGCCTCCGGGCTGCGGCGGGACGCGGGCTGCGGGGCGGCACCGTCCGGGCCGTCCGCGGGCGCTGGGCCGGCGGTCCGGTGGGCGCGGGCGGCCTGGCGGCGGCCCGGTGCCGCGGGGACGGGGGGCCTGGGCCCCCGGTCATCTGCCCGGACAGCTCCCGCCCGCGTCGCGCCGGAGGTCGAGGTGCCTGCGGCGGGTGAGCAGCGGAGGGCGGCACGACATGTCGGCGACTGTACGAAGCGTTGATCGCCACCGTCAAGCGCGTCCGTACCGGTCGGTATCAGCCCTGCTGGAACATCTCCGCCGGCAGCGGCTTGAGCAGCTGGTAGAGGTCGTCGGCGATCGGGCGGTCCCAGGAGGCGATGGTGACCAGCACGCCGTCGCTGCGGCCGAACTGGGAGCAGAACACCCGCTCCTCGGAGACCTTGACCTTCTTCACGATCAGCAGGTCGTCGCCGAGCATCACCGGGAAGTCCTCGGCGGAGACGAAGTCCACCGGCTCGTCGTTCTCGAGGGCGGCGAGCAGCTGGCGGACCTCGAAGGGCACGCCGTCCTCGGGCTCGCGGGCGGGCGAGCCGTCCGGCAGGTTGCCGATGAACATGGCCGGTCCCCGGCCGCCGAAGAGGTCGTAGCGCAGGAAGATCCCCTGGCACGAGCCGTCCTGGGCGTTCATCGTCATGGCCCCGAAGTGGCCGGGCCAGTCGCCCGGGTCCATCGCGAGCACGTCGAAGTCCGGACCTGCGGGCGAGCCGGAGCGACGGCGGAGGAATGACATGACACCATCGTACGGGTCGGGGGCCGCGCGGCCCGCGCACGGGTGCCCCGGCGCACGCGGGCGCACGGCGGTGACCGGCCGGGCATCGACGCTCAGAGACCAATGTTGACTCTGAGCAACCGTCCGGGCTACGTTCGGTTCAGCACGACAGCCGCTGTGGGTTCGTCCCACCGGGGGGCGGCTTGTTCAGGCGTGCCGTGTCGCGCTTCCCTCGCTCAGCACGTCGTCGTGCGAACAGACCTGATCCACCGTCGCCGTCCCGCTGCCCGCCTGGGGCGGGCCGGACGGCGGAGAACGACGAACGACAACTCCACAAGCCAGGTTCGCGGGGCCCCGGCCCGTCGCACTCGCGGACCTGTCCGGGACACCGCCGCGTGGGGGCGTGCGGATGACCCGGACACTTCGGCACCGCCGTCGAGTAGCTCTCGGCACGGTGCCTTCCTCCCGGCGACGACCGGCCCTTCGCGGGCCCGGGTGGCCGAACGCACTCCGGTGCGTGCGGGGACACCTCGGGAGGAGCTCGTCGCCGGCGCCGGTGACGGGCAGCACAGCGGGCGCCGTGCTCGACCGCGTGGGGGCGGTCGGCACGGCGTCTGCCTGCTCCATACTGTGGGCTGCCGCTTGTCCAGCAGTCAACGAGTTTCGGACCATCAGAATTCATTTGTGACCTCCGTGCCGTCACCGGGGGTTCAGCCGGAGGTCCGGCCGGGCGCCGCCGTCAGGTGAGGTCGAACTCGCCGTCCCGGGCGCCGAGCACGAAGGCCCGCCATTCGGCCGGGGTGAAGACCAGGGCGGGCCCGTCCGGGTTGCGTCCGTCCCGCATCGCGATGAAGCCGTCGACGAAGGCGATCTGGACGTCTCCGGCGCCCTGGCTGCTGGAGAGCCACTCCGCCCCGCCGAGGTCGAGTCTCGGCTTCGGCATGCGCCCCGCGCCGGTCACCGTGTCGGTCGTCATCCCCTGCTCCTCCCGCTGTCGTCCGGGCTCCAATGTAGCCAGCGGCCGGTCGGCGGCGGGGCGACTTCGGTCCGCGGGCGGGCGATGCGGCGGATCGCCCGCCGGGCGGCGGCCGGCTGTGGTAGACACGGCCGCCATTGGCCCGTCCGGCGGCACGGGGCTGCGAGAGTGGTGCCCGCACGATCGTTCAGCCTCCAGGGAGCAGCCGATGGACCGCCGGGCCGGCACGCGCGCCGATGTGATCCCGATCTCCGACGCCCCGTCAGCCCCGGGCGCCGGGTCGGCGACCGCGACCCGGCCGGCGCCGGTGCCCCGGCCGACCAGGCCGTCGGGGCACGGTCGGGTGGGGGTGGTGCTGGTCTCGCACAGCCAGGAGCTGGCGCTGGCGGTGCGCCGGCTCGCGCTGACGCTGTCCGGCAGCGACGACCCGGCACCGGTGTCGGCGACCGGCGGCACCCCGGACGACGGCCTCGGCACCAGCGCCGTCCTGGTGGCGGCCGCCGCCCGGCGGGTGGACCAGGGGCACGGGGTGGCCGTCCTCTCCGACCTGGGCAGCGCGGTCACCACGGTGCTGGCGCTGCTGGCCGACGCGGACGAGCACGGGCTGCCCTTCCCGGTGCGGTTCGCCGACGCACCGTTCGTGGAGGGCGCGGTGGCGGCCGTGGTCACCGCGACGGCGGGGGGCGACCTGGCGGCCGTGCTGGACGCGGCCGAGGAGACGTACCGGCAGCACAAGACCGGTCGGCCCCATTTGTGACGGAACGCCCTCCCGGCGGCTCGGCGCGCCACTAGCATCGGCCGGGAGCGCGGGGCGGGGAGAGGCTCCGGCCGAACGGGGGGAGTCCCAGCATGCGCGTGGTCGTCACCGGCGGAGCCGGCTTCATCGGCGCCAACCTCGTCCGGGAGCTGCTGGCCCGTCCGGAGGTCGCGGAGGTCCGGGTGGTGGACGACCTGTCCACCGGCGACAAGGCGAACCTGGACGGCCTCGGCGTGACGCTGCACCAGGGCACGATCCTGGACGCGGCGCTGCTGGACGAGGCCTTCGCGGGCGCCGACGCCGTGGTGCACCTGGCCGCGCTGCCCTCGGTGCCCCGCTCGGTGAAGGACCCGCTGGCCAGCCACCACGCCAACGCCACCGGCACCCTGGAGGTGCTGGAGGCCGCCCGCCGCGCCGGCGGGCCGTACGTGGCGGCGGCGTCCTCCTCCTCGGTGTACGGGGCCAACCGGGAGCTGCCCAAGCGCGAGACCATGCGCACCGCGCCGATGAGCCCGTACGCGGTGGGCAAGCTGGCCACCGAGGCGTACCTGGCGGCCTACCACCACTGCTACGGGCTGGGTGTGCTGCCGCTGCGCTTCTTCAACGTCTTCGGCCCGCTGCAGCCCGCCGGGCACGCGTACGCCGCGGTGGTGCCGGCCTTCCTGGACGCGGCGCTGGCCGGCCGGCCGCTGACGGTGCACGGGGACGGCGGGCAGAGCCGGGACTTCACCTACGTCGGGACGGTCGCCCAGGTGCTCACCGAGGCGGTGCTGCGCCGGGTCGTCCACCCGGACCCGGTGAACCTGGCGTTCGGCACCCGGACGACGCTGATGGAGCTGGTCGGCGAGCTGGGCTCGGTGCTCGGCCGGCCGCTGGAGACCGAGCACACCGAGCCGCGGGCCGGGGACGTCCGGGACTCGCAGGCCGACAACGGGCGGCTGCGCGAGCTGTTCCCGGACGTCCGGGCGGTACCGCTGCGGGAGGGCCTGGAGCGCACCGCGGAGTGGTTCAGCTCCCGCTGACCTGAGGCTCGAAGGAGAAGACGGTGTGCTCGGCGCCGGCCAGGGCGAGCGCCAGCCGGTGCCGGGCGTAGTCGTCGAGCGGCGGCAGCGCGTCCGGGGCGAACCAGCCGACCTCCAGCGACTCGTCGTCGTTCACCCGCGCCTCCCCGGCCAGCAGCCGGCAGCGGAAGGTGAGGTCGAGGTACTGGGCCCGGTCGCCGTTGGGGTACTCCAGCAGCGGGGAGACGGTCACCGAGGTGAGCCGCTCGGGCTCGACGCTCACCCCGGTCTCCTCCAGAACCTCCCGGGCGAGGCCCTCGGCGGGCTGCTCGCCCGGGTCGAGGATGCCGCCGATCAGCGCCCACCGGCCGTTGTCGCTGCGGCGGTTGAGCAGGACGCGGCCCTGCCCGTCGACGATCACGGCGGCGACGCCGGAGAGCCAGAGCGGGCGGGTGCCGACGAGGGCACGGAGATCGGCGAGGAAGCTCGGAATGGCCATGGCCCGACCCTAACCCGCCGGGCCCGGCCGGGCCTTCGCCCGCCGGGGTCAGCGCCCGGCGGGGCGCTGCAGCGGCCGGGCCGGGGAGCCGACCACGACGGTGCCGGGCGGGACGTCCCGGGTGACCACGGCGGCCGCGCCGACGAAGGCGTCCTCGCCCACCGTCCGGCCCTGCAGCACCACGGCGTTGGAGCCGACGGTGGCGCCGTCGGCGAGCCGGACGGACCCGGAGACGTTGCCGCCGGGGTAGACGGTGACCCGCTCCCCCAGCACCGCGTCGTGGCCGACCGTGGCGTTGTAGTGCACCTGGCCGTGCGCGCCGAGCCGGACGCCGCTGGAGACGTACGCGCCGCCCATCACCAGGCAGCCGGGGGCGAGTTCGGTCTCGGGGGCGATCAGCGCCCGCGGGTGGACGAGCACGGCGGGTTCGCCGCCGGCCGCGTCCAGCAGGGCGGCGAGGCGCAGCCGGACGTGCGGGTCGGCGATGCCGACCAGGTAGCGGCTGCCGGGCGGCAGGTCCTCGGGGGCGAGCACCTTGAGTCCGCGGACCTCGGTGCCGCGGGCCCGGTCGTCGAGGAAGCCGGCCACCGGGACGCCGGCCGCGAGTGCGGTGTCGAGCGCCTCGCGGCCGACGCCCCCGGCGCCGGCGATCCACAGCTGGGCTTCGGTCATGGCTCCATCATCGGCCTGCGGCGGCGGGTGAGACGGCGGACGGGGCGGCCTCCTCGGCCTCCCGCGGGGCGATCAGCGGGACGACCACCCGCGCCGGCGGCTCGGCCGGGACGGGGAAGCCGGGGTTGACGCCGCCCGCCGCGGTGATGCCGGCGGGCCGGAGCAGCACCTTGGCGGTCAGCAGCAGGATGCGCAGGTCGAGCAGGAGCGAGCGGTGCTCGACGTACCAGAGGTCGAGTTCGATCCGCTCCGGCCAGGTGATCGAGTTGCGGCCCCGGACCTGGGCCCAGCCGGTGAGGCCGGGGCGGACGGCGAGTCGGCCGCGCTGGCGGTCGGTGTAGTGGACGACCTGTTCCGGCAGGGTCGGCCGGGGGCCGATGACGCCCATCTCCCCACGGGCGACGTTCCACAGCTGGGGCAGTTCGTCGAGGCTGGTGGTGCGCAGGAAGGTGCCGAGCCGGGTGATCCGTGGGGCGTCCGGCTCGTCGGCGTAACGTTTCTCCCGCATGGTGCGGAACTTCAGGATGTCGAACTCCTTGCCGTGCCGCCCGGTGCGGGTCTGCCGGAACAGCACCGGGCCTCCCATGGTGCAGCGGATCAGCACGACGATCAGCAGGCCGAGCGGGACCGCGACGATCCCCGCAGCCGCCGCGATCAGCAGATCGCCGCCGCGCCTGATACCTCCCCCAACGGGCTGCATGCTCTCCCCCAACGGGTGTGGTGGTGTGGACGGGCCCTCAGCCGACCGTCCAGGGCAGACCCCTGACCCTGGCCACGGCCGCGTAGGTCTCCAGCGAGACGCGGGCCACCGCACGCTGGTCGAACTCGGCGAGGGCCCGCGCGCGGGCCGCCGCTCCGAGCCGCGCGCGCAGGTCCGGCCCGGTGAGGAGCCGGTCCAGCGCGGTGGTGAGCGCCCGGGCGTCCCCGGGCGGTGCGAGCAGCAGGTGCTCGCCGTCGGTGCCGATCTCCCGGCAGCCCCGGATGTCGCTCAGCACCATCGGCAGACCGCCGGCCGCGGCCTCCATGGCGGAGCGCGAGAAGCCCTCGCGGTGGGACGGCAGGACGAAGACGTCCAGTGCCGCGTACAGCTCCGGCATGTCGGTGCGGGCACCGAGGAAGTCGATGCCGCTCTCGGCGCCGTCCAGCGCGTCCGGCTTGTCCGGGTCGGGAGGGCCGATCCAGACGAAGCGGGCCTTGCCGGCCAGTGCCCGGGCCGCCTCCGCGAACTCCCGGATGCCCTTCTCGGCGACCTGCCGGCCGACTCCGCCGACCAGCAGCTCGTCGTCGGCGACGCCGAGCGCGGCGCGCAGCCGGGCGCGGTCGGCCGAGCGGTCCGCGGTGAAGCGGGTGAGGTCGACGCCGTTGCCCACCACCCGTGAGCGGTACCGGGGCACCGCGCGGGCGAGGGTCCGCCGGTCCTCGGCGTTCTGGTACAGCTCGGCGTGCGAGAAGCGGCCCGCGACGGCCTCCGCGCCGAGCACGAGGGCGCGCTTCGCCAGCGGGTCGTGCGCCTGCGCCCACAGCCCGTGGCAGGTGTTCACCACCACCGGCACCCGGGCCAGCCGGCCGAGCACCCGGCCGAGCACGCCGGTCTTCGGGTTGTGGGTGTGCAGCACGTCCGGCTCGATCCGGCGCAGCACCGCCAACAGCTCCCGCCCGGCGGCGGCGTCCGCCCGCGGGTGCCAGGCGCGGGTCAGTGCGTGCAGCGGCTCGTGCCGTACGCCGATCGCCTCCAGCCGGGGCACGTACGGGCCGGGTGCGCTGATGCCGTAGGTCTCGAAGCCGGCCTCCAGGTCGACCTTGAGCTCGGTGGCGAGCAGCAGCTGCAGGCTCATGTCGACGGTGGTCAGGTGGGCGACCCGCAGCGGGCGACCGCCGGGGCCGCGCAGCCGGGGGACGGGACGCGGGGCGCCGGCGGCGGACTCAGGCACGGGCGCCCACCGCCTTGGCGGCGGCCACGATCCGGGCGTAGGCGCGCTCGGGGACCAGCCGGCCGTACAGCTTGGCGCGGAAGAAGTCGATCGGGTCGGTGCGGCGGACGGGCACCCGGCAGAACCGGGCCGGGTCGGAGCCGGGCAGGTTGCGGCCGACCTCGCCGGTGGCGGCCGTCCGGAACCGGGCGCGCAGCGCGACCGCCATGTGCGGCACGGGCACGCCCCAGGTGTAGGCGAAGTGCCGCGGCCGGGTGCCGAGCTGCTCCTCGACGTCGTCGTTGCAGCCGTCCAGTTCGGCCGTGGTGAGCAGCACCGGCCGGGCGTGGCTGCGGGTGTGGTTGGCGACCGTGCACAGGCCGGAGTCGGTCATCTCGCGCAGCTGCGCCCAGCTGAGGCCGGGTGCGGCCGGGCCCTTCGCGGTGGAGCCCTCCCAGCGCATCTCCCCGCCGACGTGGCCGCTGGCCAGGTAGACGGTGAAAGGCAGGCCGCGTTCCTCGAGCAGCGGCCAGGCCCGCTCGTGCACGTCGGCGAAGCCGTCGTCGAAGGTGAGCACGGTGCTGGGGGTGCGGCGGCCGGCGGCCAGCCGGTCGGTGGCCTCGTCGATGGAGACCACCCGGCCGGGCGGCAGGTCGGCGAGCAGGTCCAGCTGGGCGGTGAAGTCGGCGGTGGCGACGTCCAGCTCGTCGGCGGTGCCGCCGCCGATCCGGTGGTAGATGAGGTAGGTGGCGCCCTCGCCCGGCACGGAGCCGGCGGCGCGGGCCAGGCCGCGCTTCAGCGTGGTGCGGAATCCTCCGGCGGCCGCGGGCGCGGCGGTCGTCCCCATCGTTCTCCCCTCCGCGGCGCCCTCCCCGGCGCCGTCCGACCGGCCCCTGCCCGGCGGTGGTCGAGGCCCGGGCGGGAACCACAGTAGGGGGAAGTGTGGGGCTGCTGCCCGAGAATTGTGAAAGAAGCGCGCAGGCGGGCCGAAAACCGGCCTGTCCGGTCATTCCGGTGGCGTTCTCGGCCGGAAATCGGCGGGATACCGCGGAAAGCGCCGCGGGCGCCGGACATCGGCGTCCGGAATTCGGTCGGACTGCTCCGGCCGGGGCGTCAGCCGACCCTGGCCGGCCTGCGCAGCACGGCCACCGCGACCCGCGCCAGGAGCACCACGCCCGCGGCGAGGCAGCCGGCGACGGACATCGCCCAGGCCGGGCCGCCGGTGTCCGGCACCAGCACGGCCACCAGGATGCCCACCGCGATGCAGGCCGCACCGACCGCCGTGAGCAGCAGCTTGTGGCGCTCGATCGCGCATCCGCTCCACATCCGCGCCCAGCGGGTCACCGCATCGTGACGATCCGTGTGCACCATGTCCTCCACGCTACTCGGGCGCCCCGCGACGGGCCTACCGCCAGTGTCCACGAGAGGCCCGGAAAGGCGCCCGCGCACGCCGGACGAAATTTCGCCGAGCGCCGTACAACCATCCGTCGGGCCCGATGGTCTCCATTACATTGAGCGATCCAGGAGCCGTCCGCGGCCGGGCAGGGAGTCCCCGGCAACGGACCGGATCACACCGGGGGCGGAGCCGCCGCACCCGGGGTCGGAGGCCGGGCTCCGCCTGCCGACGGTACCGCCACGCCGCGCTGCGGCGACCGAGGGGGGAACCGCGTGCCGTACTCCGAGTCCACGACCGTCAGCGATTCCACGACCGTCACCACCCCGCCGACCACCACCGCCCTGCGCGAGGCGGTGCACGCCCGCGGCAAGGCACCGCTGCGCGACCGCGGCAGCTGGCTGCGGCTCACCCCCGCCCAGGCGCTCTTCCGGGCCCGGGCCGCCCAGCGGCTCGCCGTCCTCGCCTACCACGGGGTCACCGACCCCCGGTCCTTCGGCGCCCAGCTCGACCGGATGCGGCGCCTCGCCAACCCCGTCTCGCTCTCCGACGTCGAGCGGGCCGTCGCCGAGGGCCGGCCGCTGCCGCCCCGGTCCGTCCTGATCACCTTCGACGACGCCGACCGCTCCGTCTTCACCCACGCCCTGCCGATGCTCGCGGCCCGCGGCATCCCGGCCGCCGCCTTCGTGATCGCCGAGCTGATCGGCACCGACCGGCCGTTCTGGTGGCACGAGGCCGCCTACCTCGCCCGGCACGGCGGCCGGGCCCGCCTGCTGCCCGGCGGCCCGCCCGGGCGGCTCCTCGCCCGCCTGCGCGAGCTGCCCGACCCGGACCGCCGCCGCTGCCTGCAGGAGCTGCGGGTCAGCGCCGACCGGCGGCCGCCGCGGCAGGAGCAGCTCCGGCCCGAGGACCTGCGGGCCCTGCGGGACGCCGACGTCGCGATCGGCAACCACACCCTCGGGCACCCCTCGCTCGGGCGCTGCGACGACTCCACCGTGCACACCGAGATCACCGGCGCCCACCTGGCGCTCAGCCAGTGGCTCGGCGAGGCGCCCACGGCGTTCGCCTACCCGGACGGCGGGTACGACCCGCGGGCCGACGCGGTCCTGCGGCGGCTGGGCTACCGGCTCGGCTTCCTCTCCGACCACCGGCTCGGGCCCCGGCTGCCGGCCCATCCGCTGCGGATCAGCCGGCTGCAGGTGGACTCCACGACCGGGACGCGCCGCTTCGACACCATCCTGTCGGGGCTGGAGCCTGCGGTGCAGCGGCTGCGCGGTGCGGCCGTGTGAGGAGCGGCCGGGGGCGCGGGGAGTGCGCACTCCCGGGTGGGCCGCATGTGCCGGATGCGCCGACCTTGCATCGCGCAGTGCCCCGCGCCCCTGCACTCACGTCCGTCAATCCGCGAGCAGGCGGGTGCGGAGGGCGGTGACGAGGGCGGGGTCGGCGTCCAGGCGGGTGGCGGCGTAGTCGGGGACGGAGCCGTAGCGGTCGGCGAGGCCGGCCAGGAAGCGGCGCATGATCCCGGCGGGGGCGCGGCCGTAGCCGGGCCAGACGAGGGTGAGGTCCGGGTGGCGGGCGTGCCATTCGGCGACCAGCCGGGCGGTGGCGTCCTCGGTCCGGGCGAAGTCGGCGAGGACGTCCTCCTCCGGCACCCCCAGCAGGGTCAGCACCAGGGCCGCGACGATGCCCGTCCGGTCCTTGCCCGAGTAGCAGTGGAAGACCAGCGGCGCGTCGGCCTCCGCGATCACCCGGAGCACCTGCGCCAGCTCGTCCGCACCGTCCTCGGCGACCTCGGCGTAGCGCTCGGCCAGGTAGACGGCCGGGTCGACCTCGGGGCCGAGTGCGGCCTGGTCGTACGGGCGGTGCTCGATCGACAGGTTGTGGAAGGCCAGCCCGGGGAGTTCCGGGACGCGGGCGGTCTGGGCGATCTCCCACGGGTAGCGCAGGTCGATCACCGTACGGACGCCCAGGGCCTCCAGGCGGGCCAGGTCCGGGCCGTCCAGCTTGCCGAGCGAGTCGGAGCGGAAGAGCAGGCCCGGGCGGAGGGTGCGGCCGTCGGCCGTCCGGTGGCCGCCGAGGTCGCGGAAGTTGCACAGCCGGTCGAACACGATCGTGTCGGTCATGCCGTCACCCTACGAACCGGCCCGTCGCGGCGGGCCGGAACGGCCGGATCCGGTGGTCAGCGGGCGGGCACGCCGCCGGAGATCAGCCGGCCCTCGGGGTAGCGGGCCGCGGCCTCGGCGAGCGCGGCCGTGCGGCCGCTGTGCAGCACCGTCAGGGTGCCCGAGCCCGGGGCGAGCTCCCGGCCGTCGAGGCGGCGCAGCGCCTGGGCGGCCACCGCGTCCGCGGAACCGTGGAACCGCAGACCGGGGGCGGCGATGCCGGCGAGGGCCGCGGTGATCTCGTCCCTGACCAGTTCGTAGTGGGTGCAGCCGAGGACGACCTCGGTGGTGCCGGCGGGGGTGCGGCCCGCGGCGTCCGCCACCGCGGCCGCCACCGCGGCCCGGTCGCCGCGCTCCACGGCGTCCGCCAGGCCCGGGCAGGCCACCTCGGTGACCTCGGCGCCGCCGCCGAACTCGGCGATCAGCCCGCGCTGGTAGGCACTGCCGGTGGTGGCCGGGGTGGCCCAGATCGCGACCCGGCCGCCCGCCACCGCGGCCGGCTTGATCGCCGGGACGGTGCCGATCACCGGCAGCCCCGGCTCCAGCTCGGCCCGCAGCCGGGCGAGCCCGTGCACCGAGGCGGTGTTGCAGGCGACGATCAGTGCGTGCGGTTCGAAGGCCGCGGCGGCCCGGGCACAGGCCAGGGCGTGCTCGGCGATGTCCTCCGGGGTGCGCGGGCCCCACGGCATGCCGTCGGGATCGGAGGACAGCACCAGGTCCGCGTCGGGGCGCAGCGCGCGCAGGGCGGCGGCGGCCGCGAGCAGTCCGATTCCGGAGTCCACCAGTGCGATCTTCACGGGGCACGACTCTACCGAACGGCTCCGCACCGGTACCGCTGCGGACGGGCAGCCGTGCGGCAGACTGCCGGAGTGACCGTGCTGCTGTGGGTGTCCGCGCTGTCCCTGGCGATCTGGCTGTGGCTCGCCTGCTGCCACGGCATGTTCTGGCGCACCGACCAGCGGCTGCCGCCCCGGCCCGCACCCCGCCGCTGGCCGTCGGTGGCCGTGGTCGTCCCCGCCCGGGACGAGGCCGCCGTACTGCCGCAGTCGCTGCCCGGCCTGCTCGCCCAGAAGTACCCCGGCGCCGCGCGGGTGATCCTCGTCGACGACCACAGTTCGGACGGCACCGGGGCGCTCGCCGCCCGCCTCGGCGAGGGCGGCGGACTGCCGCTGGAGGTGGCCGTCCCTCCCCCGCTGCCGGCCGGCTGGACGGGCAAGCTGTGGGCCCTGCGGCACGGCGTCGAACTCGCCGGCGACACCGACTATCTGCTGCTCACCGACGCCGACATCGCCCACGGCCCGACCCTGCTCGCCGACCTCGTCTCCGCCGCCGGGGCGAACGGCCTCGACCTGGTGTCGCAGATGGCCCGGCTGCGGGTCGAGACCCGCTGGGAGCGGCTGATCGTGCCCGCCTTCGTGTACTTCTTCGCCCAGCTGTACCCGTTCCGGTGGAGCAACCGGCCCGGATCCCGGACCGCGGCCGCGGCCGGCGGCTGCACGCTCGTCCGCCGGGAGGCACTGGAACGGGCGGGCGGAGTGGCGGCGATCCGCGGGGCCGTCATCGACGACGTCAACCTCGCCCGCGCCGTCAAGCGGACCGGCGGCCGGACCTGGCTCGGGCTGGCCGAGCAGGTCGACAGCGTGCGGCCCTACCCGCGGCTGGCGGAACTGTGGCGGATGGTGTCCCGCAGTGCCTACGCCCAGCTGCGGCACTCGCCGCTGCTGCTCGCCGGGACGGTCCTCGGTCTGGCCCTGGTCTACCTGGTGCCGGTCGTCGCGGTGGTCGCGGGGGCGGCGGCGGGATCCGCGGCGGTCGCGGCGCTCGGCGGGGCCGCCTGGGCGGTGATGACGGGGACCTTCGTCCCGATGGAGCGGTACTACGGGCGGCCGTGGGGGGAGGCGCTGCTGCTGCCGTTCACGGCGGGCCTCTACCTGCTGATGACGGTGGACTCGGCGCTCCAGCACCGGCGCGGCCGGGGCGCGGCCTGGAAGGGGCGCACCTACGAACACCACTAGGAGCTGCCTTCAAAGGGTGCTCGGGTGGTCGATTCAGGGACGCGTGAGGACACCGGCCGAAGGCTGGGGGGGAGAACCGCGCACTCGAGGGGCGGCGCACCTGTCAGGTACGGCGAACCCGAAAGAGGGGCGCGGGGGACTGCGCGAGTCGGAAGACACTGACCAGGTGCCTTTCCACTGCGCGCAGTTCTCCGCGCCCCTGGGGTCACCCGGGCGTCAGGCGCTGATGCGCTGGGCCTGCTCGGCGACGCGGCGGCCGAGGTGCTCGGCGGTGGCCAGGTCGGACTTGTGCATGGCGTCGGCGCCCTGGTCGCCGTTGGACTGGGCGGCGGCGCCCAGCCAGACGCCGAGGCGGTTCAGGTCGAACTCGGAGGCGGTCGACTTGTTCCAGCCGGGCAGCAGGCCGAGGCTGACCCACATCATGCTGTGCTGGGCGGCGAAGACGGAGAGCGACTGCAGGGCGTGCAGCTTGTCGCCGCTCTTGGCACCGGAGTTGACGAAGCCGGCGGCCAGCTTGTCCTTCCACTGCTGCTGCATCCAGCGGCCGCTGGTCTTCTCGACGAAGGTGCGGAAGGCGGCGGAGACGTCGCCGAGGTAGGTCGGCGAGCCGAAGATGATGGCGTCGGCAGCGTCGAGCTGCGCCCACTGCTCGTCGGTGATCTGGTCGACGGCGATCAGGTGGACGGTGGTGCCGGCGACCTCCTCCGCGCCCTGGCGGACGAACTCGGCCTGCCGGGCGGTGTGGCCGTAGCCGCTGTGGTAGGCGATGGCGACGCTGATCTCGCGTGACATGCTGTCAGATCCCTTGGATAGAAGGAGGGCGGAGCGGTCGCCGCGCGCTGCGCCCGCGAACGACCCGACGCCGTAAGGCTGCCAGCTGCGGCAACGCCGTCACAACGCCGGATCGACGGGTTCGATCACAGGGAATGACCGGCCGGGTGCTCACCGTTCCCGGCAGGCCCGGTGGCTCACCGCCGTAGCAGGCGGAGCGCGGTGGGCTTGGCGAACTCGTACCTGGCCATCTGTTCGAGGTCGCGGAGCCAGCGGGCGGGGCCCGGCGGGGCGGCGAGCACTTCGAGGTAGAGCTGCTCGAAGGCGGAGGAGACGCTCTCCAGCGAGAAGCGGCCGACCACCCAGTCCCGTCCCCAGCGGCCGAGTTCGGTGCGGCGGCCGGGATCGCCGAGGAGGCCGCGGAGCTGGTCGGCGAGCGGGCCGGGGTCGCGGCTGCCGTCGCCCCGGCCGTACATGCAGCGGGAGGCGTGCGGTTCGACGAGCGGGCCGGGTTCGTGGACGGCGGAGTAGCCGGCTGCGCCGTGCACGACGACGGGCTTGGCGAAGGCGAGTCCGCGCAGGGCGGAGCCGCCCATGCCGAGGACGATGTCGGCGGCGGCGTAGGCGGGCCGCGGGTCGGCCAGCTGGCCCGGGACGAGGACGGCTTCGCGGCCGAGGGCGGCGTTGGCCTCGGCGGCGCAGGCGCGCAGCCGGTCCAGGCTGGGGCCTGCGCCGACGATCGCGAGGCGGACCCGGGGGTCGTTGAGGGCGCGGACGGCGGCGACGGTGAGTTCGGCGCCGGCGTCCTTCTCCAGGTCGGGTACCAGGCGGGTGACGATGGCGAGCAGCAACTCCTCGTCGTCGATGCCGTGTTCGCGGCGCCAGGCGGCGCCGTCGGCCTGGCCGGGGGCGTCGGTGGCCGTGTTGACGGGCGGTTCGACGAGGCGGACGTCGCGGTGGCCGAAGGCCCGGCCGTCGCCCATGAGGGCGCCGAGGCCGAGGACGAGC
Organism: Kitasatospora sp. NPDC093679; assembly: GCF_040683455.1. Classification (NCBI taxonomy): domain Bacteria; kingdom Bacillati; phylum Actinomycetota; class Actinomycetes; order Kitasatosporales; family Streptomycetaceae; genus Kitasatospora; species Kitasatospora sp. NPDC093679. The sequence continues at coordinate 59,969 of NZ_JBFBDW010000022.1, forward strand.
GGCTGGTGCCGGGGCATGCCGCGCAGCATCCGGATGCCGTAGAAGGTGGTGACGAGGGGGATCCGGCCGAGCCTGCCGGGCCCGAAGAAGCCGTTGCGGGCGGCGCGGACCTCCCAGGCGTGGATCAGTTCGCTGCCGTGCTCGTCCGCCAGCTTCTGCATCCTGCGGCGGACTTCGGCGTGCGGGGTGTCCGGGCCGCCGGCGACCACGACGTCGAGGCCGTGCCCGGCGGCGACGCCGACGAGGGGTGCGTCGCCGGCCACGCCCTGGGCGAAGAGCACCGGGTCGTGGCCGCGGTCGCGCAGGGTGCGGGCGATGTCGACGGCGTTCAGCTGCGCCCCGCCGAGGGCCAGGTTGTTCAGGTGCACCAGCACTCTGACGGGTCTCACCGCGGTGACTCCTCCCAGTGGTGCGGGACGAAGACCGGCGCGGCCAGCACCACGGCCCGCGGCGGGGTGTCCAGCACGGGACCGAACACGTCGAACTGTCCGACGGAGTGCCAGCTCATCAGGGTGCCGCCGTCGGTCTTGCCGATGGAGTAGACGCCCGCCCAGAGGGTGTATCGGCCGCGGGGCAGCGGGAGGCGGGGTATCACGCAGGCGATGTGGTGGTCGTCGCCGGTGAGCCGGATCTCGTGGCTGATCTGGAAGATCGGGCTGGAGGTGCCCTCGCTGACGCCGAGGTGCAGGGTGGCGTCGCCGCGGTAGTCGCCGCCGAGGGTGAGTTCGACGGTCATCGGCTCGTCGGTGGTGAGGTTCTCCCGGTCCTCGCCGACGAGTTCGTACTTGAGCAGCTGGAGCGGCTCGCCGGAGCGGGCGGAGGCCTCGGACTGGGCCTCGATGGAGTCCCGGTAGCCGGCCAGGGCGTCCTTGATCCCGGCGTCGACCCGGACGGTGCCCTGCTCCAGCCAGACGCCGCGGCGGCAGATCGACTGCACGGCCGGCAGGTCGTGGGAGACGAAGACGATGGTGGTGCCCTGTTCGGCGACCTCGCGCATCCGGTCGAGGCAGCGCTGCTGGAAGACGGCGTCGCCGACGGCGAGCACCTCGTCGACGAGCAGGACGTGCGGCTCCAGGTAGGCGGCGACGGCGAAGCCGAGGCGCATCTGCATGCCGGAGGAGTAGAACTTGACCTGCCGGTCGATAGCGCCGCCGAGCCGCGCGAACTCGACGATGTCGTCGAAGCGGGAGGCGACCTCGCGGCGCTTGAGGCCGAGCAGCGCGCCGAACAGGTAGACGTTCTCCCGGCCGGTGAGGTCGGGGTGGATGCCGGCCCGGATCTCGATCAGGGCACCGATCCGTCCGCGGACGTCGATGACGCCGCCGTACGGGTACATCACCCGGGTCAGCATCTTGAGCAGGGTGGACTTGCCGGAGCCGTTGGAGCCGATCAGGCCGACGGACTCGCCGGGTTCGATGTGCAGGTTGATGTCGCGCAGGGCCCAGCGCCAGTCCTCGCCGCGGCCGCCGCGCAGCCGGCGGGCCATCGACTCGACCTTGTCGCGCAGCAGCATCCGCTGCTGGTCGGCCTTGAACCGCTTCCAGACGTGCTCGGTGCGGATGGTGCCCGGCTCGTGCTCACGCGACATCGGCGATCCCCGTTTCCAGCTTCTTGAAGAACAGGTAGCCGCCGACCAGGAAGACCAGCGAGGAGACCGCGGCGATGACGGTGAGCCGGGCGTCGGGGGCCTGGCCGTACAGCAGGGCGCGGCGGTAGCCCTCGATGACGGCGCCGAGCGGGTTGACGCCGCAGTAGACCTCCTGCAGCCGGACGGGGATCCGGGCCAGCGGGTACGCGACCGGGGTCGCGAAGACGCCCATCTGCGTGATGATCGGCAGCAGGTGGCGGACGTCCCGCAGGTAGACGACGGCGACGGAGAGGATCAGGGCGACGCCGTAGGTGAAGGCGAACTGGATCGCGAGCAGCGGCAGCACCCACAGGGCGGTCGCGGCGGGGGCCGTCCAGGTGGCCAGGAAGAGCACGGCGAGCACGCCGACGCCGATCAGCATGTCGACGGAGGCGACCAGCATGGTGGCGAGCGGGAACACCTCGCGCGGGCAGTACACCTTGTTGAGCAGGCTCAGGTTGTTGGCGAGGCTCAGCGCGCCCTGGTTCATGGTGTTGCTGAAGAACTGCCAGACGATCAGGCCGACGTAGGCGAAGAGCGGGTAGGACACCCCGCCGGTGTCGATCTTGACGGCGCGGTGGAAGACCAGGGTGAAGATGGCGCACAGCGCGAGCGGGGTGAGCACCGCCCAGGCGAAGCCGAGCACGGCCTGCTTGTAGCGGGCGCGCAGGTCGCGCTCGGCGAGGGCGCGGACGAGTTCGCGGGCGGCCCAGAGTTCGCGGGCGGTCCGCGCCGGGCGCAGCCGCCGTTTGAAGAGCAGCTCCTGCGGCGGTCCTTCGGACACGGCGGGCCGGGTCGCCGTCTCCGTGCCGCGCCCGTCGACGACCTGCGCGCTGTGTCCCCCCACGGGCCCCCGCCCTCTCGCATGTGGCTGCCGGTGGGCCGCAGCTCAGGCGGTGCGACCCGGGCGTCCCACTCTGGCACAAGGTGTGCGCGCCAGGGGCTGGTTCGGTGAAGGTGGATCGGGTAGGGGTGGGCCGGCTCCCGGGCCGCCGGCGGGCGGCTGCGCGGCCCGTCCGGGTCAGCGGTGTTCGACGAGGGTGTCCATGGCGTCCGGCATCCGTTCGACGCCGCCGGCGCCGGTGGGAGAGGTGCGGCCGGAGCCGACCAGGACGGTGGGGATCTCGGTGATGCGGTTGCGGGCCATCCGCCCGGGGGCGTCGGCGACCAGCCGGTCGACCTCCGGGGAGCGCCAGGCGGCGCGGAAGGCCGCGGAGTCCAGGCCCTGGGCGAGTGCCCAGGCGGCGGCGCCGGACTCGGTGGTGAGGTCCTCGTGGCGCTCGCGGACGGCCCGGAAGACCTCGGCCTGCAGCCGGTCGACGGCGCCGAGCCGCTCCAGCGTGTAGTAGAGCCGGGCGTGGCCGAGTTGCCGCTGCTCGTCGGGGCCGCCCTGCCAGACGGCGGGCACCCGGCGCAGCACGACGTCGTCGCGGTGCCGGGCCGCCCAGCGCTCCAGCGGCTGCTCGAACTGGGCGCAGTGCTTGCAGCCGTACCAGAAGAACTCGACGGCCTCCTGCCGCTCGGCGGCGGCGCGCTGCGGGTGGCCGGGGTGCGGCGCGTGGGCGGGGAGCAGTGCGTGGGCGCCCTCGCGCGGGGTGTCGGGGGCGGCGGCCGCGGCGGTCGTGCCGGGGGCCATCGCGGCGGTGGCGGCGGTCGCGGCGAGCAGGGCGGTGGCGGTGCGCAGCAGCTTCACGGCTCCAGCCTGGCAGTGACGGTGCGTCAGTCTCCAGCCGAGGCGGGGCCGGTGGGGACGGATTCGCCCGATCGGCCGAGCGGTCGGCCGATCGGGCGGGCCGGGCTCACCGGCGGGGTCAGGCCTCGGGGGTGTGCTCGGTCTTCGTCAGGGCGGCGTGGTCGGGCGCCTCGGCGGGCCGCGGCAGCGCCGGCGTCCCGGCCTGCTCCGCCGCGGGCACCTCGGCGGCGGGCGCCGGAGCGGTCGTCGGGGCGGCACCGGCGGCCTTGGCGCCGGCGTCGAAGAAGCGCAGCAGCTCGACCGGGAACGGCAGCACCAGGGTGGAGTTCTTCTCGGCGGCGACCTCGACGACGGTCTGCAGCAGGCGCAGCTGCAGGGCGGCCGGGGTGGCGTCCATGACGGTGGCGGCCTCGGCGAGCTTGGCGGCGGCCTGGTACTCGCCGTCGGCGGTGATGATGCGGGCGCGCCGCTCACGGTCGGCCTCGGCCTGGCGGGCCATCGAGCGCTTCATCGAGTCGGGCAGGGCGACGTCCTTGATCTCGACCCGGTCGATGTGCACGCCCCAGCCCACGGCCGGGCTCTCCAGCATGAGTTCGAGGCCGCGGTGCAGGTTCTCCCGGCCGGAGAGCAGGTCGTCGAGGTCGCTCTTGCCGATGATCGAGCGCAGCGAGGTCTGGGCGACCTGGGACATCGCGAACATGTAGTTCTGCACGTCGACGGTGGCCCGGATCGGCTCCACGACGCGGAAGTAGACCACGGCGTCGACCCGGACGGAGACGTTGTCCCGGGTGATGCCCTCCTGGGCCGGCACCGGCATGGTGATCACCTGGACGTTGACCTTGCGCATCCGGTCGACCAGCGGGATCAGCAGCGTCGGGCCGGGTCCGCGGACCTGCCCGCGGACCTGGCCGAGCCGGAAGACCACCCCGCGCTCGTACTGCTGGACGACCCGGACACCGGTCAGCATCCAGAGCAGACCGGCTCCGACGATGATCGCGAGTACTGCCATCGCGCACCTTCCCCCGTCGCGGCGCAGCCGTGCCGGGTCCGGAGTGGCCCTGTCGCGCGGTGCGAGCCGCGCAGGCCAGTATGCGCGCACCCTGCGGCGGCGCACAGGCGGGGGGCGGATTCGGCGGCGCGCCCGTTCCGGACGGCGCGCCGGAGGCTTCCGGACGGTGCGCGGGACGCCCTCAGACGGTGCGTCGGGAGCCGCGGCGGGCGGTCTCGGCGAGCAGGACCTGCCAGGCGTCGGCGACCACGCCGAGGTCGAAACGGTCGAGCGCGTGCCGGCGGGCGGCGGCGCCGAGCGCGCCGTGCGCATCCGCGAGCAGCTTCTCGACGGCGCCGGCCAGGGCGGCCGCGTCACCGGGCGGGACGAGCCTGCCGGTGACGCCGTCCCGGACGACGTCACGGACCCAGCCGACGTCGGTGGCGACGGCGGGCAGGCCCGCGAGCGCGGCCTCCACCAGCACCCCGGGCACGCCCTCGCTGTCGCTGGTGAGCACCAGGGCGTCGGCGGCCCGGTAGAGCGGGGCGGGATCGGTGAGCGCGCCCAGGAAGTGCGCCCGGCCGGTGGTGTCGCGGGCGGCCGCCTCGGCGCGCAGCGGGCCGTCGCCCGCCACCGCGAGGTGGACGCCGGGCAGCAGGGCGAGGGCGTCCAGCGCGAGGTCGGGGCGCTTCTCGCGGGCGAGCGCGCCGACCCAGGCGAGCAGCGGGCCCGCGGCGGGCAGGCCGAGGGCGGCGCGGGCGGCCTGCCGGTCGGCCTCGTCCGCCGCGGGCGGGTAGCGGTCGGCGGCACGGCCGTTGGGAATGGTGCGGACGCTGCGGGCGGGCAGCCGGTAGTGGTCGAGCAGGACCTCGCGGGCCCCGTCGGAGATCGCGGCCACGGCGGCGGCACGGCGCAGCAGCAGGCCGGTGCGGAGCCGGCGGACCGGGGAGGCCGCCCAGTGCCGCGGGTCTCCGATGTTGACGTAGACGAACGGGGCGCGGCTGCCGAACAGGGCTGCGGCGCAGGCCGGCAGGGTGGAGGAGCCGTGGGCGACGACCACGTCGGCGCGGCGGGCGGCGGCGCGCAGCGCCCGCAGGGTGGCCGGGTGGAAGCGGCCCGGACCGAGCGGCTCGGCGTCCCCGACGGCGGGGGCACCGGGGGCGTCGGGGTGCGGTCGCAGGGAGCGCAGCTCGGAGCGGTGGCCGCGGCGGAGCAGTTCGGCGTGCAGGTCGCGGGCGAGGTTCTGGGCGCCGCGCCGCCGAGGGTCGGTGACCAGGTGCAGGACGGCGGGACGCGCGGACTCGGCGGCTGGCATCCCCCGACCCTGGCACAGCCCGCCCACCGCCCGCAGGCGTTCGGGGAGGTGCACCCCGGGGGCAGCACCTCAGAGGCAGCACCTCAGAGGCAGCACCTCAGGGGCAGCACCTCAGGGGCGCGGGGAACTGCGCAGTTCGGATGTGGCTCGCCGTACGAATCCGGGCCGGCCCATCTGTTGTCGTAACCGTCCCAGGATTGCGCAGTTCTCCCCCAGCCTTCGGCCGGGAGGTGCCCCCACGCGCCCCTGAGGTGCTGCCCGCTCCCGCCCGGGGCGTGCGGTGCGGCGTCGTCGCGGTTTTCCTGGCGGAGGCGGGCCGGGGCTGGGATGCTGAGCGCCTGTCAGGGCGCGGGACGGACGGGAGACCTGCCGCGCCGGTGTTCCCGGGGGGTCGCTGCTGTGCACGTGCTCTATGTGATCGACAGCCTGCACCGGATCGGCGGTGCCGAGCAGGGCCTGGCCGCGATGGCCCCGCACCTGGTGCGTTCGGGCGTGCGCCTGGACGTCGCGTACCTCAAGGAGTCGCCGGGGGGCTTCCAGCCGGAGCTGGTGGCGGCGGGTGCGCGGGTGTTCGGGGTGCACGGGTCGGGTCGGGCCGGGCGGGCGGCGGCGCTGCGTCGGCTGGTCCGCGAGCACCGGCCGGACCTGGTGCACACCACGCTGTACGAGGCGGACGTGCTGGGCCGGGCGGCGGCGCTGGCCGCGGGCACCCCGGTGGTGTCGAGCCTGGTGAACTCCTCGTACGGGCCGGAGCACCTGCACGCGCGCGGGTTGTCGCCGTGGAAGGTGCGGGCGGCGCAGGCCGTGGACGCGGCGACGGCGCAGGGCACCCGGCGCTTCCACGCCCTGACCCGACACGTCGCCTCGTCGATGGCGCGGCGGCTGCGGGTCTCGTCGGACCGGATCGACGTGGTACCGCGCGGCCGCGATCCGGAGCTGCTGGGCTCGGTGACGCCGGAGCGGCGGGCGGCGGTGCGGGCCGCGCTGGGCCTGGCGCAGGACACCCCGGTGGTGCTGGCGGCCGCCCGGCAGCAGTACCAGAAGGGGTTGGACGTGCTGGTGGAGGCGTTCGCGGGGGTGCGCCGGCAGGTGCCGGAGGCGGTGCTGCTGCTGGCGGGCAGCCCGGGTACGGAGACCGCCCGGTTGGAGGCGTTGGCGGGGCGGGCCGGGCAGGTGCGCTTCCTGGGCCCGCGCGGCGACGTGTACGACCTGATGGCGGCCTCGGACGCGTTCGCGGTGCCCTCCCGCTGGGAGGGGCTGGGCAGTGCGGCGATGGAGGCGATGGGGGTCGGGGTCCCGCTGGTGTGCGCGGACGTCCCGGCGCTGCGGGAGACCGTCGGTTCGGAGGACTACGCGCTGCTGGTGCCGCCGGAGCGGCCGGCCGAGCTGGCGGCGGCGCTGGTGTCGGCGCTGGACGACCGGGCGGCGGCGCGGGTGCGGGTGAAGGCGGCCCGGGCCCGGTTCCTCACCTCGTTCACGCTGGCGCAGGTCTGCGGGCAGATGGTCGGCTTCTACGAGCGGTCGCTGCGCCGGGTGCCGGCCGGCCGCTGAGGCCGCGCCGGGGCTGCGCCGGGCCACACCTGGCCACATCGGGCCACATCGGGTCCGCGCCGAAGTGCCGCCCCGCGCACCGGAGTTGACATGCCACGGAAAGCGGACAAAGCCGCCGCAACCATGGCAGGACGCGCGGGAGGGCCGAAATGTGCCCCGCCGAGAATCGCCAAAGCGCTTGCGCCCCAGGTCCGGGACGGCAAGCATCGCAGGGGGGAAGCGGGCTGCCGGGGGGCACGGCGATCCGCGCGAGGCATCCGGGCCGGGGCGGCCGGGTGGGTGACGCCGTCAGGGGGCCCGATGTCACAACGACTGCCACGATGCGCCGTCCTGCCGGACGGTCCGCGCCGGTCCACCGCGTTACCGGCCGCCGCCACCTGATCGCGTCCTCCCCCGGCCCGGCGCCGGGGAGCCGCCGCACCCGACCCTGCCGCATCCGGCGGCACCGGGGTCCGCCGAGGCGGGCCGGACCGGTGTCCCGCGTGCCCGCACCACGATCGCGAGGGGAACCAACCGGTGGAACCGGCAAACCACTTCACCGTCCTGCGGCGTTACTGGCGGCTGCTCGTCGGCTGCACCCTCGCCGCGCTGATCATCGGCTTCCTGCTGACGCCGGCGGGCGACGCCGTGGACGACGGCAAGTGGCAGTGCAAGGTGGCGATCACCCCGGTGGCCGGTGCCGGCGAGTCCGTCCGGGCCGATCAGGTGCTGAGCTACGCGCAGGGCTCGGACGTGACGACCACCGCGGCGAAGAAGCTCCACGTCACGGACGTGGCCGCGCTCGCCGCCCGGCGCACCGTCACCGCGGCCTCCACCCAGATGCTGGTCTTCACCACCACCGGCCCCACCCAGCAGTCCTGCACCGACCTGGCCGCGGCGCTGTCCGACGCCACCATCACGGGCTACGGCCAGGAGTCGAAGAAGAGCGCCGACGAGTCGATCAAGCGCCTCCAGGCGCAGGCCGACACCCAGCAGGAGCAGGTCAACAACCTGCAGCACGCCTTCACCAAGGCGGGCTCCGCCGACCAGCCGAAGCTCCAGCCGCAGCTGACGGCCGCGCTCAACGCGCTCACCAAGACGCTCACCGACATCAGCACCCTGCAGAACTACAGCCAGACCGACGCGATCCAGCAGTGGGGCAGCATCGACGCCAAGGAGGCCGGCGGCAGCCTGCTCAGCTCGCCCAGCCGCGGCGTGCGCCTCACCCTGGCGGTGGTGCTCGGCCTCGCGCTCGGCGTCGTCGCCGCGGTGATGCTCAGCCGGATGGACACCCGGCTGCGGACCCGCAACACCACCGAGGAGGCGTTCAACCTGCCGGTGATCGGCGAGATCCCGCAGCTCTCCCGGCGGCTGCGCCGGCTGCGGGGTCCGCTGGTGGTGGCCCGCCCGTCCGACCCGGCGGCCGAGGCCTACCGCTCGCTGCGCTCGACCCTGCTGCTCACCGGTCCGGAGTCGCTGTCGGGCCGGCCCGGCGCCGAGCCGGCCGCCCGGGGCCGTGGCGGTCCCGCGCCGGTGATCCTGGTGATGTCCGGGCGCAGCGGGGACGGCCGCACCACCACCGTCGCCAACCTGGCGGCCGCGCTGGCCGAGACCGGCCGCGGGGTGCTGGTGCTCGACTGCGACTTCCGGCACCCGCAGACCCATCTGCACTTCGGCGTCGGCGACGGTCCGGGCATGGCCGAACTCCTCAGCGGCGAACGGCTGTCGGCGCTGGACGACCTGATCCGCGAGACCGGCACCGAGGGGGTGCGGCTGATCACCGGAGGCAACACCACCGCCTACCCGGCGGCGCTGGTGCTGCGGGCCGGCGAGGTGCTGCGGCGGGCCCGCGAGCACGCCGACGTGGTGCTGATCGACACCTCGCCGCTGCTGCACGCCAACGACGCCTACGACCTCGTGCAGCACGCCGACGCGGTGCTGGTGACGGCGATGGCCGGCAACGTGACGCCGGAGCAGGCCGACCGGGTCTCCGAGCTGCTGGCCCGTACCGGTGTGCCGGTCGCCGGGGTGGCTCTGCTCGGCACGATCGGCCCCTCCGGGCGCCGGTTGAAGCGGGACGGGCTGCGCACCGGTGCGCTGCTGGTGGGCCGCACGGCCACCGCCTCCGCGCGGTCCGAGGAGGGCCGCCGCTCCCCCGCCGCGGCGCGCGGGGAGGCTGCCGGCCGGCCGGGGCCCGCCGAGCGGCCGGCACCGCCCGCGCCGGTCGCGCCCGTCGCCGAGGAGCACCACCGGGCGGCACCGAGCTGGGCGCGCCGGCCCGGCGGCGAGTCGGTGGTCGAGACGACGCTGCAGCTGCGCGAAATCGAGGAGCGGTGAGCGGCCGCCGGCGGGTGCTCTGGCTGGCCAAGGGCCTCGGCCGGGGCGGCGCCGAGCAGTTGCTGCTGAACTGCGCCCGGCACGCCGACACCGGGCGGTACGAGATCGAGGTGGCCTACGTGCTGCCGTACAAGGACGCCCTGGTGCCCGCGCTGGAGGCGGCCGGGGTGCGGGTGCACTGCCTGGGCGGGGCGCCGGGTGCGCTCTGGCCGGTGCGGCTGCGCCGGCTGCTCGCCGAGCGCCGCTACGACCTGGTGCACTCGCACATGCCGGTCCCGGCGGTGGCGGCCCGGCTGCTGGCGGTCGGCCGGCGGGCGCCGCGGCTGGTGCACACCGAGCACAACGTCTGGGAGCGGTACCGGACGGCCACCCGCTGGGCCAACGCGCTGACGTACCGGCGCAACGACGCGGTGGTGGCGGTCTCGCACGCGGTGGCGGCGACGATCGCCCGGCGGCGTCCGGACGAGGGCTGGGTCACCGTGGTGCACCACGGCCCGGACCTTGCGGGCGCCCCCGAGGGGCCGGCCGCCCGGGCCGCCGCCCGCGCCGCGCTCGGTCTGCCGGTGGACGCACCGGTGGTCGGCACGGTCGGCAACCTGACCGCCAAGAAGGACCAGGCCACCCTGCTCGCCGCCTTCGGGCTGCTGCGCCGCGAGCACCCCTCGGCGGCGCTGGTGCTGATCGGCGCCGGGCCGCTGGAGGCCGAGCTACGGGCCCGGGCCGGCGGGGGCGTGGTGTTCGCCGGTTCCCGGCCGGACGTGCCGGCGCTGCTGCCCGCGCTGGACGTGTTCACCCTGAGCTCCCGCCAGGAGGGCCTGCCGGTGGCCCTGATGGAGGCGATGGCCAGCGGCCTGCCGTCGGTGGTGACCCGGGTCGGCGGGATGCCGGAGGTGGTGGACGACGGTGTCGAGGGGCTGCTGGTGCCGCCGGGCGACCCGGCGGCGCTGGCCGGCGCGCTCGGCCGGCTGGCCGCCGACGAGGGGCTGCGCGAGCGGTTCGGGAAGGCCGCCCGGGAGCGGTCCCGGACCTTCGACACGGCCGGGGCGCAGCGCGCGATCGAGCAGGTGTACGCCCGGGTGCTGGCCCGTTGACCGTTGCGGTCACCGACCGGCAGCACCCGCCGAGCGAGACGACATGGAGCCGAAGACCCAGATGACCGAGTCAAGCGCCGGGCTGACGTACCGTCCGCTCGTGGACGCCGACACGCCCGCCGTGCTGGACCTGCTGACCGCCTCGCTGGCGGGCGGGCCGACCGGCATGCGCAGTGCCGAGTTCTTCGAGTGGAAGCACCGACGGAACCCGTTCGGTGCGAGTCCGGGCCTGGTCGCCGAGGAGGCGGGCGGGCGGCTGGCCGGGGTGCGGCTGTTCCTGCGCTGGCAGTGGCAGGCGGGCGGGCGGACGGTGCCGGCCGTCCGCCCGGTGGACACCGCGACCCACCCGGAGTTCCAGGGCCGGGGGATCTTCCGCGATCTGACGCTGCGGCTGCTGGAGGAGGTCTCCGGCGACACCGAGCTGGTCTTCAACACGCCGAACGGCAACAGCCTGCCGGGTTACCTGAAGATGGGCTGGCGGGAGCTCGGCCGGGTGCCGATCGCCGTGCGGGTGGCCCGGCCGGCGGCGTTCGCGCGCGGTGCGCGGGCAGCGCTGGCCCGCCGCGGGGCGGGTGCGGCGGGCCCGCCGGTGTGCCCGCTGCCGACCGCCGAGGACTGGTTCGCCGGCCCGCGGAAGGGGCTGGACGAGCTGCTGCGGGAGCGGGCGGCCGCGGACGTCACCGACACCCGGCTGGCCGTCCGGCGCACCGCGGACTTCCTGCGCTGGCGGTACGGCGACGCGCCCGGCCTGGACTACCGGGTGCTGACCTGCCACCGCGGCGGCGAGCTGGCCGGGGTGGCGTTCGGCCGGCCGCGGCGGCGCGGGCCGCTGGCCGAGTTCACACTCGCCGACGTGATCGTCCGGCCGGGCGACCGGGGCAGCGCGGCGCGGCTGCTGAAGCAGGCCGCGAAGGCGGGCTGCGACCACGTCGCGGGCCACCTCGCGGCGGGCACCGAGGCCGCCGCGGCCGCCCGGCGCAGCGGCTACCTGACGGCTCCGCGCACCGGGATGGTGCTCGCCGCCCGGTCCCCGTCCGGTCCGCTCACGGCGGGCCGGATCCCGGCCGACTGGCGGTTCAACCTGGGTGACCTGGAGGTCTTCTGATGGCCGCTCCGGCGGTCGCGGCGCGGCCGGCGGTGACGGCGGTGGCCGCGCTGGCCCGGCGGGTGCCCTGGCCGTCGGCGGTGGCGGCCGCGCTGGTGGTCGGCTACGTGACGCTGTTCGTGCTGGCGATGGTGCACACCGGGTACGACACCTGGGGGGCGCTGCTGGTCCTGCCCGCGCTGATGGCGATCGGCACGCCGGTCCTGGCGCGGGTCGCCGCCGCCAACCCGGAGAAGGACGTCTTCCGGCTGCTGATGCTGGCGATGGCGCTCAAGCTGCTGTGCGCCTTCCCGCGGTACCTGATGGCCTTCGTGCTGTACGGCGGCGCGGCCGACGCCAAGATGTACCACCAGCGGGGCAGCGAGCTGGCGCTGTTCCTGGACACCCACAGCCCGCTCTCCGGGACGTTCCACTACGACCTGGGGATGAAGGTCGCCGGCACCGGCTTCATCATCATCGTGACCGGCGCGGTGTACGCGATCACCGGTCCGTCACTGGTCGGCGGCTTCCTGGTGTTCTCCTGGCTGGGCTTCTGGGGTCTGCTGCTGTTCTGGCGGGCGCTGCAGATCGCCTTCCCCGAGGCGGACTCCCGGCGGTACGCGAAGCTGGTGTTCTTCCTGCCGTCGCTGCTGTTCTGGCCGTCCAGCATCGGCAAGGACGCCTGGATGATGTTCTGCCTGGGCCTGACCACCTACGGCGTGGCGCGGCTGCTGGACCGCCGGTTCGGCGCGTTCCTCTGCATCGCGCTGGGTTCGCTGGGCACCGGCATGGTCCGTCCGCACGTCACCGTGCTGGCCGGCGCGGGCCTGACGGTGGCGTACGTGCTGCGCCGGCGGCCGCAGCAGGTGAGCGCGCTGGGGCCGCTGCGCACGGTGCTCACCGTGGTGGTGCTGGGCGTGATGGTGATGCTGATGCTGCAGCAGGTGTCGACGTTCTTCGGGACGAGCGGCACCGGCGGCGACAGCGTCAACCAGGTGCTGTCGGAGACCTCGCGGCGCACCTCGCAGGGCGGGTCGGTGATCAACCAGGCGGCGGACGACGACTCGCCGCAGTTCAGCCTGAATCCGGCGGGACTGCCGGTGGCGGTGGTCAGCGTGCTGTTCCGGCCCTTCCCGTTCGAGGCGTCGAACGTGCAGAACCTGGTGCAGTCGGTGGAGTGCTTCGCGCTGCTGGTGATGTTCATCCGCAGCTGGCCGCGGCTGAGCCAGGTGCCGCGGTGGTTCCTGCGGCGCTCCTACGTCGCCTTCACGATCGTCTACACCCTGCTGTTCTGCTGGGCGTTCTCGACCATCAACAACATGGGCATCCTGTCGCGCGAACGCGTGCAGGTGCTGCCGCTGGTGCTGGTGCTGCTCGCCGTCCCGCGGCCGGACGGGGACCGCCCGCGGGTGCGGGCGCACTCCCGGCCGCCGCTGTGGCGGGTGCAGCCCGGCCAGTGGGGCGGCCGGCCCACAGCGCTTCCGGGCACAGCGGGGCCGCCCGGTGGTGCCGTGCCGTCCGGGCCGGCACCGCCCGACCCCGCCGCGGCGGCACCCGCCTCCGCGCGGACACCCGGCAACCGACCGACCCAGGGGGGATCGACCCGACCATGACCACCGACCTCGACACGCCCGCCGCCCTCGGCGGCACCCCGGCCTTCCCCGACGGCCTGCCGCTGACCCGGGTGAAGGTCCCGCACGCCGACGAGGCGCTGACCCGGATCGCCGCGGTGCTGGAGAGCGGCCAGCTCACCAACGGGCGGACGGTCGCCGAACTGGAGGAGCGGGCCGCCGAGCTGCTGCGGGTGCCGCATGTGGTGGCGGTCTCCAACTGCACGGCCGGTCTGATGCTGGTGCTGCAGGCCGCGGGGGTGGGCGGCGGCCGGCCGGCGCTGATGCCCGGCTTCACCTTCTCGGCGACCGCGCACGCCGCGCACTGGGCGGGCGGCACCCCGCTGTTCGCGGAGGCCCGCGAACAGGACGTCACCCTCGACCCGGAGGACGCCGAGGCGCGGCTGAAGGCCGCCGACCGGCCGGCCGCGCTGATGGCCACCCACGTGTACGGCACCCCCTGCCAGGTGGAGCGGCTGCAGCAGGTCGCGGACGCGGCCGGGGTACCGCTGGTCTACGACGCCGCGCACGGCTTCGGCAGCGCCCGCGGCGGGGTGCCGATCGGCGGCTTCGGGCTGGCAGAGGTGTTCTCGATGAGCCCGACGAAGGTGGCGGTGGCCGGTGAGGGCGGTCTGGTCGCCACCCGGGACGCCTCGCTCGCGGCGACCCTGCGCACCGCCCGCGACTACGGCAACCCGGGCGACTACGACACGCTCTTCCCCGGCCTGAACGCCCGGATGAGCGAGCTGCACGCGGCGGTCGGCCTGGCCTCGCTGACCGGCCTGCCCGAGCGGGTGGCGCACCGCGGGGCGCTGGTGGAGGTGTTCGCGGCCGCGGTGGCGGGGCTGCCGGGCCTGCGGCTCGCCCTGCCGGAGCCGGGCGACACCTCGACCTTCAAGGACCTGACGCTGATCGTGGACGCGGCCGCGTTCGGCCTCGGTGCCGCGGAGCTCGGCCGGGCGCTGAAGGCGGAGGGGGTGGACACCCGCCGCTACTTCTTCCCGCCGGTGCACCGCCAGCGCGCCTACGCGCACCTCGGGCAGGCGGGGGCGCTGCCGCTGACGGACCGGCTGGCCGACTCGGTGCTGACGGTGCCGCTCTGGTCGCACATGGACGCCGCGACGGTGCGGCGGGTGGCCGGGGCGGTGGTGAAGGTGCAGGCGCACGCCGATCGGCTCCGGGCGGCCGGGATCTGACGGCCCGTGGGGTGTCGCGGGCGGGCCTGCGGGGCCGTCCGCGGGCGCGGCCCGGCCCACCCGGAGCGCAACCCGGTACGACGACTGGGCGGAACGGGTGACGGCGGCTGGACCGCGCCGTCCCGGCCTCGGCAGGATGGCCGGCGGGGTCGAAGGGCCCGGCCGGCCGGGCCGGCGCGGCCCGACGCATTTCGAGGAGTCACCCGGTGTTCAAGGGATTCCGCAGCTTCCTGCTGCGCGGCAACGTCGTCGACCTGGCGGTCGGCATCGTCATCGGCGCGGCCTTCACGGCCGTGGTGACGGGCTTCGTGACGGCGTTCCTGACCCCGCTGATCGGCATCGCCAGCGGCGCGGTCGGCGACTACAGCAAGGAGTCCTTCAGCGTCGCGGGCACCGTGTTCCCGTACGGGGCGTTCCTGAACGCGCTGATCAGCTTCGTGCTGATCGCCGCGGTGATCTACTTCGCCGTGGTGGTGCCGGTCGGGCGACTGCAGGCCCGCTTCGAGCCGCGCAAGGACGTGCCGGTGGCGAAGGCCGACTGCCCGGACTGCCTGAGCACGGTGCCGGTCGCGGCCGTCCGCTGCGCGCACTGCACGACGGAGCTGGCGGGCCGTCCCGGCTTCCCGGCGCAGAGCGTACACGTCGGCTGACGTGCGGTTTCTCCGGCGGGTCCGGTCCGTCCGCGAGACGGTCGGGCCCACCGGCGCGCGGTCCGCACCGCACGCCCTCCGGTTCGGACGGCCGAGGGTCCGACGAACCGACGTCGGCGGTTCGCCCGGCGTTCGACCGGCGGTCAGGGGGTTCGGATGGCTTGAACTGGCCGACAATATGTCGGATTTGCACACTTTCGAGCGTTTCGATCGAGCGAAGACTGTGTGAACGGTCGAAATCCCACCTCTTCCACTCTCCTCAGCAGGCACGTTGTGGGCTTACGGTATGCCCCATGACCTCGCCCCGCTCCTACGACGGAGTCGGCTACCCCTCTCCGTCCTTCTCCTCCGGCACGCCCATCTACGACAGCCTCGTCGCAGAACGCGGTGTCCCGCAGATCGCGCCCATCAACGTGCCGGCGGCCCTGCCCCCGGCCACCTACGGCTCCGGCTACGGCAGCAGCTACGGCAGTGGCTACGGCACCGGCTTCGACAGCCCGGTGAGCAACCTGCCCGCGCTCCCGCCGGCCCGCCTCGCCCTGGGCCCCGGCCCCAGCAGCGGCCCCGCCACCTCGTACATCCCGGCGCAGACCGCGCCGTCGGTGTACGCGGCGGCCCCGCAGCCGGCCGTCCCCGGGTACGGCAGCCCGCAGCCGTACCTCCCCCCGCAGCGCCCGCAGGCGCCGGTCTCCCCCGCCCCCCAGGCCGGGTACCAGACCGGGCAGAGCTTCGGCGGCCAGAACGGCTTCGCGTCGGCGCCCTCGGGCATGTCCGGCCAGCAGTTCGGTGCGCAGGGCTTCGGCCAGGGCCCGCAGCAGGGTTTCGCCGACCAGAGCTTCGGCGGCAACCAGCTGCGCCCGGCCGCACCGGTCGCCCCGGTCCGTCCCGTCCAGCAGCAGTACCCCGGCCCCGCGTACTACCCGCAGGCCGGCTGACCGAAGCCGCACCACCCCGGCGAACGAGGGCGCCGGGCGGAGCAAGGGCACGAGGTCTTCCTCTCCGGGGCCGTCCGGCCCGCCGTACCAGGCGGACCGGGCGGCCTCCGTGCATTCCCGGCCGCGGCACCGGAGCACCGCCGCCGACTGGCAGGATGGGGGCATGCCGCAGCTGACCGCCCTCCACGTCTATCCCGTCAAGTCGACCTACCGGCTGAGCCCGGACAGCGCCGGGGTGGAGCCGTGGGGCCTCGCCGGCGACCGCCGCTGGATGCTCGCCGACCCCACGGGCCGCGCCGTCACCCAGCGCGACGACCCCTCCCTCGGCCAGTACCGCACCCGGCCGCACGCCGACGGCTCACTGACCGTCACCGACCCCGACGGCACGAGCATCCGCATCCCCGCACCGAGCACCGCCGCCGGCGACCCGGCCGCGCAGGCCGACGTCTTCGGCACCTTCTTCCCCGCCGTGGAGGCCGCGAAGGAGGCACAGGTCTGGTTCGCCGACCGCCTCGGCGACGTCCGCCTGCTGCACCTGGAGGACCCCGCCGGCAGCCGGCGGATCGACCCCGAGTACAGCCGGCCCGGCGAGACCACCAGCATGGCCGACGGCTTCCCGCTGCTGCTCGCCACCACCGCCTCGCTGGCCGCGCTCAACGAGCACCTCGCCGTCGACCACCCCGCCGGCGACCGGCGCGCCGAGCCGCTGCCGATGGAGCGCTTCCGCCCCAACCTGGTCGTCTCCGGCACCGAGCCGTGGGCCGAGGACGGCTGGCGGCGGATCCGGGTCGGCGAGGTGGTCTTCCGGGTCGCCAAGCCCTGCGGCCGCTGCGTGGTGACCACCACCGACCAGGAGACCGGCGAGCGCCGCGGCCCCGAGCCGCTGCTCGCGCTCGGCCGGCACCGCCGCTTCGGCAAGAAGCTCGTCTTCGGCCAGAACCTCGTCCCGGAGCGTCCCGAGGGCGTCACCGGCGACCTGCTCGGCACCCTGCGGGTAGGCGACGAGGTCACCGTGCTGGAGGAGGGCCCGCGGCCGCAGCCGGACGCCCGGCGCTGACCGGCACCGCGCCGTCGCCCACTCGTTGTAGTGCGCGGACGGCCCCCGCACCGCGGCCGGGGGCGCCCCCGCGGGCGGCCGACCATCGCAGGGCTCCGACGAAGGTGGGATGACAGACCGCATGGCAGAGCAGAGGGTCCGGGTCACGCAGGACAGCGGGTCCCGCTGGCGGCGCCGCGCCGGCGAGTACGACACGCTCGGGGAGGCCCTGGAGGCCGCCGAACCGGGCGACACCGTGACCGTGCGGCCGGGCGTCTTCCGGGAGGCGGTGGTGATCGACAAACCGGTCACCGTGCTGGCCGCCCAGGGCCCCGGCAGCGTCCGGATCAGCCCGCCCGCCGGGGTGCCGCTGACCGTCGCCGCCGCCGCGACCGTCCAGGACGTGGTCGTCGAGGGCTCCGACCGGTCGCTGCCCGCCGTCCTGGTCACCGCGGACGGCGCCCGGCTCACCGGCTGCCGGATCGACACCCAGGCCTCCGCCGGCGTCGAACTCGGCGACGGCGCCTCCGCCGTGCTCCGCTCCTGCACCGTCGCCAACCCGGCCGGCCTCGGGGTGCGGCTGCGCCCCGGCGCCCGGGCCGGCCTCCAGGAGTGCGAGGTCTCCGCCGCGGGCCAGGCCGGCATCGCGGTGCTCGGCGGCGCCGCCGCCGTGCTGGACCGCTGCAAGGTCCACCACACCGGGGGCGCCGGACTGCTGCTCACCGGCGCCGACAGCGGCGCCGAACTGACCGGCTGCGAGATCTACGAGATCCGCGGCAGCGGCGTGCAGGCCGAGGACGGCGCGGTCGGCCGCCTCACCGACTGCACCGTGCACCGGGTCACCGGCAACGGCCTCACCCTGGACACCGATGCCGAGCTGCTGCTCGCCGGCTGCCGCATCCACGACCTGCCGGAGAACGCCGCCGACCTGCGCGGCCGGGCCCGGCTGCGGCTGGAGCGCTGCACCCTGCACACCTTCGGCCGGGGCGCGCTCTCCGTCTGGGACGCCGGCACCGAGGTCGAGGCCGAGGGCAGCGAGATCCACTCCGCCGACGGCGACTACCCGGCGCTGTGGGTCAGCGACGGCGCCCGCCTCGCCCTCGCCGACTGCACCCTGCACGACCTCCCCGACGCCCTGTTCGTGCTCGACCGCGACTCCCGGGCGAGCGCCGCCGACTGCTCGTTCAGCCGGATCCGCTCCTCCGCCGTCTCGGTCAGCGGCGGCGCCACCGCCGACCTGACGGACTGCCGGATCCAGGAGGCCGGCACCGGGCTCTGGTTCCGCGACCACGGCAGCGGCGGCCTGCTCACCGGCTGCGAGATCGCCGACGTCGCCACCGGCGTGATCGTCGCCAAGGGCGCCGACCCGGTGCTGCGCGAGTGCACGGTGCGCGGCGCGGGCGACGCCGGGGTGTACGTCTCGGCCCAGGGCCGCGGCACCTTCGAGGACTGCCGGGTCTCGCACGGCCGCGGCTTCGGCTTCCACGTCATCGACGGCTGCCGCACGGTGCTCACCCGCTGCCGGGCCGAGCAGAACGGCCGGGCCGGCTTCGAGTTCTCCGAGGCGGGCCCGGTCACCGAGGGCTGCGTCTCGGACGACGTCCCCCCGCCGCCGCCCGCGCTGCCGGTGCCGCGCGCCGCGCTGCCCGCGGCCCCGCCGCTCGCCCCCGCCCCGTCGTACCCGCCGCTGCTCGCACCGGCGGCCGGGTCTGCTGCCGGTCCCGCGCTGCTGCCGGCGACGGCCCGGCTGACCAGCGCCGGGCCGGCCCCGGCCGGGGCGGCCGCGATCGCACCGATCCCCGACTGCCGCCCCGCCGACGAGGCGCTCGCCGAACTGGACGCCCTGGTCGGCCTGGCCACCGTCAAGCAGGAGGTGCGCACCCTGATCGACCTGATCACCGTCGGCCGGCGCCGCCGCAAGGCCGGGCTGAAGGCTCCCTCGCTCCGCCGGCACCTGGTCTTCACGGGCGCCCCCGGCACCGGCAAGACCACGGTCGCCCGGCTGTACGGCGAGATCCTGGCCTCGCTCGGGGTGCTGCAGCGCGGCCACCTCGTCGAGGTGGCCCGGGTCGACCTGGTCGGCGAGCACATCGGCTCCACCGCGATCCGCACCGCCGCCGCCTTCGACCGGGCCCGCGGCGGGGTCCTGTTCATCGACGAGGCGTACGCGCTGGCGCCGGAGGACGGCGGGCGGGACTTCGGCCGGGAGGCGATCGACACCCTGGTGAAGCTGATGGAGGACCACCGGGACGAGGTGGTGGTGATCGTCGCCGGCTACACCGCCGAGATGGAACGCTTCCTCGTCGCCAACCCCGGCCTGTCCTCGCGGTTCTCCCGGACGGTCACCTTCCCCGACTACAGCGCCGACGAGCTGCTGGAGATCGCCCGCGCCCAGTGCGCCGAACACGAGTACGCGCTGGCCGAGGCGACCGAGAAGGCCCTGCGCGAGCACTTCGCCGGCCTGGAGCGCGGACCGGCCTTCGGCAACGGCCGGACGGCCCGGCAGGTGTTCGAGACGATGGTGGAGCGGCACGCGATGCGGGTCGCCCAGCTCGCCGACCCGTCCACCGAGGAGCTGCAGCTGCTCGTCCCGGCGGACCTCCCGCTCTGACCTGGCCGGCCGGCCGCCGGCGTTCCCGTCGGCCGCCCGCGTTCTCGGGGTCCCGGGCTTCTCGGGGGCTTCGGCGGCCGGGCCGCGTGCGAGGATGGCCCGGAGCCGACCGCAGGAGGATCCGTGACCGACAACGCCCAGATGCTCGCCGAACAGCGCCGGGCACTGATCCTGGACGAGGTGCGGCGGCGCGGCGGTGTCCGGGTCAACGAGCTCACCCGCCAGTTGAACGTCTCCGACATGACGATCCGTCGGGACCTGGACGCGCTGGCCCGCGTCGGCGCGGTGGAGAAGGTGCACGGCGGCGCGGTGCCGGCCGGTCCGGCCCGCACCCACGAGCCGGGCTTCGCGGCGAAGTCCGCGCTGGAGCTGTCCGCCAAGGAGCAGATCGCCCGGGCGGCCGCCCGGCTGGTCTCCCCCGGCGCGGCGATCGCCCTCTCCGGCGGCACCACCACCTACGCGCTGGCCCGTGAGCTGACCGGGATCGAGCGGCTGACCGTGGTCACCAACTCCGTCCCGGTGTCCGAGGTCTTCGAACAGGCGCACCGCGCGGGCGGCCCGGCCGCCACCGTGGTGCTGACCGGCGGGGTGCGGACGCCCTCGGACGCTCTGGTCGGCCCGGTGGCGGACCGGGCGATCCGCTCGCTCCGCTTCGACCTGCTGTTCCTCGGCACCCACGGGGTCTCGCCGGAGGCCGGCCTCACCACGCCCAACCTGGCGGAGGCGGAGACCAACCGGACGCTGGTCGCCTCGGCGCGGCGGACGGTACTGGTGGCCGACCACACCAAGTGGGGCACCGTCGGCCTGTCCACCTTCGCGGAGCTGTCCGAGGTCGACACCTGGGTGACGGACGCCGGACTGCCCGCCGAAGCGGTGGAGACCGCCCGCGAGCTGATCGACGAGGTCGTCCTCGCCTGAGACCGGAGACCGTCCGCGGGGCGTAGGCGGGGGCTCGTCCCGTCAGGCGGGGGGCTCGTCCCCCCAGGCGAGGACGGGGGTGGTGAGGGCGAGCGTGGCCGCGCCGAAGACGAAGGCGGCCCGGACGGAGGCGGTGGCCGTCGAACTCCCGTCCCGTGGTGGTGCCGTGGAGCGGTGTCCCGGGCCGTCACCAGCGCGGGATGCGCCGCCGGTAGGTGGGGTCGGTCCGGCGCAGGTAGCCGGTGTCGTCGCGGGTGCGCAGACCGCAGGCGAGGTACTGCTCGTGCAGCCGGGCCAGGGCGTCGCGGTCGAGCTCGACGCCGAGGCCGGGCCCGGTGGGCACCCGGACGGCGCCGTCGGCGAGGGTGAGCGCGCCGGGCTCGATCACGTCCTCGGTCCGCCAGGGCCAGTGGGTGTCGCAGGCGTGGGTGAGCTCGGGCGAGGCGGCGGCGAGGTGGGTCATCGCGGCGAGGCTGATGCCGAGGTGCGCGTTGGAGTGCATGGACAGCCCGAGCCCGAAGGTGTCGCAGATCCCGGCGAGCAGCCGGGAGCGGTGCAGGCCGCCCCAGTAGTGGTGGTCGGCGAGCACGATCCGCACCGACCTGCGGGCGACCGCCGGCGGCAGGTGCTCGAAGGCCGTGACGCACATGTTGGTGGCGAGCGGGATCGCCGTCCCCGCGGCCACCTCCGCCATGCCGTCCAGGCCCGGGGTCGGGTCCTCCAGGTACTCGAGGACGCCCTCCAGTCGGCGAGCGGTGTCGAGCGCGGTGTCCACCGTCCAGGCGGCGTTCGGGTCCAGGCGCAGCGGCAGTCCGGGGAAGGCCTCGTGCAGGGCGAGGACGGTCTCGACCTCCTCGTGCGGCGGACGGACCCCGCCCTTGAGCTTCAGCGCGGTGAAGCCGTACGTGTCGACCAGGCGCCGGGCCTGGGCGAGGATGCCGGCGGTGTCCATCGCCTCACCCCAGTCGTCCGGCGGCCCGCCGGGGTGGCCGGCCCACTTGTGGAAGAGGTAGGCGCTGTACGGGACGGCGTCGCGGACCCGGCCGCCGAGCAGGTCGCTGACGGGCCGTCCGGCGGCGCGGCCCTGGATGTCGAGGCAGGCCACCTCCAGCGGCGAGAAGACCCGGTCCACCGTGGAGGCCGCGGTGATCGGCCCGGTCAGGCCGTGCCGGTCGGAGCCCGTCCGGCCGCCGAGCACGGCGGCGACCCGGGCGCGCAGCCGGCCGAGGGCGTGCACCGGCAGGCCGGTCACCGCCGCGGCGGCGGTGCGCAGCCGGTCGAGGTGGCCCTCGTCGGCGGTGGTCTCGCCGAGGCCGGTCGGTCCGTGGTCGGTGGCGACCTCGACGACCGCCCGCAGGGCGTACGGCTCGTGCACGCCCACCGCGTTGAGCAGCGGCGGCTCGCGGAAGGCGACGGGGGTGACGGTGACCGCGGTGATCCGCAGCTCCGGCGGGCCGGGCGGGCTCGGCGACTCGGACGGGCTCGACGACTCGGACGGGTTCGACGAGTCCGACGCATGCGCGGGGTCGGGCCGTGCGGCGGTCAACGGTCGGTGCTTTCCGGGAGGGCGGTGAGGGCGGCCAGTCCGGCGTCGGTGAGGGCGCGCAGCCGGTCGAGGTCCTCGGGTACGGGGTCGGTCAGCGGGGGCCGGACGCCGCCCACGGCCAAGCCGCGCTGCCGCACCCCCGCCTTCACCAGGGAGACGGCGTAGCCGGGCACTTCGGCGCGCAGTTCCACCAGGGGCAGGTAGAAGGCGGCCAGCAGGCGGCCGACGGAGGAGTCGTCCCCGGTGGCGAGGGCGCGGTGGAAGGCGAGGGCGATCTCCGGGACGAAGGCGAACGAGGCGGAGGAGTACCGCCGGACGCCGAGGCCGCGGTAGGCGGGCGCGGTCGCCTCGGCGGTGGGCAGGCCGTTGAAGAACCGGAACCGCTTCCCGGAGGGGCGCAGTGCCGTCTCGACGGCCGTGATCATCCGGGCGAGGAGTTCGAGGTCGCCGCAGCCGTCCTTGATTCCGACCACCTGCGGCAGCCGGGCGATCTCGACGGCCGTGCCGACGTCCAGCCGGGCGGTGTCGCGGTGGTACGCGATGAGCGGCAGCCCGCCGGCCTCGGCGACCTGGCGGGTGTAGGCCACCAGGCCGGACCGCGGGGGCCGGACGAGGTAGGGCGGCATGAGGAGCAGGCCGTCCGCGCCGGCCTCCGCGGCGGACCGGGCGAGGGCGCGGGCGGTGGGCAGCGGCCCGCCGGCACCGGCGTAGACCGGCAACCGGCCGGCCGCGACCCGGACGGCCGTCCGGACCAGCCGGGCGTGCTCGGCGGGGTCCAGGGCGTGGAACTCGCCGGTGCCGCAGGCGGCGAAGACCGCGCCGGGACCGGCGGCGATCCCGGCCTCCAGGTGCTCGGCGTACACCGCGGGGTCGATCTCGCCGTCCGGGCCGAACGGGGTCACCGGGAAGAACAGCGGGCCGTCGTGCATCGTCGCCTCCTGCGGGGACGGGCGGCGGGCCGGCCCCTGCGGCCAGCCTGTCCCCGCGGGCGGTGCGGTGGTGGGCGGCGCGCCGACGGTCACCCGGCGGGCGCAGCGGGCTCGCCGGAGGCGTCGGTCAGTGCCGGCCGGCGAGGGTGAGGTCCTGGCGCAGCGCGGTGTACGCCGGCTTCGGGCGGTAGTCCTCGGTGAGCAGGTTGGCCGAGCCCTCGCCGGAGAAGGTGTTCGGGACCCAGGAGTACTTGTCGGTGAAGCCCCAGACCGTGAAGTCGGTGCAGTGCTCGGTGAGCAGGCAGCCCTGCAGCAGCACGCCGTACCCCTCGGCCTGCGCCTCGGTCTTGGTGGCGTCCGCGGGCATCACCATCCGGACGTCGGCCTCGGTGATCGCGGTGTCCAGTCCGAGGGCGTCGAAGCGCGCCAGGTTGTCGGCGATGTCGTGCGGGGCGGGGTACTGGACGGCGAGGTGGCCCTGGACGCCGACGCCGTCGATCGGGACGTGCTGCGCCTTCAGCTCGGTGACCAGGGCGAGCAGTGCGGTGCTCTTGGGGTTGACGCCCTCGATGTTGTAGTCGTTGATGTACAGCTCGGCCTTGGGGTCGGCCTCGTGGGCCCAGCGGAAGGCGTCGGCGATGTAGCCCGGGCCGAGGTTGCGCAGCCAGACGGAGTCGCGCAGGGTGCCGTCGTCGTTGAAGGCCTCGTTGACGACGTCCCACTGCCAGATGCGGCCCTTGAAGTGCTTGACCTCGTCGGTGATGTGACGGTGCAGGATGTCGCGGAGCTCGTCCGGGGTGAAGCTGCCAGAGGTGAGCCATCCGGGCAGCTGGTTGTGCCAGACGAGGGTGTGGCCGCGGACCAGCTGGTGGTTGTCCCGCGCGAAGTCGACGAGGTCGTCGGCGGGGCCCCAGGTGTGGGTGCCGCGGACGGCTTCGACGGCCTCCCACTTCATCACGTTCTCCGGGGTGACGGAGCTGAACTCGGTCGCGGCCTTCTCCCGGTACGGGGCGTCGGCGGCGAGGGCGGACATGTCCACGGCCGTGCCGATGCGCACGCCTGCGCGGCGGCCGAGCTCGCCGAGGGTGCGGGCGGCCGGGTCCTTCGCCGGGGCGGCGGCCGCCCGGGTGTCGCCGGACGCGCCGGTGCTGCCCGCGGTGGCGGTGCTGCCGGTGGCGGCGGAGGCGGTGGGGAGGACGAGCGCGGTGACGGCCAGGGCTGCGGTGGTGGCCGCCACGAGGGCGGTGCGGGTCGCTCGGATCACGGAGGTCCCTTTCACGAGATCACACGGTGACAATTCTCGAAACTTTTCGTAGTTGACTACGCAAGTTTCAGGCACGCTAGCGGCCAGAATTTTGGACGGTCAATCCCCGTGCACCGAGGTATTTCGGCTGGGTTGACGTCCGCTCATGGAGCGCCACCGGACCGGCCGACCCACTGTCGGGACGGCGGCCCCGCCATCACCTGCCAATCCGCCCGCGGGGTCTGGCCGAAACTCTCGCCCTGGTTTACGATTCTGCCGCCCGGCAGGTCCGTGACTGGCGTCCGGCCGGTGGGCGCTTCGGCCCGGTGTGGGAGTGGCCGCGGCGCGGCTGCGGTGCGAGGGTCACCGCACACGTCGGCCCGGGGAGTACGTGGCGCACTCCCCGGGCCGTCATGGTGGGTCGTCAGGGTTGGTCGACCGAGCGGGCCGACCGGGCGGGGCGGCGGACGCCGCCCCGCGGCAGGGGCTCAGCCCAGGCCGATGGACGTCCCGGCGAGGAACTCCTCGAGCTCGGCGACGTACGGGTCGATGTCGATGCCCTGCTCGGCGAGCCAGGCGTCGGAGTAGTACTTGTCGAGGTAGCGGTCGCCCGGGTCGCAGATGAGGGTCACGACGCTGCCGGTCTGCCCGGCCGCACGCATCTCGGCGACGATCCGCAGGGCGCCCCACAGTCCGGTGCCGGTGGAGGCGCCGGCCTTCTTGCCGAGCGCGTCCTCCAGGATGCGGACGGCCGCTATGGAGGCGGCGTCGGGCACCTTCATCATCCGGTCGAGGGCGCCCGGGACGAAGCTGGGCTCCATCCGGGGACGGCCGATGCCCTCGATCCGGGAGCCGCTGGGGCAGGTGGCGTCGGGGTCGCCGTTGACCCAGCCGTCGAAGAAGCAGGAGTTCTCCGGGTCGGCCACGCAGATCCGGGTGTCGAACTGCATGTAGTGCACGTAGCGGGCGATGGTCGCGGAGGTGCCGCCGGTGCCGGCGGTGGCGACGATCCAGGCCGGCTCGGGGTGCGGCTCCAACTCCATCTGGGCGAACACGGACTCGGCGATGTTGTTGTTGCCGCGCCAGTCCGTGGCGCGCTCCGCGTAGGTGAACTGGTCCATGTAGTGGCCGCCGGTCTCCTCGGCGAGCCGCGCGGACACGTCGTAGACCTCGCAGGGGTCGTCGACGAGGTGACATCGGCCGCCGTGGAACTCGATCAGCTCGATCTTGGCCCGGCTGGTCGTGCGGGACATCACGGCGATGAAGGGCACGCCGATCAGCTTGGCGAAGTACGCCTCCGAGACGGCGGTCGAACCACTGGACGCCTCGATGACCGGCTTGCCGGGTCTGATCCAGCCGTTGCAGAGGCCGTAGAGGAAGAGCGAGCGGGCCAGCCGGTGCTTGAGGCTGCCGGTCGGGTGGGTGGACTCGTCCTTCAGGTAGAGGTCGATGCCCCACTCCTCCGGGAGCGGGAAGCGCAGCAGGTGCGTGTCGGCGGACCGGTTGGCGTCCGCCTGGACCTTCCGCACCGCCTCCTTCAGCCAGGCCCGGTACTCCGGGTCGGAGCGATCCACGTCCACGGTGTGCAGCGCCATCGCGAGCCTCCTTGTCCTGACGTTGTCCTGACGACGTCACCTCCACCAAGCGTAACAGGCGACTACAATAAGTGACTGTTACGGCATCTCCAGCGAACCCTTATCGGGCAGCAGAGCGGTGAGACCGGGCGCCGCGCCGCGCAGCCCCCGCGCAGCCCCGCAGCGGGGCGCCGACCTGGGCGGACGGCCCGCCGAACACCCGCCGGACGTCGCCCGCCGGATGTCCGGCGGGCGGCCCGGACACCCGACGGGGCGGCACTCACTCCGCGGCGCTCAATCCGCGGCGATCGCCCGCAGGACGTCCAGCCTGGCCGCGCGGCCGGCCGGGCGGAGGCCCGCTACCGCGCCGGCGACCAGACCGGCCAGCAGCACCACCGCGAGCCGCGCGGTCGGCAGGGCGAAGGATCCGGTGCCGGCGCTGTCGGAAGCCCGGACCAGCGCCCACCCGAGGAAGGCGCCGAGCCCCAGGCCGCCGACCGTGCCGAAGGCCGCGACGAGCACCGACTCCCAGCGGACCATCGACCGCAGCTGCCCCCTGGTCTGTCCGACCGCCCGCAGCAGGCCGAGTTCGCGGGTGCGCTCGTGCACGGCCAGCGTCAGGGTGTTGGCGATGCCGAGCAGGGCGATCAGCACCGCCAGCGCGAGCAGGGCGTAGACCACGGAGAGCATGGTGTCCACACCGCCGGCAGCGCTCGCCGCGTACTCGTCGCGGTCCTGCACCTGCGGATTGCCGTAGCCGTCCGCGACGTGCTGAACGGCGGCCTTGCCTTCGGCGGGGGAGACGCCCGGCCGCAGCGCGACCGCCACCATGCTGTCGCTGTCCTGGACACGGTGCGGGGCCCAGGCCTCACGGGTCATCAGGTAGTCGCCCGCCACGCCGCCGCCTTCGTACAGCGCCCGGACGGTGAACGGCTCCGCACCGTCGGTGAAGGCGACGGAGACCGTGGAACCGATGTGCCAGCCGCGGGCGGCCGCCTCGCTGCGGGAGACGGCGAGGCCGTCGGTGCCGAGGGCGGTGAGACTGCCGTCGATCCGTCCGAGGTCGACCACGCCGGGCAGCCGGGCCGGGTCGGTGACGTCCAGCTCGCGGCCGTGCCCGTCGATCCGGGCGACCCCACGGCCGAGGCCCACGGCCTGCTCGACCTGCGGCAACTGCCGGACGGCCTCGGCGAGCTTCGGGCTGACCCCGCTGCCGCCCGCGCCGAACGCGGGTGCGGTGACGGCGAGGTCGCCGGCGAACGAGCGGTCGACGGTGTCGTCCAGGGTGGCCCTGATCGACGCGGCGAACACGGTGAACAGGGTCACCACGGCGACACCCACCATCAGCGCGGTGGCGGTGGCCGCCGTCCGGGACGGGTTGCGGGCGGCGTTGCGGCGGGCCAGCGCCCCGCTGACGCCGCGCAGCCGCGGCAGCGGGGCGCCGAGCACCCGGACGGCGAGCGCCGCGGCGACCGGGCCGAGCACCACGGTGCCGGCCAGCGCCGTGACCGCGCCCGCGGTGGTCAGCACCACCGAGGGCCCGTCGGTCGCACCGCGCACCGTGAGCACCGCCCCGCCGGCCAGCAGGGCCGCGCCGAGGACGGCCCGGACCCGGCCGGTGCGCCCGGTCGCCGCGTCGTCCACCGCACTCTCGCGCAGTGCGGCGAGCGGGGCGGTGCGACCGGCCCGGACGGCGGGCAGGAGGGCCGAGCCCAGGGTGACCAGGATGCCGACGGCCAGCGGCAGCACCACGGAGGCGGTCGCGACGACCATGCCGCCGGTCGGCAGCGAGAAGCCGAGCGCGGAGAAGAGCGCGCTGAGCCCGGCCGCCACCCCGATGCCGCCGACCAGGCCGGCCGCGGAGGCGACCACGGCCACGACGGCCGCCTCGGCGAGGGTGGAGCCGAGGACCTGCCGCCGGTGCGCGCCGAGCGCGCGGAGCAGCGCGTTCTCCCGGGTGCGCTGGGCGACCACGATGGCGAAGGTGTTGTGGATGGTGAAGGTGGCGACGAGCAGCGCGATCCCGGCGAAGACCAGCAGCAGGGTGGTGAACATGGTCAGGAACCGGCCGGAGACGTCGGCGGTGGACTCGGCGGTCGCGGCGTGCCCGGTCAGCGCCTCCACGCCGGTGGGCAGCAACGGCTTGACCCGGTCGACGAGCTGCTGCTGCGTCAGGGTGTCGGAGCGGAGCCGGATCGCGTTGGCCTGGCCCTCGCCCTTGGGGGTGAGGTGGCGCTCGGCGTCGGCGAGGCTCAGCCCGGTGAAGGTGGAGGGGCCCATGCCGTCCGCGTCGGCACCGAAGGTGGCGATGCCGACGACGGTGATCCGTACCGGGTCGGGGGTGCGCAGCACGGTGGTGTCGCCGATCCGGAGGTCGCCGGCCTCGGCCGCGCCGCGGTTGATGACGGCCTCGCCGGGCGCGGCGGGCGCCCGGCCCTCGGCGAGCCGGTAGGGGTTGAGCGTGCCGTCGGTGAGCCAGTTCCCGGCGAGGGTCGGCGGGCCCTTGCCGCCGATCGGCTCGCCGTTCCGGCCGACCAGCTGGCCGGCGCCCTGGACGGACGGCTCGGCCGCGCTCACCCCGGGGACGGTGCGCAGCCGGTCGGCGAGTGCGGTGTCGACCGGTGCCCGGACGCCGCCGGGGACGTTCTGCGCGGGCAGGACGTCGGCGCTGCGGACGACGGCGCCGGTGCCCGCGTTGGCGTCGGCGAACAGGGTGTCGAAGTTGGCCCGCAGGGTGTCGCCCAGCACCATCGTGCCGGTCAGGAACGCGACGCCGAGCAGGACGGCGAGGACGGTGCCGACCAGGCGGCGTCGGTGTGCGCGGGCCGAGCGGAGTCCGATCCGCAGGGCGGTGTTCATCGTCGGTCACTCCCCCGTGGGCCGGTGGCCGCGGTCGGGACGGTGGTCGGGGCGCTGATGGTCGGGGTGGCAGCGGTCGGGGTGGCAGCGGTCGGGGCCGCGGCGGTCGGCTCAGTGGTGGCCGGCTCAGTGCTGGTGTGGGCGGCGGTGAGGGCGGTGGCGCGGGTGGAGCCGGCCGGGGTGTCGAAGGCCTTCATCCGGTCGAGGACGAGGTCGGCGGTGGGCGCGTCCATGCTGTCTACCAGCCGGCCGTCCGCCAGGAACAGGGCCCGGTCGGCGTAGCCCGCGGCGGTCGGGTCGTGGGTGACCATCACCACCGCCTGGCCCATGGTGTCGACGGCCTGCCGGAGCAGGCCGAGCACCTCTGCGCCGGAGCGGGAGTCGAGGTTGCCCGTCGGCTCGTCCGCGAAGACGACCTGGGGGCGGCCGGCGAGGGCGCGGGCCACGGCGACCCGCTGCTGCTGGCCGCCGGAGAGCTCGGCGGGCCGGTGGTGCAGCCGGTCGCCGAGTCCGACCACGTCGACGAGGGCGTCCACCCAGGCCGCGTCGGGTGCCTTCCCGGCAAGGTCGAGCGGCAGGGTGATGTTCTCCCGGACGGTGAGCGTGGGCACCAGGTTGAAGGCCTGGAAGACGAAGCCGATGCGCTCGCGGCGGAGTTCGGTGAGCCGACGGTCGTTCAGGGTGCCGAGCTCGGTGCCGCCGATGTGGGCGCTGCCCGCGGTGAGGGTGTCGAGGCCGGCGGCGCAGTGCATCAACGTGGACTTGCCGGAGCCGGACGGGCCCATGATCGCGGTGAACCGCCCGGCCGGGAACTCGACCGTGACGTGGTCGAGCGCCCGGACCTGGGTGGCGCCGATTCCGTACACCTTGACCGCGTCGGCGACCGCGGCGGCGGGGTGCAGCTGGACGACGGTCATTTCGCACCGCCGGGACGGTCGGTGCGCTCGGTGAGCACGGCGCGCTTGGCGCGGTACTCGTCCTCGTCGATCTCACCGCGGGCGTACCGGTCGCCGAGCGTGGCGAGCGGGCCGCCGCCGTGGTGCCAGCCGCCGGGGCCGTAGCCGCGGCGCCAGACGGTGCGCCGCAGGATCAGCACGACGAGGAGGATCACGGCTGCCCAGAAGAACGGGATCAGCAGGATCCACGGGCCGGGCCAGTGGCCGTCCGCGTGGGCGAGCAGGGTGTCCATGGTGTCCATCTCCTCGGTGCATGCCTGTTGTGGGGACTGCACCGAGCCTCTCGCCGCGGGCCCCTGCCGCGCGTCGTCCCACCAGCGGCACCTGCGGTACTCCCGGCGTAGTACCGGGGCCGGGCGGGGCGCCGTCGCGACCCGCGAGGAGGTGGCGGACCCAGGGCGGGCCGGCGGTACGGGCGGTGGTCGCGGCGGCCGCCAGGAGGAGGAAGGGGACGAGGGTGTGCACCAGGGTGCGCATCAGGGTTCGCATGCGGTGAAGTCTTCTCCGCCGCCGCAGCCGCCACCATCCCCCTGGTATCCCGATCCGACCTGCACCCCGGTGCAGCACCGATCCTGAACCCAGTACCACCCCCCGGCGCCGGTGCACCGGTCCGACGGCCCGGCGCAGAACACTAGCCCAGCCAGCCGGGCCGGACGAGCCCCGACTCGTAGGCGAGGACGACCAGTTGGGCGCGGTCGCGGGCGCCGAGCTTCACCATGGCCCGGCTGACGTGGGTCTTGGCGGTGAGCGGGCTGACCACCAGTCGGCGGGCGATGTCCTCGTTGGAGAGGCCGAGGCCGACCAGCGCCAGCACCTCCCGCTCGCGGTCGGTGAGTGCGGCGAGCGCGGTCGGCCCTCCCGTCGCCGGCGCCTTGGAGCGGGCGGCGAACTCTCCGATCAGCCGCCGGGTCACGCCGGGCGAGAGCAGGGCGTCGCCCGCGGCGGCCACCCGGACGGCGCGCAGCAGTTCGGCTGGTTCGGTGTCCTTGACGAGGAAGCCGGCCGCGCCGGCCCGCAGCGCCTCGAAGACGTACTCGTCGAGTTCGAAGGTGGTGAGGACGACCACCCGGACGCCGTCGAGCGCCGGGTCCTCGCCGATCCTGCGGGTCGCGGCGAGTCCGTCCAGCCGGGGCATCCGGATGTCCATCAGGACAACGTCGGGCCGCAGTTCGGCGGCGAGGGCGACGGCCTGCTCGCCGTCGTCGGCCTCGCCGACCACCTCGAGGTCGGGCTGCGCGTCCAGCAGTGCACGGAAGCCCGCCCGGACGAGCACCTGGTCGTCCGCGAGCAGCACCCTGATCACCGGGGTCCGCCTCCCGTCGAGTCCTGCGGGCCGCCGCCGCCGATCGGCAACCGGGCGAGGACCCGGAATCCGCCGTCGGGCCGCGGCTCCGCCTCCAGCGTGCCGCCGGCCGCCGCGACCCGCTCCCGCATGCCGATGAGACCGCTGCCGGAGCCGCCCGGCTCGCCGGCCCCGGCCGGGCCCGGGTCGTCGATCCGGACGGCCAGCCCCTCCCCCGACCAGTCGAGCAGGACGTCGGCGCTGCGGGCCGCCGAGTGGCGGATGACGTTGGTCAGGGCCTCCTGGACGATCCGGAAGGCGGTCAGGTCGAGCCCGGCCGGCAGGCTGCGGGCCCGACCGCGGCTGTGCACCGAGACCGCGAGCCCGGCCTGGCGGGCCTGCTCGGCGAGCTCGTCCAGCCGGTCGAGGCCGGGGGCGGGGCTGCGCGGGGCCGCGGCGTCCGGACCGCGCAGCGTGCCCAGCACCTGCCGGACCTCGCCGAGCGCCTCCTTGCTGGCGGCCTTGATCGTGGTGAGGGCCGTCCTGGCCTGCTCGGGGCGGGTGTCGAGGAGTTCGAGGGCGACGCCGGCCTGGACGTGGATCAGCGAGATGCTGTGGGCGAGGATGTCGTGCAGTTCGCGGGCCATCCGCAGCCGTTCCTCGTCGGCCCTGCGCCGCCGGGCCTGCTCGGCGGCGGCCCGGACGGCCTCCATCCGTTCCGCGCGGAACCTCAGGATCTCGGCGACGGCCATCACCAGCAGCAGCCAGGCGGCGATGCCGAGCTCCTGCCAGCCGTTGGGCTGTGCGGCCGGACCGCGCAGCCAGTCCTGCGGCACCGCGAAGGAAATCAGCAGGTGGGCGGCGTAGAAGGCGCCCGCGCAGGCCCAGGCGGCGCGCCGGTGGCCGCGTTTCACGGCGGCGCAGAAGGCCACCACCAGGCTGAGGAACACCGGTCCGTACGGGTAGCCGGCCAGCAGGTAGGCCACGGTGACGACCGTGGTGCCGACCACCACGGCGACCGGGCGGCGCTGCCGGAACAGGAGCAGTACCGGGCCGAGCAGGAGCAGCAGGTAGCCGAGGGCGTCCAGCGGGAGGCGTCCGCCCTGGTGGCGGGCGGCCGCGCCCGTCCCGGCCAGCTGCGCGACCGCGACCAGCACCGAGGAGGCGACCGGCCAGCCCGCCTTCGCGGCACGGACCCACGGCGGCTGCCAGGGCGGCGGTTCGTCGGTCATGCCGGGAAGGCTAGTCGCCGTCCGGCCACCGCGGCGTCAGCCTGCCGGGGTGGGCGCGCCTACTCCCCCGGGAGTACGCGCCCCCCGTCCCCGCCGCGTGGCGCAGGCCCGGCACCCCCGGCACCCGGCTGACCGGGCATCCGGTCAGCCCTGCCGATCAGGCGTCCGGTCAGCCCTGCCGATCGGGCATCCGGTCGGGGATCCGGTCAGCCCTGCGGGTCGGGGATGCGGACGGCGGCGCCGCTCACCCGCACCCGCCGCTCCCCCTCCCGCAGCTCCACGCGGAGGACGCCCGGGCGGCCCATGTCCTCCCCCTGGTGGAGGGTGAGGACGGTCTGCCCGAGGCCCTCCAACTCGCTCAGGTAGGCGCCGAAGGCGGCCGCGGCGGCGCCGGTGGCCGGGTCCTCGACGACCCCGCCGACCGGGAAGGGGTCACGGACGTGGAAGACGGTGTCGGAGACCCGGTGGACCAGCTGCAGGGTGGTCAGGTCGAGCCGGGTCATCAGCCGGGCCAGCCGGTCGAAGTCGTAGGCGAGCTCGGAGAGCCGCTTGCGGGTGGCGGCGGCCAGCACCAGGTGGCGGGCACCGGCGTAGGCGATCCGCGGCGGCAGGGTCTCGTCGAGGTCGTCGGCGCTCCAGTCGAGGGCGGCCAGTGCCTCGGCGACGTCCGCGTCGGAGACGGGTTCGACGGCGGGCTCGACGCTGGTCAGGGTGGCGACCGGCCGGCCCTCGGCGTCGGCTGCGACCTCGACCGGCACCGGGCCGGCCTTGGTCTCGAAGAGCAGCGGGCCGGGGCCGATCCGCTCGGCGAGGGCGACGGCGGAGGCGATGGTGGCGTGGCCGCAGAACGGCACCTCGGCGAGCGGGCTGAAGTACCG
Organism: Kitasatospora sp. NPDC093679; assembly: GCF_040683455.1. NCBI lineage: Bacteria > Bacillati > Actinomycetota > Actinomycetes > Kitasatosporales > Streptomycetaceae > Kitasatospora > Kitasatospora sp. NPDC093679. Next base: position 93,089 of record NZ_JBFBDW010000022.1, read on the forward strand.
CACCGCGAAGGTCCGCGGGCCCCGGGCGGTGAGGAAGGCCGTCTCGGAGTAGCCGAGCCCGGCGGCGACGGCGAGCTGCGTGTCGTCGTCGAGCCCGGTGGCGTCGGGCACCACTCCGGCCGGGTTGCCGCCGGCCGGGTCGGCGGTGAAGGCGGCGTAGCGCAGGACCTCGGTACCGGGTGGAAGCGTCATGCCCGGCAGAACGTGCCGGGGTGTCCGGTGATTCCCGACGGACCGGGGCCGGTCACGACGGCCGACCACGGCCGACCACGGGCCGACCGGCCCCCGACCGGAGCCGGCCGGGGCCGAAGGCGGCCCGCACCACCCTCCGGTGGCGGGTCACCGGGATGTAACCTCCGGTCCCCGATCCGCCATGAGAGCGAGACCCGCCTGCAAACCTGCTGTCATGACGGGCCGTCATCCTTGAGGTCAGAGGTGATCAGCCGAAAGGAACTCAGAATGAGCGACTACTCCGTACTCGTTGCCGCCCTCGTCGAGCTGTCCGGCGAGCGTGACCTCGGTATCGGCGTGCCCGTCGCGGTGCGCGGTCACGAGGCCGACCGGCTCGCCAGCCTGGCCCGGGGCGGGGGTGAACCGCCCGCCCGCCGGCCGGCTCCACTGCTGCGGCTGCTGCGCCGGCGCACCGTCGGCCGCCTCGGCTTCTCGGCGTGAGCCGCTGCGGCGGACGGCGGCCGCGGCGCTCCCGCGGTCCCGGCGGACTGCTCCCGGCAGGCTGCCCCCGACGGCCCGTCACCGGTCAGCCGGTGGCGGGCCGTCGTGCGTCCACCTCGATCTCGATCCTCATCCGCGGGTCGGCGAGGCCGCAGACCATCATGGTGGCGGCCGGGCGGACCTCGCCGAACGCGCGGCGCAGCACGGGCCAGCAGGGCTCGAAGTCCTCGCGGTCGGGCAGCAGGTAGCGCACCCGGACGACGTCGGCGAGGGTGCAGCCGGCCTCGGCGAGTGCGGCGGTGATGGTGCGCAGGCACTGTTCGGCCTGTGCCACCACGTCCTCGGCGATGGTCATGGCGGCGTAGTCGAAGCCGGTCGTGCCGGAGACGTGCACCCGGTCCCCGTCCACCACCGCCCGGGCGTACCCGATCCGTTCCTCGAAGAGCGATCCGCTGAGGATCGTCCGGCGTTCTCCCATGGCAGGGACGGTAGGCGCGACCACCGCGATACGTCCAATACCTGTTGGGTCCGGCTGTGATATCCCGGGAGATATGGAGGACCGTCCCGAGCTCGCCCTGCACCAGCTGCACGCCTTCACCGTGCTGGCCGAGGAACTGCACTTCGGCCGTGCCGCCGAGCGGTTGGGCGTGGCGCAGCCGCCGCTGAGCCAGCAGATCCGGCGGCTGGAGGAGCGGGTCGGCCATCCGCTGTTCGAGCGCCGGCCGGGGCGGGTGTCGCTGACCGCGGCGGGCGAGGAGCTGCTGCCGGCGGCGCGCCGGGCCCTCGACGAGGTCGCGTCCGGGCTGGCGGCGGCCCGGCGGGTCGCCACGGGAGAGGCGGGCCGGCTGCGGATCGGGTTCGCGGCCTCGCTGGCACCGACCGTGCTGCCGGACCTGCTGCGCACCTTCCGCGAGCACCGGCCCGGTGTGGAGCTGGAGATCCGCGAGATGACGACGGCTCCACAGGTCGCGGCGCTGCACGAGCACGTCCTCGACGTGGGGCTGATGCGCGAGCCCCCGCAGGACCCGGACCTGGTGGTGGAGCCGCTCTGGTCGGAGGGGTTCGTCGCCGTCCTCCCGGCCGGGCACCGGCTGGCGGGCCGGCGGGCCGTCCCGGTGGCCGGGCTGGCGGAGGAGCCGTTCGTCCTGCTGCCGCGCGAGTGCGGGCCGACGGTGCACGACCGGATCGTCGGGGTGTGCCGGGCGGCCGGGTTCGAGCCGCGGGTCGCCCAGCGGGCGGTGGAGTGGCAGACGGTCGCCGCGTTGGTGGGCGCGGGGCTGGGGGTGTCCCTCGCCCCCGCGGGCGTGCGCCGGGTACGGATGCGGGGTGTGGCCTTCCGGCCGATCACCCCCGACGGCGCCCGGACCGTCGTCGGCCTCGTCCATCGGCGGGGCGACCGCAACCCGCTCGTCGCCCGCTTCGTCGCCGAGGCCCGGGCGCTCGGCGACACCGCGGAACCCCGGCCGGACGGTGGGCCCCCACCGGAGGCCCGACCGGACGGTGGGCCCCGACCGGACGGCGCGGCTCAGCCGTAGTGGCGCGCCTCCAGGACGTTGCCGTCCGGGTCGGCGAAGTAGTAGGTGCGCGGCGCGGTGCCGCGGGCCCCGAACGAGTTCTCCGCGTACGGGGTCACCGGGTGCCCGCCGGCCTCCAGCCGGGTCCGCAGCGCCTCGAACTCCTGCTCCGAGGTGGCCAGGCAGACGTGGTTGAGCCGGTTGCCGGCGCTCCCTTCGGCACCCGGCGCGGCGTTCAGCTGCGGAGCGACCGTCAGCGGCACCAGGTCGACGAGCGTCCGCTCCGTCACCCGCATGCTGACGAACGGCGCGAGGCCCTTCTCGAACTCGGCCAGCCGGACCGGCTCCAGCCCCACCACGTCGCGGTAGAACGCGGCCGAGCGGACCGGATCGGCCACCCACAGCACCACGTGGTCCAGTTCGTACGGCATCGGCCCGCCACCCCTTCGTTCCACCCGTGCACGACCCTCCCATCGTGCCATCGCCCGCCGCGGCACGACCGCCGTTCCGCACGGCGGGGTGCCGCACCGCATCGAGCGGCACGGCCACCGCCCCCGGCCGGCGGGCCGTCAGCCGCGGGCGGCGTACACCGCCTGCGGGTCCTGGAGGTACGGCTGCCAGGCGAGTTCGGCGGCTCCGGCGAGGCCGGCGTGGTCGACCTCCGCCGGCACGATCGGGACGCGTCCGCTGCGGCCCCACAGGCAGCGGTCGGCGACGACCGCGGCGAGCCGTTCGGGGGCGGCGGCGAGCAGGTCGAGGTGGAGGCCGCTGAGCACGATCCGGTCCGGGTTGAGGATGTTGACCAGGCCGGCGAGGCCGAGGCCCAGGCGGTCGACGACGTGGGCGACGGCTTCGGCGGCAGCGGGGTCGTCGGCGGCCGAGCGGGCGAGCCGGCGGGCCTGGTCGAGGATCGGGCCGCCGGGGTCGGGGGTGCGGCCGGCGGCGACGAACAGCGCCTCCGGGTCGGTCTCGGCGTTCAGGCAGCCGCGGTTGCCGCAGACGCAGGGGCGGCCCTGCGGGTCGACCGTCAGGTGGCCGACCTCCAGGGCGAGTCCGGCGCTGCCGGTGTGCAGCCGGCCGTCGATCACCAGGGCGCCGCCGACGCCGCGGTGGCCGGAGGTGACGAGCAGCAGGTGGCGGGCGTCCCGGCCGGCACCGTGGCGGTGCTCGGCGAGGGCGGCGAGGTTGGCGTCGTTGGCGACGGCGGAGGGCAGCGGGCTGCGGGCGCGCGGGCCGAAGTCGGCGCTCCGCACCTCCTGGGCGAACAGGTCGGCCACCGGGGTGCCGCTGGGCCAGGCGAAGTGCAGGGCGGCGAGGGCGGTGCCGTCCGGTTCGGTGACCGGGTTCGGCAGGGCCAGGCCGACGCCCAGGCAGCGGCGGGTGGTGGCGCGGGCGAGGTCGGCGCCGGCCTCGGCGACGGCCCGCAGCATCCGCACCGGGTCGGTCGCGGCCGGCAGCGGCAGGTAGCGGACGCCCTCCAGGCGTCCGCCGAGGCCCGCGAGCGCGACGCTCAGGCTGTCCGCGTGGATCTGTGCGGCGACGACGACCGGTCCGGCCGGGTTGACGGCGAGGCGGTGCGAGGGGCGGCCGCGGCCGCCGCCCGCGGGCCGGGAGTCGACGGTGATCAGCCCGAGCGCCTCGAGTTCGCCGGTGACGGCGCCCGCGGTGGCCCGGGTGACGTCGAGGGCACCGGTCAGCGCGGAGCGGGTCGGTGCCCGTCCGGTGTGGACGAGTTCGAGGGCGGGCCCCAGCAGGCTGCGGCCGCGGTCCGGTGCAGGCCTGCGGTGGTCGGTGGGCGTCGTCCGGCCGTCGGCGGCCGGACGGCGCGCTTCGGCCGCGGCGGAGCCGCTCGCTCCGGGGGACGCCGGGGGGCGGGTCTCGTCGGCGTCCGGCGCGGGCCGGCAGTGCGGCGGCTCGGTCGGGGGCTGGGCACTTGTGGGTGAGGTCGGCACTCCTCTATTCTGACTTTGTGCCGCTACTGAACAAAAGAGAAGCCCGGTCCTCCGCCGCCGACACCGCCACCGACCCCGCCATCACCGCCGCCACCGCGGCGGTCCGTGCCCCGCGCACCTGGTCCGCCGCCAGGCTCGCCCTCACGGCCTTCTTCGCGATGGACGGCTTCCTGTTCGCCGCCTGGGTGGTGCGCATCCCCGACGTGCGCGCCCAGGTGCACGCCTCGCACAGCGCACTCGGCCTCGCCCTGCTCTGCATCTCGGCCGGCGCGGTCGCCACCATGGCCCTGGTCGGCCGGCTCTGCCTGCGGTACGGCAGCCGCCGCGTCACCGTCGGCTCCGTGGCCCTGCTGAGCCTCGCCGTGCCGCTGCCGGCGCACACCCACTCGGTGGCCGCGCTCGGCGCCGTCCTGTTGCTCTTCGGTGCCGGGTACGGCGCCGCCAACGTCAGCATGAACAGCGTCGCCGTCGACCTCGTCGCCCGGCTGCGGCGCCCCGTGATGCCGAGCTTCCACGCCGGGTACAGCCTCGGCGGCCTGCTCGGCGCCGCGGTCGGCGGGCTGCTGGCGGGCGCCCTCAGCACGGCGTGGGCGCTCGCCCTCGGCGGCGTGCTCGGCCTGCTGGTCACCGCGGTCGCCGGTGCGGTCCTGCTGCGCGACCCGGAGGGCGACGCTCCCCCGCCCGCCGCCTCCGCCGCGGCCGGGACGCCCCGGACGGCGGCTCCGGCGGCCCGGCACGCGCGCCTGCTGGTCGTCCTGCTCGGTCTCACCGCGCTGTGCACCGCCTACGGCGAGGGCGCGCTCGCGGACTGGGCGACCCTGCACCTGACCGACGACGTGCACGCGGGCGCCGGCCTGGCCGCCACCGGCTACGCCGCCTTCGCCTTCGCGATGACCGCCGGCCGGGTCAGCGGCACCTGGCTGTCCATCAGGCTCGGCGCGACCAGGGTGATGCTGTTCGGCGGTCTCACCGCGGCCGTCGGCATGCTGATCGCGGCCCTCGTCCCGTCGGTGCCCGCGGCCCTCGGCGGCTTCGTCCTGGTCGGCATCGGCCTGGCGAACATCTTCCCGCTGGCCATCGGCCGGGCCGGCGCCACCGGCGGCCCGCAGGGCGTGGCCACCGCCTCCGCCCTCGGCTACGCGGGCATGCTGATCGGCCCGCCGGTCATCGGCTTCCTGGCCGACGCGGTCGGCCTGCCCTTCGCCCTGACCAGTGTCGCCGCCGCGGCCGCGCTGGCCGGTCTGCTCGCCGTCACCGCCGGCCGCCCGCGCCGCACCGCCTGACCGTCCGCACCGCTCCACCCGGCACACCCCCGAGGGCCGGTCCTCCCACCGCGGGAGGGCCGGCCCTTCGGCGCACGCCAGCCGCGGCCGCGAGGAACACCGGGCCCCGACCAGGGCTGCCCCGAACGCGTGGGCCGCACCCGCCCCACCCACCGCCGTCAGTCGGTGGCGACCAGGGCCTGCTCGGCGACGTCCGGGTCGGGGTGCTGCTGCCAGGGCGCGAGCGCCGACCGGAGGGCGTCGGAGTCCGTCCAGCGGAAGTGGGCGGTCAGCAGGCGGACCCCGAGCAGGCCGGCCGCCGTGCCGCCGTCGGCGCGCAGCCGCTCGGTGACCTGGTGCAGCAGCGCCGGGTCTGGCCGGAGTGCGCCGGGGAAGGCCGGCGCCGGCAGCCGGTTCGGCCGGTCCCGGGTGAGGTCGAGCAGGGTGTCCCAGCGGTGCGGCGCGAGGTCTCCGGCGAGCAGGGCGCCGAGGGCCGCGCCGAACGCGGCCGCCGCGGCGCGGGCGGGCAGCCCGGCGCCCAGCAGGGCCGGGACCAGCGGGTCGAGCAGCACCGGCGGCACGGCGGTGCCGGAGCGGTGGTCGGCCAGTTCGGCGAGGCGCCGGCGCTGCCGCGGGTCGTGCCGGGCCTCGTCGGCGAGCCGTTCGACCAGCTGCGGCCACCAGGTGGCGACGGCCGGCTCGGTCGGCCGGTCCGCGAGGAGGGCGACGGCGGAGCTCCGGACCTCGTCCGGCTCGTCCGGGCGCCGCAGCCGCTCGACGACGGCCCGGACGGTGTCCTCGTCGAGCGGTCCGCGCGAGCGGCGGACGGCGAGCGCCTGCACCGCCGTGGCGGGGTCGCCGTCCCGGACCGCGGCGCGCAGCAGCCCGTCGAACGGTGCCCGGCAGGCGGCCGGGAGCCGCAGGTGCGGGATGCCGAGGACGGCCTCGCGCACCGCCTCCTCGCCGAGGGCGGCGGCCAGTCGCGGCGCGACGCCCGGGCGGTCGAGGTGGCGGGTGAGCCCGGCGGCGAGGACCGCCCGGACGTCCCGGTGCAGGGCGGGGAGCTCCCAGACCCGCAGGGCGAGGTCGGCGGCGGGCCGGTCGGGGAGGTCGGCGAGGGCGCGGGCGAGTTCCTTGCCGACGCCGACGGCGAGGCCCGGCCGGGTCAGCAGGTCCCCCAGCAGCCGTACCCCGTCGGCCTCGGGGAGCCGTCCGAGCAGTCGGCGGACGCCCTGGACGGCGGCCCGGCCGCGGACTCCGCCGCCGAGGTGGGCGAGCAGGACGGGCAGTGCGGCCGACGGCTCGGCGCGGTCGGCCAGCCGGAGCAGGGCGGCGGCGGCGACCGGCTGCGGGGCGTGCCCGGCGAGGGCGGCGAGCCGGTCGGGGTCGCTGAGCACCGCGGCCGCTGCGGACCGGACGGCGAGCGGTTCGCCCTCGTCGGACGCGACCGGGCCGACCAGTGCGGTGTGTGCCGCCCGGGCCCGCCGGTCGGCATCGGCGGGAAGGGCGGGCAGCCAGGGTCCGCAGCCGTCGCCGAACCGTCCGCCGGGGTGCGTGCGGCCCGCGGCGAGGACGTCGGGCAGCAGGTCGGTGCGCCGCCGGGCGAGGACGGCGAACACCTCGTCCACCCGGGCCCAGCCGGGATCGGCCGCCACCAGCGCGGCGCAGCGCCGCTCGCGGGTGCCGCGGGCGCCGGGGGCGCGCAGCCGGACCCGGGCGGCGCGGGCGAGCAGCGCGGGCGGGTGGTCGCCGGTCACCAGGCGGTCCAGCAGGGTGTCGACGGCGGGCAGCGGCGGGAGCAGTTCGGCGGCGGCGAGCAGGCGCTCGGGCCGTTCGAAGCCGGGGGTGCGCAGCAGCCGGGTCCAGACGGCACCGGCCCGGGCCGGGGAGAGGCCGAGCGGTTCGGCGGGCGCCGTCCAGCGGGGGTGTTCGTGCAGGTGGACGGCGAGGACGAGGAGGGCGGCGGCCCGCCCGGTGTCGCCGTCCCTGCCGGCCCGGCGCAGGGTGCGGCGGAGCCAGGTGTCGGCGGCGCGCAGGCATCCGGGGGTGCTGTCGCGGGCCTGGGCGGTGGTGAGGACGGCGTCCCGCAGGACCTGTTCGGGGGTGGCGGCCAGCAGGTGTTCGGGGGTGCGGGCGGCCTCGGCGAGCACCGGTTCGCGGGCCTCGGGGTGGTCGTGCCAGGCGCGTTCGAGACCGTGCAGGACACGGGCCCAGGTCTGCGGGTCCTGCTGGGCGGCGGCGCGCAGCAGGCCGGTGCGGCCCATCATCCGGGTGGTGTGCCGGTGGTGGCCGGCCAGGGCCGTGAGGCCCTCCTCGGCGCGGTCGAAGGGCAGCAGCGCGAGCAGGCCGGCCTGGAGGTACGGGCTGTCGGTGGTGCGGGCCAGGGCGGGGGCGAGGAGGCCGGCCCGCTCGGGCGGGTCGAGGCTGAGCAGGGTGGTGAGGTCGGGGCGCCGGGTGTTCGGCCGGGCGGCGAGGCGTTCGCGGGCGACGCCGAGGCGGGTGTCGGGGTCGAGCAGCAGCAGGTAGGGCTCGGGGCCCCAGGCGTCCCGGTGGAAGATCCCCCGGGCGGGCCGGGGGCGGCAGGTTTCGGCGAGGGTGCGCAGGTCCTCGGGCGGCAGGGCGCGGGCGGCCCGTTCGGCCGCGGCGGGCAGGGGGCCGGCGGGCGGCCGCAGCCGGGTCACGGCGCCGGAGCGGATCGCGGCGAGCACCGGGCCGGGCCGGTCGAGCAGCCTCAGCACGGCGTCGGGCGGCAGCACGTCGGGGGCGGTGGCGAGCAGGTGCTCGGCGGCGGCCCGGTCGCGGGCGGCGACGGAGGCGAGGCGCTCGCGCAGCCGGTGCGGGAGCTGCGGGCCGGGCCGGTCGGGCGCGGCCTCCGCGGTGAGCAGGCGGGCGACGGCGAGGGGTGCGGTGCGGGCGAGCGACTGCAGCACGCCGTCGGGCACCGCGAGCCGTGGCAGCCAGTGGTCGACGGCGGCGGGGGTGCAGGCGGGCAGCAGCCGGGCGGCCTCGCGGGCGTCGTGGCGGTCGCGGACCTCCGGGAGCAGCCGTTCGGCGAGGGCGTGCCGCCGGGAGCGGCGCAGCAGCCGGTAGAGGTCGTGCCTCAGCTCGCGGGGTGCGCTGCGGACGAGGTCGGCGAGCGCCTCGTCGGGGACGGGGAGGCGTCCGGCGGCGGCGAGCGCACGGTGGGCGAGCAGCGGGTCGGAGAGGGCAGCGGTGACCCGGTCGAGGTCGCGGCGGACGACGGCGAGGAAGAGCGCGGTGTGCCGGTCGTCGTGGTCGCCGGCGTCCAGTGCGGCGTGCAGCCGCAGGTACCGGTCGGCGGTCAGGGCCCGGCCGTGGCCCGCCAGGGCGGCGGCGCGTTCGGGGCGGGGCAGGCGGTCGACGTGCGGGGGGATCATGGGGGCCATCGCGGTCACCGGGACGTCGCGGGGCCGGCCTTTCGGATCGTCATGACGGTGAGCGTGGCAGCATGGCGGGCGGGGCGGCAATCGGTTTTCACCTGCGCGGGGAGTGGTCGTGAAGGTCCTGGTGACGGGGGCGTTCGGGTTCGTCGGGCGGGCGGTGGTGAGTCGGCTCGCCGCGGCCGGGCACGAGGTGCGGGCGCTGAGCAGCAGCCGCACGGACGCCTGCGGGCTGCCGGTCGCGGAGGTGCACCGCGCCGACGTGCGGGACGCGGCGGCGCTGGCGCCCGCGGTGGCCGGGGTCGACGCGGTCTGCCACCTCGCGGCGCTGACCCGCGGCCGGGAGTCGGTGGTGCACCCGCGGGCGCACCACGAGGTCAACCTCGGCGGCACGGTCGCCCTGCTGGACGCCCTGCGCGGACGGCCCGGCGGCAGCGGCGCCCGGCCCCTGGTGGTGCTCGGTTCGACGGCGGCGGTGTACGGCGCGCCGGAGCGGCAGCCGATCGACGAGTCGGTGGAGCCGGCGCCGGGCAGCCCGTACGGCGAGTCCAAGCTGGCGGCCGAGCGGGCACTGGCGGACCGTGCCGCGGCGGGCGAGGTCCTGGCGGTGGTGCTGCGCTGCTTCAACGCGGCCGGGGCCGGGGACGTGGACGAGGCCCGGATCCTGCCGCGGGCGCTGGCGGTGGCCGCCGGACGGCATCCGTCGCTGGAGCTGAACGGCGACGGCGGCGTGGTGCGGGACTTCGTGCACGTGGACGACGTCGCCGAGGCGTACCTGCGGGCGCTCGGGGCGCGGGAGGTGGCGGCGGCGCACGGCGGCTGCCGGGTCTACAACGTGGGGGCGACGCCCGCGAGCATGCGGGAGGTCGTCGCGGCGGTGGAGCGGCTGACCGGCCGTCCGGTGCCGGTGGTGCGGCGGCCCGCGCTGCCGGAGTCGCCCCGGTTGGTGTCGGACTGCGGCCGGATCGGGCGGGAGCTCGGCTGGCGGGCCGAGCGGTCGGCGCTCGACCGGCTGGTGGCGGACGCCTGGGAGGCCGTCCGGACCGGGGCCTGACGCCTCCTCCGTCGAGGCGAACCCCCGACACCCCGGCGGCGCTGCCCGGGCGGTGCCCGGCCGGGATGGGAAGCTCGACGGATGATCGACCTGATCCGCCGGGGCCTCGTCCAGTGGACCGTCGCGGTGCCGGTGCTGGCGCTGGTGATGCTGATCCTGACCTGGGGGCGGTCGCTGCCCGGCCCGGTGGTCGCGGTGGTGGCGCTGTTCCTGGCCGGGGCGGTGCTGGCCGCCGTGCACCACGCCGAGGTGATCGCCCACCGGGTGGGCGAGCCGTTCGGCTCGCTGGTGCTGGCCGTCGCGGTGACCGTGATCGAGGTGGCGCTGATCGTGACGCTGATGGTGGACGCCCCGGTCAAGAACGCCACCCTCGCCCGGGACACCGTCTTCGCCGCCGTCATGATCACCTGCAACGGGGTGCTGGGCCTGTCGATCCTGCTGACGGCGCTGAAGCACCGGGTCGCGGTCTTCAACGCGGAGGGCACCGGCGCCGCGTTCGCCACCATCGCCACGCTCGCCACCCTCAGCCTGGTGCTGCCGACCTTCACCACCAGCACGCCCGGCCCGCAGTTCAACACCGCGCAGCTCACCTTCGCCGGGATCGCCTCGCTCGGCCTGTACGGACTGTTCGTCACCACCCAGACGCTGCGCCACCGCGAGTACTTCCTGCCGGTCGGCGCCGAGGGCGAGCTGCTGGACGAGGACGACCACGGCGACCTGCCGAGCCGCCGGTCGGCCTGGTCCAGCCTCGGCATGCTGGCGGTCGCGCTGGTCTCGGTGGTCGGCCTGGCCAAGGGGGTCTCCCCCACCATCGAGTCGGCGGTCGCCGACGCGGGCCTGCCGGCCTCGGTGGTCGGCGTGGTGATCGCGCTGCTGGTGCTGCTGCCGGAGACGATTGCCGCGCTGCGTGCCGCGGCGGGCAACCGGGTGCAGACCAGCCTCAACCTGGCGCTCGGCTCCTCGCTGGCCTCCATCGGGCTGACCGTGCCGTCGGTGGCGGTCGCCTCGCTCTGGCTCAGCGGTCCGCTGATCCTCGGCCTCGGCGCCTCGCACATGGTGCTGCTGGCGCTGACCGTCGCGGTCGGCACCCTCACCGTGATCCCGCGCCGGGCGACGCCGCTGCAGGGCGCCGTGCACCTGGCGGTGCTGGCGGCCTACCTGGTCCTCGCGGTCAGCCCCTGAACCCGGGCGGCCGTCGGCCGGGCCGGGTCAGTCGGCGGCGCGGGCGGTGCTCTCGTCGGCGGGCCCGGCCTGGCCGGGGATCCGCAGGTCCCAGCCGACCAGGGCGCGCAGCTGCTCGGCGGTGACGCCGTCCGGGATCGGCTGCGGCGCGTCGTGGCGCAGCGGCGGCTGCCAGCCCTCGTCGGCGGACCAGCTGCGGACGACCTTGGCGGGCGCGCCGGCGACCACGCTGTGGTCGGGGACGTCGCCGCGGACGACCGCCCCGGCGGCGACCACGACGTTGCGGCCGATCCGGGAGCCGGGCAGGATCACCGCGCCGGTGCCGATCCACGAGCCGGCGCCGATCTCCACCGGCTCGTTGCGCGGCCACTGCTTGCCGATCGGCAGGTCGGTGTCGCGGTACTCGTGCGCCTGGTCGGTGATGTAGACGTTCGGGCCGGTCCACACGTCGTCGCCGAGGACGATCGACTGGTGGCCGACGATGTGGCTGCCGCGGCCGATGACGCAGCCGCCGCCGATCCTGACGATCGGTTCGGGGCCGAGGTCCAGGCCGGGCAGGAAGCCGGCGGAGATGGTGACCCGCTCGCCGATGATCGAGAACGGCCCGATGGTGATCCACTGCTCGTTGAAGACCGCGCCGAGCGGGAAGGCCAGCTTGGTGCCGTCGCCGAGCTCGCCGAACCGGTACGGGCCCGGGGTCCGGTTGGTGACCGCCCCGGTCTCCTGCACCCACTTCCACGCCCGGTGCACGACGTGGCCGGCGGCGCGGCGGCCCCGGAGGCGGGCGGCGGCGAGGAGGGTACGGGCGGTCGGCATGCGATCACCGTAGCGGGCGGGCGCCCCCGGCGAGGCGCCGGGCGATCAACATCACACCGGCCGGCGCCGGGCCTGGCAGACTCGCGCCATGGAGATTCCCGAGCTCGTCGACGTCCTGCACCACGAGGGCGTGTTGCTGGCCGACGCCGCCGCCGCGACGCCGCTGGACGCACCCGTGCCGACCTGCCCCGACTGGCGGTTGCGGGACCTGGTGCTGCACACCGGCCAGGTGCACCGCTGGGCCGCCGCGCACGTCAAGGGTGGACTGGCCCGGCCGCTGGACGCGGCCGGCCAGGAGGCGGCCTGGGGTCCGGCGCCCGCCGACGCCGACCTGGTGGAGTGGTTCCGCACCGGGCACGCCGACCTGGTGACCGTCCTGCGGTCCGCCCCCGCCGACCTGGAGTGCTGGAGCTTCCTGCCGGCGCCCTCCCCGCTCGCCTTCTGGGCCCGCCGCCAGCTGCACGAGACCACCGTGCACCGGGTCGACGCGGAGTCCGCCGCCGGCACCGCCGCGAGCCCGGTCGCCCCGGCCGTCGCCGCCGACGGCCTGGCCGAACTGCTGACCGGCTTCCTGCCCCGGCCGAAGTCCCGGCTGCGCAGCGAAGAGCCGCGCACCCTGGCCGTCCGGCCCACCGACCGGCCGGAGAGCTGGCTGGTGACGATCGGTCAGGAGCCCCCGCAGGCGCAGCCGGGCGCCGGGCCCGCCGACTGCACCGTCAGCGGCCCCGCGCACGACCTCTACCTGCTGCTGTGGAACCGCCGCGGGGCCGACGCCGCGGCCGTCTCCGGCGACGCCTCGCTGCTGGACCTGTGGCGGACGGGCGCGGCCGTCAACTGGAGCTGACGGCCGACCCGCTCGCACCGGCCCCCTGCCGGCTACTGCGCCCAGGGGGCCGGGCGGCGCTCCAGGAAGGCCCGCATGCCCTGCTGTGCCTCCTCCGAACCGAACAGCCGCGCGGACTGCGCGACCCGCTCCTCGGCGTCCCGCTCGAAGGAGTCCACCACGGCCGCGTTCGCCAGCCGCTTCGACTCGGCGAGACCCTGCGGCGAGCCCTGCCGGACGGCGTCCAGCAGCACCTTCAGCGCACCCGCGACATCGTCGGCGGCCTCGGTGATCAGGCCGATCCGGGCGGCCTCCGCCGGACCGAAGGTCTCGCCGGTCAGGTAGTAGCGGGAGGCGGCCCGCGGGTCCAGCTTGGGGCGCAGCGGCAGCGAGATCACCGCGGGCGCCAGGCCGAGCCGCACCTCGGTGAAGGCGAAGGTCGACGCCGGGCCGGCGATCGCGATGTCCGCCGCGCCGAGCAGGCCGAGACCGCCCGCGCGGGCGTGGCCGTCGATCACGGCGATCACCGGCTTGGGGCAGTCGACGATCGCCCGCTGGATGTCCACCAGCCCGCGCGGGCCCACCGTCGGGTCGCTGCCGGTGGCCTCGGAGAGGTCGGCGCCGGCGCAGAACACCTTGCCGGTGTGGCCGAGCACCACCGCCCGGACGGCCGGGTCGGCCGCGGCCTCGGTCAGGCCCTTCGCCAGCTCCGCCATCAGACGGGTGGAGAGGGCGTTGCGGTTGTGGGGGGAGTCGAGTTCGAGGGTCGTCACCGCATCGGCGGTGGTGATGCGGACGAGAGGGCTCTCGCTGGTCATCGCGGATGGCCTGCTTTCCGGCTGAGGGTGGGTCGGACGCGCTCGGGAGGACTCTGGCACGCCGACCGTCCGGTCGGCCAGTACGACCCGGGAAATCCGCTGGCCGCGGCGGGTGCGGCGGGCCAGCATGAGTCCCCATGACGCTCCTCCTGCTCGCCCCCCGGATCAACGACACCGGTCTGCACCTGCTCACCTGCGCCCGCCGCCGCGGGCTGCGGGCGCACACCGCCGTCCGCTGGGAGGTCCCGGACGAGCTCGCCGGTCTGCGGCCCGCGCACCTGTACGGCGGGCCGCTGTTCGCCGACGTGGCCGCCGGGGCCCTCGGCGTCGCCCCGCTGGAGCCGCCGGCCGACTGGCTGGCCACGCTGCCCGCCGAACTGCTCGGCCGCCGGGTGGAGTGCACCACGCTCGCCGAGGCCCGCCGGCTGCGCCGCCCGGCGTTCCTGAAGCCGCCGGTCGACAAGCTCTTCCCGGCCCGGATCTACCCGGACGGCAGCGGGCTGCCCGGCCCGGACGCCCTCGACGACGACACCCTCGTCCAGATCAGCGACGTGGTCGCGTTCGCCGAGGAGTACCGGCTCTTCGTGCTGGACGGCGCGGTGCGGACGGCGAGCCGGTACGCCGTCGACGGAGCCCTGGCCGTCTCCCCGGAGGCCGGCCCCGAGGTGCTCTCCTTCGCCGCCGACGCCCTGGCCGCCGGCGGTCTGCCGAGCGCCGTCGTGGTCGACGTCGGCCGCCTCGACGACGGCACCTGGGCCGTCGTCGAGGCCAACCCGGCCTGGGCGAGCGGCGGCTACGCCTGCGACCCGGAGCACGTCCTCGACGTCGTCCTCCGCGCCGCCGGCCCCGCCACCGCCGTCACCCCCACCGACCGCCCCTACACCCGCCCGGTCCCGGACGTCGTCCGCTGAGGACCACCAGGGGCGCGGGGAACTGCGCAATCCGGAGGCGGGCCACCGTACGGATCACGGCTTGACCCGTGCTGTCGTGACCGCCACCCCGCACTGCGCAGTTCTCCCCCGGACTGCGGCCGGGAGGTGCCCCCACGCTCCCCTGCTCCGGCTGATCCCTCTGCCTCAGGCCGCCGTCGCCGCCTTGCGCCGCAGCGCCCACCCCACCGCCGGCACCATCGCCGCACTGGCCGCGGCGAAGAGCCCGGCGAGGGCCGCCCAGCCGAGGGTGCCGTGGCCGATGACGGCGGTGGTGATCAGGACGGGGCCGAGCATCATCGCCGCGGAGAACCCGGTGTTGAAGACGCCCTGGTACTCGCCGTGCGCGCCCTCCTCCGCGAGGTCGTAACCGAGGGCCCAGCCGGCGGCCTGGCCGAGCACCTCGCCGAGGGCCTGCAGCGAGGCACCGGCGAGCAGCACCAGCACCGCGGCCCACGCGGGCAGCCCGCCGGCGAGGGCGAAGGCGGCGCAGGAGAGCGCGACGAGCACGCCGCCGCGGCGGAAGATCCGGGCTGCGGCGGTCGGCTCCTCGGTGCCGCGGGTGGCCCGCACCTGGAGGGCGACGACGAGGATCGTGTTGACGACGAGCGTGCAGGCGACGAGGACCCGCGGTGCCTCGGTGTGGTCGACGATCCACAGCGGCACGCCGACCTCGATCATGGCGAACTGCAGGCCGAGGACGCCGGCCAGCCCGGCGACCACGAGGTAGGGCAGGTTGCGCAGGGCGGAACCGGTCCGCGGTGCGCTCTCGTCCGCGGTGCCGCGCGGCCCGGCCTGCGGGGTGGGCAGCAGGGCGTACATCGCGAAGACCGCGGCGAAGGTGGCGACGTCGGCGAGGATCGCGGCGGTGTAGGCGCCGCGGGTGTCGGCGACGAGGACGAGGGCGGCGATCCCGGTGCCGACGCCGATGCCGACGTTGGTGACGACGCGGAGGTAGGCGCGGCCGGCGACCCGCCGGTCGGGCGGCAGCACCTCGGCGTAGAGGGCGTTGCGGACGGTCGCGGTGCCGCGGTCGGTGGCGGTGACGGCGCAGGCGAGCAGCACGAAGGCGGTGAAGCCGGACACCAGCGGGTAGCAGGCGGTGCCGACGGCCTCGGCGCCGACCAGGGCGAGCAGCACGGGCTTGGTCCCCCAGCGGTCGGCGGCGCGGCCGGCCGGGACGCCGATCAGGACGCCGCACAGGCCCGCCGCGGTGAGGCCGATGCCGACCTGCGCGGCGGGCAGGCCGAGCATCCTGGTGAAGTACAGCGCGCCCAGGGTCATGAAGAGGCCGTTGCCGAGCGTGTTCACCAGGGTGATGGCGGCGAGTCTGCGGACCGTCGGATCGGGGTGCAGCAGGCGTGAGGATGCCCGGGACGCCGTGGGCGCCCCCGTGGAGGTCGTGGTCATGGCATCATCGCACCGCATGCGGATCAGTCACCGGTATTGATTTAGCCGGGGGCTGACGAATGGGGGATCACGTGCACCGTTTCCGGCTCGGCCTGGAGGACCTCGCAGCGGCCTCCTTCGCCTGTTCACCGCTGCAGGAGACGGTGCTCAGCCTGCGGATGTGGACGCACCCGGGCGCGTACGTCCACCAGACGCCGGTCTTCGAGGGGATCCGGCCGGTGTTCGAGCAGCTGGCCTGCGCGCCGCTGCTCCGCTCGCTGGTCGCGACCAACCGCTACGTGCCGGACTTCCTGACCCCGCGGCCGAGCACGCCCTTCCCAGAGTTCCCGGCCGAGCTGGCCGTCGTGCGGGCGCTCGCGCCGGAGCTCCTGCGGGGCGAGCTGGAGCGGACCTTCCTGCCGCACGACCGGCGGCTGCCGCCGCCGCTGGCGGACGGGCTGGCCGATCCGGCCGGGCTGATCGCCTCGATCGCGGACGCGCTGGAGGCGTACTGGACGCACTGCCTGGCTCCGCAGTGGTGGCCGCGCGCCCGGTCGGTGCTGCACGCGGACATCGTGCACCGCTCCCGGGTGCTGGCGGAGCGCGGCGCGGCGGCGCTGTTCGAGGACCTGGACCCGCGGCTGCTGTGGCAGGACGGCGTGCTGACGATCCGCCGCGACTGGAGCGACGGCGACACCGACATCGCGGTGGGCGGCCGCGGCCTGGTCTTCACCCCGACGTTCTTCGCCCGCGGCGCCATCACCAACATCAGCGACGAGCACCCGCCGGTGATCAACTACCCGGCCCGCGGGCAGCGGACGATGGCCGGCCCGGCGGTGCCGCCGCCCACCCGGCGGGCCCTGGAGCAGCTGGTGGGGGTGCCCAAGGCGCGGCTGCTGACCATGCTGGACGAGCCGACCAGCACCACCGAGCTGGCCCGGCGGCTCGGCGTCACCCCGGGCGCGGTCAGCCAGCACCTGGCCGTGCTCGCCGACACCCGTCTGGTCAGCCGGGCCCGGCACGGCCGGGTGGTGCTGTACGCGCGCAGCCCGCTCGCCGACGAGCTGCTCAGGTAGCCCGTCCGACGAGTCGTCAACTCAACGGCACGACGGCCCTGTTGACCCGATTGGTCCATACCACCTACAGTCGTCGACGGCTTCCCGGCACCCCTGTACGGCATCCCCACACCAGACAGGGAGACCACCATGCACGACCGGCCGCCACGGCGCGCCAGGGCCCGTACCACCGCCCTGCTCGCCGTGCTCGCACTGCCGCTCGCCCTGCTCGCCGCGGTCCCGGCGCACGCCGCCGGCCGCCTCACCGCAAGCTTCACCTCGGCCGACAACGGCTCCTGGTGGAAGGGCACCTTCGTCGTCCGCAACGACAACGCCACCGCCGTCACCGGCTGGACCCTGGAGTTCGACCTGCCCGCCGGGGTGACGATCTCCAGCAGCTACAACGGCCAGGCCACCGTCACCGGGCGGCACGTCACCGCCGTCAACGCCTACTACAACGGCACCGTCCAGCCGCACGCCAGCACCGAGCCGTACAGCTTCTGGTTCGTCGCCAACGGCCCGATCGGCACCCCCACCGGCTGCCGGATCAACGGCGACAAGTGCGACGGCACCGCCGACGTACCGCCGGGCGCGCCCGGCACCCCGCAGGTCACCGACACCACCGCGCACACCGTCGCCCTGAGCTGGCCCGCCGCCGGCGCCGGGGACTTCCCGGTCGCCTCCTACGAGGTGCTGAACGGATCGACCGTGCTCGGCACCTCCACCACCACCTCGGCCACCCTGACCGGCCTCACCCCGGCGACCGCGTACACGCTCACCGTGCGCGCCAAGGACAGCCGCGGCAACGCCGGCCCGCTCGGCCCCGCGGTGACCGCCCGGACGGTCGACCCGGCGAGCGACACCGTGCCGCCCACCGCGCCGACCGCCCTGCGCGCCACCGCCGTCACCTCCAGCAGCGTCGCGCTGGCCTGGACGGCGGCCACCGACAACCAGCGGGTCGCCGCCTACGACGTCCACCGCGACGGCGTGCTCGTGCAGACCGTCACCGGCACCACCGCCACCGTCACCGGCCTCTCCCCCGCCACCGCGTACGGCTTCACCGTCCGCGCCCGGGACGCCGCCGACAACGCCTCCCCGGCCACCCCGGCGCTGAGCGTCACCACAGCCGACCTGGTCGGCCCCGGCAGGTACGCCCGGGTCGGCTACTTCACCCAGTGGGGCATCTACGGCCGGCAGTACTTCGTGAAGAACCTCGACACCTCGGGCAGCGCCGCCAAGCTCGACGTGATCAACTACGCCTTCGAGAACATCGACCCGGTCAACCTGACCTGCCTGGCCGGCGTCACCAAGGGCACCACCGCCGACCCGCAGGACCCGGACCAGGGCACCGGCGCCGGCGACGCGGACGCCGACTACTCCCGCCCGTTCAGCGCCGCGCAGTCCGTCGACGGGATCGCCGACGACGGCTGGGCCCCGCTGCGCGGCAACCTCAACCAGCTGAAGAAGCTCAAGGCCAAGTACCCGAACCTCAAGGTCGTCGTCTCGCTCGGCGGCTGGACCTACTCCAAGTACTTCTCCGACGCCGCCGCCACCGACGCCTCCCGCAAGAAGCTCGTCTCCTCCTGCATCGACGTCTGGATCAAGGGCAACCTGCCGCTCTACAACGGCGCCGGCGGCCCCGGCACCGCCGCCGGGATCTTCGACGGCATCGACCTCGACTGGGAGTGGCCCGGCTCCCCCGACGGCCACCCCGGCAACCACTGGTCGGCGAACGACAAGGCCGACCTGACCGCACTGCTCGCCGAGTTCCGCACCCAGCTGGACGCCCTCGGCGGCCCGCACCGGCTGCTCACCGCCTTCACCCCGGCCGACCCCGCCAAGATCGCCCAGGGCTGGGACCTGTCGAAGATCTTCCGGTCCCTCGACATCGCCAACGTCCAGGGCTACGACTTCCACGGCGCCGGCAGCGACAACTCCTGGGAGCCGAACCGCACCGGCCACCAGGCCAACCTCCACACCGACGCCCAGGACCCGTACGGCTTCCACTTCTCGGTGGAGTCGGCCGTGCAGACCTACCTGGACGCCGGGGTCAACCCGCGCAAGCTGACCATCGGCCTGCCCTTCTACGGCCGCGGCTGGCAGAACGTCACCGACGGCGGGGCCAACGGCGAGTGGCAGGCCGCGGGCGGCGCGGCTCCCGGCCAGTTCGCCGAGGAGGCCGGCACCCGCGGGTACGACAACCTGTTCACCAGCGTGCCCAACCTGACGGTCCGCCACGACGAGCAGTCCGTCTCCACCTACGGCTACACCGGCGCCGGAGGCCAGTGGTGGACCTTCGACGACCCCTGGTCGATCGCCAGGAAGACCGCCTGGCTGAAGTCCAAGGGCCTGCTCGGCACGATGATCTGGGAGATGTCCGGCGACACCCCGTCCGGCACCCTGATCACCGCCGTCGACACCGGCCTCAAGCAGTGAGCCTTCCCGCCAGGGGACGCCACTAGGGCTTGTCTGACGATTCGCGTCGCATCGGCGCGCGGCGTCGGGCGCCCGACCGGGCGTGCCGCCGTATCGGCCTCGTACTGGACGTACTCGGGCGATGCGGCGGTGCGTCCGGTCGGGAGCCCGGCGTCGCGCGCGCGGCGGGAATCGTCAGACAAGCCCTAGGGGCGCGGGGAACTGCGCAGTCCGGGAGTGGGCCGCTGTACGAATTCAGGCCCACCCGAGTCCGTCGCGCAGGTCCCCGCGCTCCTTCCCACGTTCCCGAAGGGCTCTACCGCCCGGCGACCGACGCCAGCTTCCGCGCGGCGCGGTGCTCCCGCATCACCTGCGCGAACGTCGTGTGCCCCTGCGTGGTCCGGGCGAAGGCCCGCCACGCGGGGTTCACCAGACAGACCGCCGCGTGGAACAGGTGCGGACGCCGCTCGAAGGCCCCGAGCATGACCTTGCCGGCCCGCATCTCCACGCCCAGCCCCGCCTTGATCGCGAAGGCGTAGTTGAGCGCCTGCCGCCGCACGTCCGCGTTGCCGTCGGCCTCGGCGACCTTCACCGCCCACTCGCCGGCCAGCCGGCCCGACCGCAGGGCGTAGGAGATGCCCTCGCGGGTCCACGGCTCCAGCAGGCCGGCGGCGTCGCCGGCCACCAGCACCCGCCCGCGGGAGAGCGGCGAGTCCTCGGCGCGGCAGCGCGTCAGGTGGCCGGACTCGATGCTCGGCTCGAAGCCGGACAGGCCCAACTGCCGGATGTAGTCGGCGAGGTACTGCTTGGTGCGCTCGCCGTCGCCGCGCGCCGAGATGACGCCGACGGTCAGCGTGCCCGAGTCGGTCTTCGGGAACACCCAGCCGTACGAGCCGGGCAGCGGGCCCCAGTCGAGGTGGATCCGGCCGGCCCAGGCCCGGGAGACCTCCTCCGGCACCGGGATCTCCGCCTCCAGCCCGAGGTCGATCTGGTCGAAGGAGACGCCGACGTGGCGGCCGATCCGGCTGGCGGAGCCGTCGGCGCCGACCACCGCGCGGGCCTCGATCCGGCGGCCGTCGGCGGTGGTGACGAACACCGTGCGGCCGTCGCCGTCCTGCTCGACGCCGGTCGCGGTCACACCGGTGACCAGCACCGCGCCGGCCTGCTCGGCGGCCTGCACCAGGCGCAGGTCGAACTCGTCCCGGTTGACCAGGCCGAACAGCATCCGCTTGGAGCGGCGGGTCCGGGTGAAGCGGCCGCCGAGCGCGAAGGTGACGGCGTGGATGCGGTCCTGCAGCGGCAGCTTGAAGTCCGGCGGGAGGGTGTCCCGGGAGGGGCCGATGATGCCGCCGCCGCAGGTCTTGTAGCGGGGGTGCTCCGCCTTGTCGAGGAGCAGCACGCGGCGGCCCTGGGCGGCGGCGGCGTACGCGGCCGAGGAGCCGGCCGGGCCGGCTCCGACCACGACCACGTCCCAGACGCCGCCGAGCGGGTCGGGCCCGGTGGCCTCCGGGTCCACGGTGGTCCGGCCGGAGGCCGCGGGAACGGCCTCGACGGCCTCGTGCTCGTCGGAGTGCGGGTCGAGGGAGCTACCGGTGTCAGTCACGATCGCATCCTAGACCCGTCCGCCACCGCCGCGACCAGGGATGACGCGGGCCACGACGAGGCGTCGACCTATGATCGGACAAATCACCCGCACCTCGTCAACAGGAGACACCTGATGACCCAGCAGCACCTGGCGGCGGCCGTCCGATCCCTGATGCCGCGCGCCAAGGCCGACCTGGCCGAGCTGGTCGCATTCCCCTCCGTCGCCGACCCCCGGCAGTTCCCGGTCGAGGAGTGCGAGAAGGCCGCCCGGTGGGTCGCCGACGCGCTCGCCGCCGAGGGACTCACCGGCGTGCGGCTGCTGGACACCCCCGACGGCACGCAGTCCGTCTACGCCGAGCTGCCCGGCCCGGCCGGCGCCCCGACCGTGCTGCTGTACTCGCACTACGACGTCCAGCCGCCGCTCGACGAGAGCGCCTGGCAGAGCCCGCCCTTCGAGCTGACGGAGCGTGACGGCCGCTGGTACGGCCGCGGCGCAGCCGACTGCAAGGGCAACATCCTCATGCACCTCACCGCACTGCGGGCGCTCCGCGAGGTCGACGGCGGTCTGCCGGTCGCCCTGAAGGTGATCGTGGAGGGCTCCGAGGAGCAGGGCACCGGCGGCCTGGAGCGCTACGCCGAGGCGCACCCGGAGCTGCTCGCCGCCGACGTGATCGTCATCGGCGACACCGGCAACTTCGCCCCCGGCCTGCCCACCGTCACCGCCAGCCTGCGCGGCATGACGGTGGTCGAGGTCGCCCTCACCACCCTCGGCGGCAACCTGCACTCCGGTGCGTTCGGCGGCGCCGCCCCGGACGCCCTGCAGGCCATGGTGAGGCTGCTCGGCACCCTGCACGACGAGCACGGCGACGTCGCCGTGGCCGGCCTGACGGCCGACCAGGTCTGGCCGGGCGTGCAGTACGACGAGCAGCAGTTCCGGGCCGACGCGAAGGTCCTGGACGGCGTCGGGCTGACCGGCACCGGTACGGTCGCCGACCGGCTGTGGGCCCGTCCCTCGGTCACCGTCCTCGGCATCGACGCGCCGCCGGTGATCGGCGCCACCTCCTCCGTCCAGGCCGCCGCCAAGGCCCTGGTCAGCCTGCGGATCCCGCCGGGTACCGAGCTCAAGGCCGCCCAGCAGGCGCTCGTCGCCCACCTGGAAGCGGCGGTGCCGTGGGGCGCGCAGGCCACCGTCACCCTGCTCAGCGGCGGCGAGGCGTTCAGCGCCGACACCACCGGGCCGGCCTACGAGGCGATGGGCGAGGCCATGCAGGAGGCGTTCGGCCGCCCGATGGTCAGCTCCGGCGAGGGCGGCTCGATCCCGCTCTGCAACACCCTGCGCACCCTCTACCCGCAGGCCGAGATCATCCTGATCGGCGTCGAGGAGCCGACCACCCAGATCCACGCGGTCAACGAGAGCGTCGACCCCGAGGAGCTGGAGCGGATGGCCCTCACCGAGGCGCTGTTCCTGCGCGCCTACGCCCGGCTGCGCTCGGCCTGACGCACCGCCGTCCCGCCCCGGGTGCCGTCCCACCGGACGGCACCCGGCCGCGGGCCGCAACCAGCGCCGCGTACACCGCCGACCCGACCGCCAGACCGGCGCCCGCGCCGAAGCAGAACTCCGGGACGACCGACCGCTGCCGCCGCGCCAGCCGGTGCACCGCGCCGGCTGCCGTGGCCGCCACCAGACCCGCCACCGCGGCCGGCCGCCGCTGCGGCGCCCGCGGCGGCGCCGCCCGGCGCACCCGGGCCCGCAGCACGGCCAGACCCAGCAGCGACGTCCCGTACTGCAGCACCGTGCAGAGCGGCAGCCCGGCCGCCACCGGCCGTTCCAGCACCGGGAACGCCCGCACCCCGGCCCGCCCGGGATGGGTGAACGAGTCCCAGACCACGTGGCTCGCCGCACCGACCGCCGCCGACAGCACGAACGCCCCGGCCCCGGCGGCACCGCGCGGCAGCGGCCCCTCCGCCGGCACCGGCAGCAGGCCGGTCAGCGGCCCGCGCAGCAGGCCGTGCCAGACCGCGGCCGTCCCCGCCGCGATGCCCGCGTCCACGGTCGGCACGGCCCACCAGCGGTGCGTGAGCGCCCCGTACCGGTAGACGCCCGGCAGCAGCGAGTCGGCGAAGAACGGCACGTCGGGCGCCATCGCCCCCGCCACCAGCCCCGACGCCACCCAGACCCGACCGTCCCCCCGCCCGATCAGCGGCACCACCGCCGCAACATGGCTCAACGTGAACGGCATCCCCCCATCCTCCCCGCCGGGGTGCGGATCACGCACCCCGCGAGGGGCCCGGGAGCCGCGTACCCGGGGACGCGTGGGGGCACCTCCCGGCCGAAAACCGGGGGAGAACCGCGCGACCCGAATGGCGCGAACCCGCGGAATCGCGCCCACCCCGGGACCGCCCCACCACCCCGCACCCCTGCACGCCCGCCGCGTACCACCCCTCCCGCCCCCGCCGGCCCGCCATCATGGAACCGTCGGTCCGCAGCCCTCCCCGTCGACCGGGAGGCGGTCGGGCCCGCCCCCGCCGCCTCCCGTCCCAATATCCTTCCTGCCCCTTACCGCCCCTTACTGCCCTGCACCCCCCGGTCAGCCGGCCGTGGCGACCCCGACCGCGGCGGGCAGCCCCGCCTCCAGGTACCGCAGTTCGCCGTGCTCGCGCGCGTCGAGTGCGGCGGCGAGCCGCCGCAGCCGGGCGGCGGGCAGCAGCCCTGCTGCCTCGTCGAGGGTGACGAAGCGCCAGCTGCGCAGTTCGTCGGCCTGCAGCCGCAGCTGCTGCCGGGCCTCGGCACCGAGTCGGCCGCCGTCGTAGACGAGCCGCAGGCCGCCGCGGCGGGGGCCGGTCCGGGGCTCCCAGTCGACGGCGAGCAGCCGCAGCGCGTGGGCGTCGAGGTGCAGGCCGAGTTCCTCGGCGGTCTCCCGCAGGGCGGCGTCGGTCGGTGCCTCGCCGCGTTCGACGACTCCGCCGGGGAACTCCCAGGCGGGCTTGTAGACGGGATCGACGAGCAGGACGCGGTCCTGCTCGTCGAAGAGCAGGACGGCGGCGGCGACGGTGTCGCCGGTCGGGTCGGCGCTCTGCACGATCGGGCAGCGTGCGGTGCCCTCCTCGACGAGCCGGGCGAGCCTGCGGGCGGTCTGCTCGGGAGTGAGTCCGGTGGTGTCGACGAGCTGGGCGTCACGGCCGAGCCACCGTCTGGCCGCGCGGTAGGCGGGCAGGTGGTCCAGGCACCAGCGGCGGACGCGCTCGCTGCGTTCGGGGTCGCCGGGGCACTCGTCCCGGGCGGCTATCCGTTCCAGCAGGATCGTTTCGTCAGGGTCCAGCACGAAGTGGTGGACGGCGACCCCGCGGGAGGCGAGCGCCCCGAAGATCTCGTCGCGGTAGTCCTCGCGCAGCAGCGTCATGGGGACGACCAGCGGGCCCGGCACCTCGGCGAGCAGGGCCGCGGCGACCTCGGGCACCAGGCGCCGCCAGGAGGGGAGGTCCTGGTAGTCGGCGACCGGGGCGAGCCGGTCGGCGGGCAGCAGCCGGCAGAGTCCGGCGCCGACCAGTTCGGGGTCGAAGAGGAGGCTTCCCGGCAGGAGCTCCACGAGTTCCCGGCACGCGGAGGTCTTCCCCGCGCCGAACGTGCCATTGACCCAGACGATCACAGAGCATCCCCTGCCCTCGGCCCACCCCGGTGCCCCACGCACCGGGCGGCGGGAGTCCGTGCTGCGGCCCCCGCGCCACACCGGTGGTACCCGTACGGGCCGCCGTCCCATGCCTGGCGGCGCCCGGAAGCGTCGGCGTCCGGCCACCGGGCACATGCCGGGCGGGGCGGTCAGCCGCGTTCGAGCAGCTGCTTCTTGAGGACCTTGCCCATGGCGTTGCGGGGCAGTTCGTCCACCAGCACGACCCGCCGCGGGCGCTTGTGGACGGAGAGCCGCGCGGCGACGAAGTCGGTGAGGCCCTCGCCGGTGACCGGCCCGTCGGGGATCACGTAGGCGACCACGGCCTGGCCGAGGTCGTCGTCGGGCACGCCGACCACGGCGGCGTCGGCGACCTCGGGGTGGTCCCGCAGCGCGGCCTCGACCTCGCCGGCGCCGATCCGGTACCCGCCGCTCTTGATCAGGTCGACGGAGGCCCGGCCGACGATCCGGTGGAAGCCGTCCGGGCCGATCACCGCGACGTCCCCGGTGCGGAACCAGCCGTCGGCCGTCCAGGCCTCCGCGTCGGCGTCGGGGCGGTTGAGGTAGCCGGCGAACAGCGTCGGCCCGTCGACCTGCAGCTCGCCGACGGACTCGCCGTCCGCGGGGACCTCGCCGCCGTCCTCGCCGACGAGCCGGGTGCGCACCCCGTCCAGCGGCAGGCCGACGCTGCCGGGGCGGCGCTCGCCGTCGGCGCGGGTGGAGACGGTGATCAGCGACTCGGTCATCCCGTAGCGTTCGACCGGCTCGTGGCCGGTCAGCTCGGCGAGGCGTTCGAAGACCGGGACGGGCAGCGGCGCGCTGCCCGAGACGAGCAGCCGGGCACCGGACAGCGCCCGTGCGGCGGTGCCGTCCGCCGTCACCCGCGACCAGACGGTCGGCACGCCGAAGTAGAGGCTGCCGCGCGCGCCGGCGTACGCGCCGGGCGTGGGCCGCCCGGTGTGCACCAGGCGGCTGCCGGCGCGCAGCGCGCCGAGCACCCCCAGCACCAACCCGTGCACGTGGAAGAGCGGCAGCCCGTGGACGAGGGTGTCGTCGGCCGTCCAGCGCCAGGCGTCGGCGAGGCCGTCCAGGCCGGCGGCGACGGCGGAGCGGGGGAGCACCGCGCCCTTGGGCGCGCCGGTGGTGCCCGAGGTGTAGAGGACGAAGGCGGGCCGCTCCGGCGCGGGCTCGGCGAAGGTCGCGCCGGAGCGCGCGCCGAGGTCCACGGGCACCGTCTCGACGTCCTCCGCCTGCTCCCCCGGCGGGACGGCCAGCAGCGCGGCGGCGGAGTCCCGGAGGATGTGGCCGCGCTCCTTCGGCCCGGAGTCGGGCGGCAGCGGCACCACGGGGACACCGGCCAGCAGCCCGCCCACCACGGCCGCCACCGTCTCGACGGTCGGCCGGGCCAGCACGGCGAGGGCGGGCGCCCCCGCCACCCGTTCGGCCACCGCGCCGGCCGCTCCGAGCAGTTCCTCCCACGACATCGCCCGGCCGTCGACCACCACCGCGTCGCCCCGGTCCCCGTGTCCGCCCTCAAGTGCCGTCAGCAGTCCCATGGTCCGGACTCTACGCGCCCTTCCGGGCCGGCACGCGGGGACGTCCCACGGCTCGGGACACCCGGTGGAAGGCCGGTGGAATGCCGCCCGAAGGCCGGCGCGGGGCGGGCGGGGAGGCGGGTACGGCGAAGGGCGCGGCCCCCCGGTCTCCCGGGTGCCGCGCCCTCGTGCGCCGTGCGTCGACCGGCCCTCGGATCAGCCCTTGCGGGCCTTCACCTCGGCGGTGAGCTGGGGCAGGACGGTGAACAGGTCGCCGACGACGCCGTAGTCGACGAGCTCGAAGATCGGGGCCTCGGGGTCCTTGTTGATG
>NZ_JBFBDW010000023.1:0-116509 GCF_040683455.1 Kitasatospora sp. NPDC093679
CGGCCCGGCCGCGCTGTTCGTCAACGGCAAGGCCCTCTGAGCGACCCCGCACCACCACGGCAGCCCCCAGCCCGACTCGCGGCCGGGGGCTGCCGGCCCTGCCCGGTCACGGGCTGCCGGAGCACTTCGCGGAATGCCACCGTGACCGGCTTCCGACCGCTGGGAGTCCACCGCGATCGGCCGGGACACCGTCCGGCGCGGCCGGCCGCCCGCGCCGGCCCGCCGGGGGACGGCCGCACTCCGCCTGACGGCCGGTCGGCGCCGTCGCGTCCGTCGCCCGCTCGGTGTCCGGGGCGCCGTCCGCCGACCCGTTGCGCCAGGACGACCGCGGCTCCTCACGGTGGGTCCGCTGCCGTGCCCGACCCGACGGGCGGGTGCCCGGGGCGGCCGCGACGGCGGGACGCCTGTCGGCGGGCAGGTCAGTCGGCCCGCCTCCGGCGGGGCCGTGCCGGTGGGACGGGGTGGACGGGAAGCGGGGTGTCGCCGAGAGCGGCGGCGAGTTCGGAGTCGTCGATCTCGTGCCAGCCGGTGAAGTCGGCGGTGGCGTAGGAGCCCAGCGGGGTGACGGTGCCGTCCGGCGCGGTGCCGCGGCGCCAACCGAACGCGACGTCGCCCGTCCCGCCCGGGCGGCCGAAGCCCTCCGGCGCCCGCCCGACGTACACCACGACGAACAGGCACGCACCGGTACCCGTGCCGCCCCCGCCGTGCCGGTAGACGCCACCCGCGTGGAAGAACGATTCGGCCATGACCGGCTCCTTCACCGTGGGACGGGCCGGGAGGTCCGCGGGCCGTCACGGCGGTGGTGCTCGCCGGGACGGCCGGACGGCGGTGGAGGTCGCTTGCGGAAGGTCGCGAAGACCTTGCCGAAGGTGCCGGGGACGGCCGCCGCGACGCCGTCGGTGGTGTCGCCGAGGCTCACGCCCGTGTAGGTGACGTCAGCCGGCACCAGGGTCTGGTCGCCCGGACAGGTGAAGTCGCCCGGGCCCGGCGGGTGGTCCCCGGGGCGACGTGGCCCCCACCCGCCGCGCCGCCCGTACGCCGGCGGCGGAGACGGTGCTCGATCCACCGCGCGCCCACGCTCTCATCACGGACTCCGCCACTGACAGTCAACGCTACGCCCAACCACGGCGCAGACAAGCCCCATCGGAGACCCCGCCCGGTGACTCTCCGTGAATACCGGCTGGTCAGCGCGGTGCTGCGCCCGGAGCGCCGGTGGCCGCACCCGTCGGGCTCACTTCTCGACGAAGACGATGTCCTCGACGGCGGGGCGCAGCTTGATCGTGCTGTCGTTGATGTCGATGACGCGCTGCAGGCCCCTGGTGGAGGTCCGCTGCTCGGAGAGGAAGAATTCGTCGTCCGCGCCGGCCAGGTAGGCGGGGAGGGAGTCGAGGGAGGGACCGAAGAGGCGCAGGTAGTCGGCCAGGCGTCGGAAGAGTTTCGGCAGGATGACCGTGTGCTCGGTGAGCGAGCTCAGGTCCTCGATCTTGGCGCCGCTGTTGGTGGCGTCGTAGGCCCAGACGCTGCCGGGCGCCTTCGCGGCCTGCGCCCCGCGGGCGGTGGCGGCCATGTCGAGGCGCAGTTCCTTGGGCAGGTTCGAGTAGAACGTCGGGTAGGCCAGGCCGCGGGCGAGCAGTTCGTGGTTGGCGGTCTGGTGCAGGAGCGGCACGTCGACCTTGATGGTCGTTCCGCTCTTGGCGTCCGGGATCGGCGTGCCCCGGCCGGCCATGGCGATGCAGCGGCCGAAGGCGTCGGCGCCGGTGGCGAGGACGAACCCGGGGACGGTCTCCGGGGTGGCGGAGGTGACCCGCTCGTCCGCTCCCCGGGTGACGTCGGTGAAGCCCAGCCAGGTCAGCAGGGCGTTCCGGGCCGCGTGGGCTCCCAGGTCGAGCGGCTGGTGGACGAAGTCGGGGCCGACCCCCTGGTAGTGGGTCTCCGGTGCGTCGATGCCGTCGAGCCGGAGGGCGGCGCCGCCGTGGACGTCCCGTTCGATCTTGTGCTCGCCGGGCAGTTCGAGCCAGAAGCCGGGGTCGTCGGGGAGGAAGTGGACGGTGTCGCCGTCCGGCTCGAAGTTCTTGATCTGGTAGTGGCCCTTGACGAGCATCATGGTCATGAGGTCCTCCTGTCACCGGGATGTGACTCATTGTGAGGTCCTCCGTGGGCAAACGGTGGCATCGTGCCGTCGGCGCGTTGGCCGCGTGGGCACATCGGTGGCCGCCCCCGCGGGGCGGCCCGGGAGGGCATGTCCCGCCTACAGCCGCTCCTCCATGCCGACGGCTTCGCGGAGGCGGTCGTGGGCCTCGCCCGGTTCGTCCTCCTGGAGTTCGAGGAGGGCTTCGGCGATGGCGTCGAGCTTGCGCTGGATGGCGTGCTCGGCACGGCGCTCCGAGTTCTTGAGCATGGCGAGCAGCAGCAGCGTGACGGCGGTCATCGTGTCGCCCACCACGAGCTGCCACTCCGGGCCGAGCCCGGCCGCGTGGACGGCCACGAAGGCCGCCACCAGCAGCAGGCACAGGCCGGCGAAGAGCGGCGAGGCGGTGAAGTTCGACGCCAGTTCGGCGAACCGCTCGAACCGGCCGCGGCGGCCGTCCTCGCCCTTCTCGGCAGGGTGCTGCAGGGTCATGGCGCCGTCCCTCCGGCCCGGCCGGTCACAGGCGCCGGGCGGCGTCGGCGATCCGCCCGCGGGAGATGCCGGCGGCGTCCAGGAGTTCGGCGGAGGTGCCGGAGCCGGGCAGGATCCGCACCGCCAGGTGGGCGAGGGCCGGGCAGCGCCGGTGCTCCGCGAGGGCACCGAGCACCGCCTCGCCGAGGCCGCCCTCCGGGTGGTGGTCCTCCACCACGACGAGGCGTCCGGTGGCGTCGGCGGCCGCGGCCAGCGCCCGGCCGTCCACCGGTTTCACCGAGTACAGGTCGAGGACGCGGGCGGCGACGCCCTCCTCGGCGAGCAGGTCGGCGGCGGCCAGGCACTCGTGGACGGTCACGCCCGTCCCGGCCAGGGTGACGGTGTCCTCGGCACTGCTGCGGAGCGTCTTGGAGCCGCCGACCGGGAAGGACTCCTCGGGCCCGTAGAGCACGGGGTAGGCACCGCGGGTGGCCCGCAGGTAGGAGATGCCGTCGAGGTCGGCCGC
Source organism: Kitasatospora sp. NPDC093679 (assembly GCF_040683455.1). Lineage (NCBI taxonomy): Bacteria > Bacillati > Actinomycetota > Actinomycetes > Kitasatosporales > Streptomycetaceae > Kitasatospora > Kitasatospora sp. NPDC093679. Next base: position 3,126 of record NZ_JBFBDW010000023.1, read on the forward strand.
GGCGGCCGTGAGCGCGGCGGCCGAGGTGGCGTCGCTCGGGCAGAGCACCGTGGAGCCGTGCACGGACCGCATCATCGCCAGGTCCTCCAGGCCCATCTGGGACGGCCCGTCGGCGCCGATCTCCACGCCGCAGTGGGTGCCGCACAGCGTCAGGGTGGCCTGCGAGACCGCGGCCATCCGGATGAAGTCGTGGGCCCGGGTGAGGAAGGCGGCGAAGGTGGCGGCGTACGGGTGGCGGCCGCGCACCGCCATGCCGACGGCGGTGGCGACCATCTGCTGCTCGGCGATGAAGTTCTGGAAGAACCGCTCCGGGTACGCCTCCGCGAAGTCCCCGGTGTGGGTGGAGTTGCCGACCTCGGCGTCCAGCACGACCGTCTCCGGCCGCGCGCCCAGCGCGACCAGCGCCTTGCCGAAGGCGGAGCGGGTGGCGACCTCCTCGCCCCGCTCGAAGCGCGGCAGCTCCACCGGGGACCTGACCCCTGTGGACCTGCGGCGCGGCGCGTCGGGCGGCCGCGGACCGCGCACGGTCAGCTGCCGCACCCCGCCGAGCTCGTCGACGGCGCGGGCGGCCAGGTCCTCGGGCAGCGGCTTGCCGTGCCAGCCGTCGGCGTCCGCCACCTCGGACACGCCCCGGCCCTTGACCGTCCGCGCGACCACCACGGTCGGGGCCCGGCCGTCCGCCGCGGTGGCCAGCGCCCGGTCGACGGCCTCCAGGTCGTGGCCGTCCACGGCGACCGCGCGGCAGCCGAAGGCCTCCGCCCGGCGGACGTACGCCTCGGTGTCCCAGCCGAACTCGGTCGGCCCGCACTGGCCGAGCCGGTTGACGTCCACCACGGCGGTGAAGTTGCCCAGCCGGTGCCGGCCGGCCGCGCCGAGCGCCTCCCACACCGAGCCCTCGGCCATCTCGCTGTCCCCGCACAGCACCCACACCCGCGAGGGCAGCCCGTCCAGGTCGCGGGCGGCCAGCGCGATGCCGACCCCGTACGCCACGCCCTGGCCGAGCGAGCCGGTCGCCACGTCCACCCAGGGCAGCACGGGCGTCGGGTGGCCCTGCAGCCGGGCGCCGATGCGGCGGTAGGTGGTCAGCAGCTCCGTCTCGCCGATCACCCCGGCGGCCCGGAACATCGCGTACAGCAACGGTGAGGCGTGCCCCTTGGAGAAGACCAGGTGGTCGGCGGCCCGGTTGCCGGGATCGAGCCAGTCCGCCCGCAGGTGGCGCGCCATGAGGACGGCCATCAGGTCGGCGGCCGACAGGCTGGACGTCGGATGGCCCGAGCCCGCCGCGGTGCTCGCCCGCACCGAGTCGACCCGTAGCTGCTGGGCGAGTTCGGCGACCTGCCGCAGGTCGGTGCCGGGTTCGATCGGAGCGGTGAGGGTGCGGTCGGCGGTCATGGCGCTCTCCTTCCGTTCTTCCCGCGCCTGCCCGCCACGGCCGTCCGGAATCAGCCCGTTCCGCGCCGCGTGGCCGCGCCCGCAGCGGGCAGCCGCCGGAGTGGAACCAGCGGCCGCAAGGAGCCCCCGATGAACAGCCGGAAGCACACCCCGGACGGCGACCGAAGGCCCGGGGAACGGCACGACTTCCCGCACGCCCCGCACGGACCGGGCCGCACCTCACCGCAGTGGTGGCCGCAGGGTCCGGTGCGCCGCGGCACCGAACCGGTCACGGCCCGCACCGACCTGGAGCTGAGGCGCCTGCTCTCGCGGGTCTTCCTCGGCTTCTTCGCGGTCGGCACGGTGGCCTTCGCCGTCCTCGCCGGGACGGCCGGCACGGGGGTCGCGCCGAACCGCACCACCTTCGCCGTCTTCGCGCTGCTCTGCCTGGCCTTCGCCGGCATCGCCGCGCTGGACCTCATGGTGATCCGCCGCCGGATGGCCGCGGGGCAGGGCAGGGACCGCAACGAGCGGTGAGCCCGGCGGTGCCGGCGTCCGGATCCGAGAGGGCCGGACACCGGCACCGCCGCAGGCGACGTGGAAGCCGCCGGCCACGAGGAGCCGGGCGCGCTCGACGACCCCGTCCGCGGACGACTCGGCGGTGAACTGCAGAACGTGCATGAGGTGGAGCCCTTCGGGTCCGCCCGGGGCTTTTCCCGCAGGGCAGTTGGAGGCGTGGGAACGTTCGTCCCGGGCAGACGCCCGGCAGGCCCGAAGCGAGGAGGTGAGGGTGATGGCCAGGATCCGGATTGCCCCCAAGCCCGGCCGCGGCCGCCCGCGGCCCCCGATCGACCTGCGGACCCCGTCCGGCCGACCGCTGCCGTACTGACAGGGCGTCGACCGTGCCGCTCCCGACTCCGCTGTCTTCGCGGCCCCGACCACCACGGCGTGACCGAACGTGAACCGAAAGAGCCTCAGCACCCGGCCGTCCCGGCCGGGTGCAGCTCGTACAGGGCGAAGGCGTGCTTGACGACCGGCTGCGCCACGTTGCGCACCGGCACCCCACCCGCCGTCATGCCGTGCTCGGTGCCCGCGTGCGCGTGGCCGTGGACGGCCAGGTCCGCCCGGCCCCCGTCGATGGCCTCCGCCAGCAGGTAGCTGCCCAGGAACGGGTAGATCTCCGGCGGCTCGCCGGCCAGCGTGTCCGGCACGGGGGAGAAGTGCGTCAGGGCGATCCTCAGGTCGCAGTCGTCGAGGTCGGCCAGGGCCGTGCGCAGCCCGTCGGCGAGCGACCGGGAGTACCGGACGAACGCCTTCATCTCGTCCTCGCCGAACTCCGAGCCGCAGCGCCCCGCGAAACCCCCGCCGAAGCCCTTGGTGCCCGCCACCCCCACCCGCATGCCGTCGACGGAGACCCTGGCCGTGGTGCCCTCGAGGACGGTGACCCCACCCTCCTCGCGGAGCACCTCCGCCACCTCGCCCGGGCAGCCGTCGTGGTGGTCGTGGTTGCCGAGGACGGCGATCACCGGCACGTCCAGGCCGGCCACCTCCGCCGCGACCGTCCGGGCCTCGGCGACCGTGCCGTGCCGGGTCAGATCACCGGCGAGCAGCAGCAGATCGGCCAGCCCGCCGAGGCGCTGGAAGGCCGGGCGGTAGCGGCCCGCGGCGTCCGGCGCGAGGTGGATGTCCCCGACGGCGGCGATCCGGGCGGTCGGCCCGGACACCGCACCGCCGGGTACGGCTGCGCCGGTCATCGCACCGCCTCCGGACGGTCCGGCACACCCGTGTCCGAGAGCACGATGTCGGTGTGCACCCGCAGCCCCGCGAACTCCTCCGCCACGGCGTCCAGGAGGTAGCTGCGGCAGGCCGCGCTGCCCGCCACGGCCCGTACCAGCACGGCGTCGCCGCGGAACTCGATCCGCAGCGCGAGTTCGGCGTAGGGCCCGGCGGCGAGCCGCTCCTGCAGCCGCGCCGCGCGGTACTCGGCGGGCCCGGAGCTGTCGGCGCCCGACCCGGGTTCGACGGTGTTCACGGTGTCTCCTCCCCGGACGGCCCGATCACGTCGAGCCGTTCCAGCAGGTAGAGGAAGGCCTCGGCCATGGGCAGCCCGCTGCAGCGGGACCGGACCTCGGCCCAGTCGATCTGCTCGCGCAGCGTCCGCGCGAGCGGCAGCACCCGGCCGAAGTCGCAGTGGTGCTCGGAGAACGGGGTGAGTTGGCTGACCATCAGGTCCGTCGGCGCCAGGACGGGCATCCACACCGAGTCCACCGGCCGGGCGACGGCCCGTTCCAGCAGTTCGGCGCTGACCGGCCGGTCGGAGAGCGAGAAGATCAGGTCGATCTGCTGCCCCTGGAACTCGGTCTTGACCAGCCAGTCCTCCGGCGGCGACCAGACCTCCATCCCCGAGCCGTTGAGGACCTCGGTGACGGCCTCGATCTCGTCGCGGAGCACGCAGAAGTCGGTGTCGTGCAGCGTCCGCCGCGGCACCCCGTGCGCGTAGGAGGCGACACTGCCCGCGAGCGCGAAGCGGTGGCCGCTCGCCTTGAGCAGCCGGGCCACCTGCTTGGTCGCCTCCAGGATGCCCTGGGACGGGTCCTGGCCGCCGTCGCCGCCCGCTGCCGGGGCGGTCGAGGGGGTGGTCGGGTCGGAGCGGGAGACACCGGGTGCGGTCACGCTGGGACCTCCTGTGGTCGCCGGTCCGCGCCGGCCTGGCGGACCTCCTCGCACCGCTGCCGGCGGGCCGTCCGTGGACGGGGCCGCGTCCGGCACCGGTCCGACCGTCCCGGGCGGCTGGCCATCCGTCCGGGACACCTTGTCGGGCTCCGTCGGGGGACGGGCTGTCGGGCTTCTTGCCGACCCGGCCCGGGCGAAACCCGGATCCGCCGGGCCGACGCGCACCGGACGGCGTTTTGCCGGCTCGGCAGCCGGGCAGGCGAGACCGGTACTCCGCGACCGAACCACCCGAGGAGGAGCCATGGAGGACATCCCGCAGGGCGGCGCCGGGGGAGTGCCCGGCCATCACGCCGACGAACACCACGACGACCGCAACGACAAGGGCGAACGGGGCGACCGGGACGACCGGCGGACACCGACCGTGAAGACCGTACGGGCGGGCGCCCCGGTGGCCGAACAGGAACCCGAGGGCCGGCAGACCGAGGACGAGGACCCGTCCGACTCCGGCTGACCACCGTCCGTCCGGACGCACGAGGGGACGTGTCATGGAACACGAGGAATTCCTCCGCCTGGTGCACGACACGGGCGGCTACGAGGACGACGGCACGGACGAGGCCGTCACCACCGTGCTCGGCCTGCTCGGCGAACTGCTGGGCACGGCCTCCGCCGAGGCCCTGGCCGACCAACTCCCCGAAGAACTGGGCCACCTGGTGCTCCCCGAATCGGACACCGAAGCGGCCCGCTGGACCGCAGAAGGCTTCCTCGGCCGGCTCGCCGCAGCACGGGACACCACCGTCGACGAGGCCGCCGTGGACGCCTCCGCCGTCCTGCGGACCGTGGCCGAGGCCGTCGACGACAGCGAACTCGACGCCCTCGTGACCGAACTGCCCGCCGGTTTCTCCGAGCTCCTCGGCCACCCCGAACTCGCCTGAGAGCCCCACACCCGCCGACCCGTGAGGAGTCCGCCGTGCCGAACCTTCCACACCCCCGCAACACCGCGGCGCAGCGCCCCGCCGAGGAGCAGACGCGCCACGAGCGGGCCCTCCTCGCCGCACTCGGCGAACTCCTCGACGACCTCGCCGCCCTCGCGCCGGGCGAGGCGAGGTTCGGGCGCAGGCCCTCGGTCGTCGTCCGCCGGCCCGCCACCCGCCCGGATCCCGCCGACCTCGGCGCGACCGCCTGAGCCGGCAGCGGCCGTTCACCTGCGGGTTTCGTTCCGGGGGCTGACTTCGCCGTCCGCGAGGTCCACACTGGTGCTGTGACCAGCCCACTCCTCCCCCCGGCACGCCCCGCCCACGCGGCGGCGGTTTCGCCCCGCGGGCGGACGGGCGGCGCCGCGCCGCGGCGCCGCGGACACCTGGTCGCGGCCGGGGCCCAGGACAGTGCCGGCGTGTCCGTGCTGCGGCACGCACTGCTCAGCGAGGTCGGCCACTGCCCGCCCGGCGGATCGGTCACCGTGGACCTCGGCGCCCTCGCCCGGTGCTCCGACGCGGGCATCGCCGTCCTGCGCGAGGCGCTCGACGCGGCGGCCGCCCGCGGGATCGAACTCCGGCTCACCGGCCCGCACTCCGCCGTGTGCCACGCCCTCGGCCTCGTCGACGTCGGCGGCTGGCACGTCGCCGCCCCCCGCCGCTCCTGACGGAACCCGAGCCGCGGCGACCCCACGCGCCCCTGGGGAGAAGCACGGTTGACCCTCGGCGACCACGGGTAGCCGCCGCACGTGCTCACCATCGGCGTGGAGGAGGAGTACCTCCTGATCTCCCCGGCCACGGGGGTGCCGGTGGCGCGTGCCGCCCGCGTCCTGGCCGAGGCCGGGCTGCATCCCGCGGTGACCCACGGCGAGGTGCAGCGCGAACTGCTGCAGGCCCAGCTGGAGGTGGCGACCCCGGTCTGCCGGAGCCTCGACGAACTCGGCGGGCACCTGCTGCGGCTGCGCCACTGCCTCACCGGTGCCGCCGAGGCCTGCGGCTGCCGGCTCGCCGCCTGCGGCTCGGCCCCGTTCACCGACCGGCTCCCGGTGCCGGTCACCCCCTCGGCGCGCTACCGCCGGATGCGCCGCGACGCGCCCGCCCTCACCGACGAACAGCTGATCAACGGCATGCACGTGCACGTGGGCGTGCCGGGCCGGGCGGAGGGCGTGGCCGTGCTCAACGGGCTGCGGCCGTGGCTGCCCGTGCTGACCGCGCTGGGCGCCAACTCGCCGCTGTGGCGGGGCCGGGACACCGGCTTCGCCAGTTGGCGCACGGTCGTCTTCGGCCGCTGGCCGGTCAGCGGTGTGCCCCCGTCGTTCGCGGACGGCGCCGACTACGACCGGCGGATCCACCGGCTGGTCGCCACCGGACTGATCCGCGACACCGCGCAGGTCTACTGGCAGGCCCGGCTCTCCGAGCGCTACCCGACCGTCGAGGTCCGCACGACCGACGTCCAGCTGCGGGCGGACGAGGCCGTGCTGCTCGCCGGGCTCGTCCGTGCCCTGGCCGCCCGTGCGCTGGATCCCCGCCGGGCCGCGGCCGTGCCGCCCGCCCCTCCCGAGTTCCTGCAGACCGCCGCCTGGTACGCCGCCCGGCACGGCCTCGCCGAACGGTTGCCCGACCCCGCCACCGGCAGTCTGGTGCCGGCTGCCGAGGCTGCCGCGACGCTCCTCGCCTGCGTGGGGCCGGAGCTGACGGCCGACGGGGATCTGGAGCGTGTCGAGGAGGGCCTGCACCGCCTGCTCGCCGAGGGCAACGGCGCGGTGCGCCAGCGCCGCGAGCTCCGGCAGACCGGCCGCAAGGGCCTCGTCCGCATGGTCACCGACGAGACGGCCGGCCTGCTGAACTGAGGCCCGGCCGTTCGGCGCCCCGGCCCGTCCGGGTCGGGCACCCGTCACCGGCCCCACCCGGGGCCGCGGAGACGAGGAGGTGTGCCATGCACAGGTCCAAGCGGTACCGGCCGGTCTTCGACGGGTCGCCGACCGGAGTCACCGTGATCGCCACCGGCGCGAGGGGCGTCAGCGGTGCCGAGGTGTACACCGACGAGTCGGGCACGGTGCGCGCCGGGATCGAGGCGGACGGCACCGTCCGGTCCGTCGTCGCCACGCGGCAGCTCGGCCGGCCGCGCAGCGCGGAGCCGATCGTCCGACCCGCAGGAGTCCGCCGCGGTGTCGGGATTGGGACGGGGATCCGGGGGCAGACGCACTGATTCAGGCGATTGCGGCGCGAGCCCCCGAGGCGCCGGATCGCGGCCGGCCCGACCGGAGTGGGTGCACCGTCATGGCCACCGTCGTACGAAGACTGCCGCTCAGCCGGCAGCAGACCGCACTCTACGAGCGGGCCGGTGAACTCGGCTGGGCGGTGCGCCGCGAGCCCGGCGACCGGACGCGCAACGAACGCCTGCTCTTCACCCGTCCCGGACGCTCACTGATGGCCGTCTTCACGCACGACGGCGCCTTCGCCTACGCGAGCGCCTCCGGTCCCGGTACCGGCGTCGTCGAACTGGACCTGCCCGGGACGCTGCGGGAACTGGCGAGCACGTCCCCGGCGCCGGCCGCGCAGGCCGTCCGAGCCGCACCCCCCGAGGAGACGCCGCCGGCCGAGTCCAGCACCACGGCCGGCATCTCGGTGCCCGAACCGCCGGAACTCCGCAAGGCCTGGGGTCCGTGGCCGCTGGTGGTCGTCGGGCTGCTGGTCCTCTGCGTCCTGGTCTTCATGGTGGCGCGGATCTTCGCCTGAGCAGCACCCCCGGACCCCGGGGGCCGGCGGGAGGACGCCATGACCGATGAACGCGCAGGGCTGCCGGACCACCGCGTCCGCCACCTGCGTCCCGGGCAGGACCACGCGCTGGCGACGGCGATGGCCTTCGTCCAGCAGACCCTCGACGACTGGTACCCGGCCGGCCGCGACCGGGCCGAGACCCGGCGCGTCCGGGAGAACGCCTTCCTGGTGGCCGACGAGCTGGTCGCCAACGCGTGCGCGCACACCCCGGGGCCGACCCGTCTCGACCTCGACAGGGCCGGCCGGCGGTTGAGCATCTCGGTGACGGACGGGAACGCCGCACCGCCCGTCCTCCTCCACCCCTACCGGCCCGACGCGACCTTCGGCCACGGCCTCCGGATCGTGGAGCGGCTCGCCCTGCGGTGGGGCCACCGGCCCGTGGGCGGCGGCAAGACCGTCTGGGCCGAGCTGCTGCCGCCGATGCCCCGGGTCAACGGCTTCCCGGTCGATCAGGGCCGGCTCGAATGACACCGGAGACGGACGGCCGTCAGCAGACGGTGCCCTCGAACCGGCAGGGATCCGTGAGTTCGATCTCGAAGACGGTGTCCGCCTCGGTCACTTCCAGGAGGCGGACCACCTGCGGGCTGGGGGAGGCCAGGCGGAAGCCGATCCCCGCCGCCAGGGCGGTCTGCCGGGCGCGGAGGAGTTCGTTCAGGCCGGCGGAGCCGCAGAAGTCCAGCGCGGCACAGTCCACCGTGAGCAGCTCCGGGGCCGGCTCCTCCAGCAGCGCCCCGCCCAGGGCCTCGGCCAGGGCGTCAGAGGTCTCCATGTCGACCTGCCCCGCCAGGGCCAGCCTGCACACACCCGGCGGGGCGGGGCGGCGGGTCACGCGGAGGTCGGTTCCCACGGTCCGTTCCTCTCGTCGTCGGGACCTCCCGTGGTGGGAGGTCTCCACTTCGACACTGGCCCATCCGGGTGCCCTCCCACAGCCCCCTGAGCGAAGCGGCACGGTTCCGGCGTCCTGAAAACGAAGAACCTCCGTCTTCGTGACGATCCGATCGGTCCGACCGGTTTGCCGGGCTCCGCCGCCGACGCCGGGGACGGCCGTTCGTTTCCCGGGGCGCGGGCCGGGCAGGCGCGCGCACAGATTCAGGGCGGGAGCCCCCGGACCGGGCGGCCCCGCACCCCTGGAGGAGGCTCCCGTGCATCCCGTCATCCACGTCACCCACCGCTCGCCCACGCCCGGCCTGCGGGTCGTCCAGCTGGCCGGGGAGGCCGACACCGGCAGCACCGAGACGCTGCGCGCCGCACTGGACAAGGCGCTGAGCCGCCTCCCGGCGCCCCACACCGTCGTGGTGGACTGCTCCGGCCTGGAGTTCTGCACCACCGCGGGCCTGAACGAACTGATCGTCGCCCGGAAGCGGGCCGCCGCCGACGGCATCGCCTTCCGGCTGAGCGAGCCGCGCGAGCAGCTGGCCCATCTCCTCCGGGTGACCGCAACGCACGAGCTGTTCGACGTCGAGCCCGCCGCCCTGCTGGAAGGCCACCTGTCATGACCGTCGTCAGAGTCTGTGCACGCCCACTGCTGGCCTCGATGTTCATCGCCGGCGGGGCGGACGCGGTGCGGCGCCCCGAGCACCTCGCACCCGCCGCCCGGCCGGTCGTCGACGCCCTGTCCGACCTGCCCGGGGTACCCGCCCGCACCGTCAACGCCGTCCGCCTCAACGGCGGCGTCCAGGCCGCCTCCGGCCTGCTCCTCGCGGCGGGGAAGCTGCCGCGGCTGTCGGCGGCCGTCCTCGCCTGCACCCTCCTCCCGGTCACCTGGGCGGGCCACCGCTTCTGGGAGGCCGAGGACGAGGGCGAACGCGCCCAGCAGCGGATCCACTTCCTCAAGAACCTCTCCATGCTCGGCGGCCTCCTGATGGCCGCCACCGCCGACAAGGACGGCCACCACCCGCTCCACCGCTAGGACGTGTCCTCACGGGCGTACGGATGCCGCACAGGGGAGTCCGCACGCCCCTTGAAGGCACGTCCTGCAGGGCGGCTCCCGCCGGTGGGGCGGGCGTGTATCGCGGGCGTATCGAAAACCGCATACGCCGCCGCAACGCCCCACCGGCTCGAATGGGGGCATGAACCTCGACGCCTCCCCGTCCGCACCGCCTCGCCGCACGCTCAGGGCCGCGCTCCTCGGCCTGGCGGTCCTCGGCGTGGCGGGCGGCGCGTTCGTCGTCCGGCGGCCGCTGATGATGTCCGCCCCGCGGTGCATGGCCGGACGGTGGCACGGCTGCTTCGACACCTTCAACGGTGTGGTGCTGATGACCCTGGTCGCACTGCCGCTGTCGGTGCTGCTGGCGTGGGCCCTGGCGCACCGCCGGCGTGCCGCCGGGGCCGGCCGGGCGTGGCGGAGGTCGCTGGCCGAGGTCGGCATGGTCCACGGGACGGTGCCGTTCGTGTGGATGACCATGATGCCGGGCGGCGGCGCCGGCACCGTGCCCGCCCGGGTGAGCCTGGTGCCGCTGCGGGACCTGGTCACGATGGGGCCGCTGGGGATCGTCGGCAACCTGCTGGTCTTCGCGGCGCTGGGCTTCTTCGCGCCGATGCGGTTCGCGGCCCTGGCGTCCGTGCCGCGGGTGCTGGCGCTCGGGGCGGGCTGCTCCGTCCTGGTCGAGACCGCGCAGTACGTCCTGCAGCTGGACCGGGTGTCCTCGGTGGACGACGTCCTGGTCAACGCCGTCGGCGCCGGGCTGGCCGGCCTCGCCTCGCGCCGCCGGTGGTGCACCGCGGACCGGGCGCCGTCGGACCCGTCCCGCCCCGCGCCGGTCGCGGCTTAGGCTTCCGGCATGCGCGTACTGATCGTGGAGGACGAGCCCCACCTGGCCGAAGCCGTCCGGGACGGTCTCCGGCTGGAGGCGATCGCCGCCGACGTCGCCGGCGACGGCGACCGTGCCCTGGAGCTGCTCGGCGTCCACTCCTACGACCTCGCGATCCTCGACCGGGACATCCCCGGCCCCTCCGGCGACGAGGTCGCCCGGCGCATCGTCGCCTCCGGCAGCGGCATCCCGATCCTCATGCTCACCGCCGCCGACCGGATCGACGACAAGGCGTCCGGGTTCGGGCTCGGCGCCGACGACTACCTCACCAAGCCGTTCGACCTGCGGGAGCTCGTCCTGCGGCTGAGGGCGCTCGACCGCCGACGCGCGCACCTGCGGCCGCCGGTCCGCGAGATCGCGGGCCTGCGGCTCGACCCCTTCCGCCGGGAGGTCTTCCGCGACGGCCGGCACGTCGCGCTGACCCGCAAGCAGTTCGCGGTGCTGGAGGTCCTGGTCGCCGCCGACGGCGGGGTCGTCAGTGCCGAACAGCTGCTGGAGCGGGCCTGGGACGAGAACGCCGACCCCCTCACCAACGCCGTCCGCATCACCGTCTCCGCGCTGCGCAAGCGGCTCGGCGAGCCGTGGATCATCGCCACGGTGCCCGGCGTCGGCTACCGCATCGACACCGGCACGGACACCACCCGCCCGTGAACGGACGGCCCGGGTTGAGCGCCCGACTCAAACTCACCCTCAGCTACGTCGGGTTCCTCGTCGTGGCCGGTGCCCTCCTGCTGGGCGTGGTGTGGCTGTACCTGCTGCGCTACGTCCCCGACAACAGCCGGGGCCTGCTCGGGGTGTCGCCCAACCGCTACCTCCTGGTGCACACCTTCGCCCCCGCCGCGGCCGGGGCGATGGCCTTCCTCCTGGTGTTCGGCCTCGTCGGCGGATGGATCCTCGCGGGCCGGATGCTCGCTCCGCTCACCCGGATCACCGAGGCGGCACGGACGGCCGGCCAGGGCTCGCTGTCCCACCGGATCCGCATGGAGGGCCGGCGGGACGAGTTCCGCGAACTCTCCGACACCTTCGACTCGATGCTCGACCAGCTGGAGTCCCACGTCGCCGAGCAGCAGCGGTTCGCCGCGAACGCCTCGCACGAACTGCGCACCCCGCTGGCGATCACGCGGACGCTCCTCGACGTCGCCCGCAAGGACCCGGCGCGGAACCCGGGCGAGGTCGTCGAACGCCTGCACGCCGTCAACACCAGGGCGATCGACCTCACCGAGGCCCTCCTGCTGCTCGGCCGCGCCGACCGCGGCAACCTCCCCCGCGAGGACGTCGACCTCTCCCTGGTGGCGGAGGAGGCCGCCGAGACGCTGCTGCCGCTCGCCGAACGGCGCGGGACCACGCTGGAGGTCACCGGCGGGGCGGCCCGGACGAGGGGCTCCGCGGAACTCCTGCTGCGGGTGGCGACCAACCTCGTCCAGAACGCCGTCGTCCACAACCTGCCCGCCGGCGGCACCGTGACGGTGCACACCGGGACGCAGGGCGGCACGAGCGTGCTGCGGGTCGAGAACACGGGCCGCCCGCTCCCGCCGGACCTGCTGCCGACCCTCACCGAACCCTTCCGGCGCGGCGCGGAACGCGTCCGCACCGACGAGCACGAGGGCGCCGGCCTCGGCCTGGCCATCGTGCACAGCATCGTCCGCGCCCACGGCGGGACGCTCGACCTCGCCGCGCGCCCCGCCGGCGGCCTCCTCGTCACGGTCCGGCTCCCCGGCACACCGTAGGCGGCACCCCGTCCGGTGCCCGGACGGCCGTCAGGGCGCTGCGGTGTCGGCCGCCGGCGGCTCCGGTCCGTCGTCGTCGCGGCCCGCCGCCGGGGAGGGCGCGGTGCTGCTGCCCGCGCCCTCCCGGTCGGCGGCCCGCTCCCGGTCGCCTCCGCGCTCCGACGGCCCGGTGCCGCGGTCGTCCCGTCGGGCCCGGCCGCGGCGCGCCTCGGGGTGTTCCTCGGGGTGTGCCTGCGGGTACGCCCGGCGCCGGATGCTCACGGTCTCCTCCTCACGCCGCGCCGCGGTCGGACACGTAGTCCCGCACCCGGTCGATCAGGCCGACGCCCGGGGCCAGCACCTTGCGGGCGGCCGGCGAGGAGGGCGCGCCGGGGTGCGGCCGGGTCGGTGCGGTCGCCTTGGAGCGGCGCACCTGGTTGCCCAGCACCTCCAGGTCGGCCTGGCTGCAGGCCGCGCGCAGGGCCGGGAAGAGGTTCTGCTCCTCGTCGCGGATGTGCGAGGTGACCTCGTCGACCAGGGTGGTCGCCAGGGTGTCCAGCCGGGGGTCGTCGGCGTCCTTGCCCTCGATCTCCTTGAGCAGCCGCTCGACCTTCGCGTGGTCCTCGACCTCGCGGTCGGCCATCGCGTCGCCGCCGCCCACGTGCTCGCGGACCGCGGGGTACAGGTAGGCCTCCTCGGCCACGGAGTGCCGGACGAGCTCGATCGTCACCTCGTCGAGCAGCGACTTCCGGTGTTCCCCGGTGGCCTGCATGATCTGCGCGAAGAGCTCCTCGACCTCGCGGTGGTCGGTCTCGAGTTCCTTGATGACGTCGCCGCCGTGGCCTGCCATCGCCGCCTCCTCGGTAGGGGCCCGCCCGGTGCGGGCCATGACCGGCGGGTGCCCCGTCCGGCCGGGTGCACACGTGCCGTCCGGCGGACGTCCCCCGGACGGCCCGGTGGCTTCCGTCACAGCGGGTAGACGACGCCGCGAAGGACCGACCGGGGGACGGAACGGACGGCAGAAGGTGGACGGCATGCGTTTCCACGACCGCGAGCAGGCGGGCCGCGACCTCGCCGAGGTGCTGTGCAGACAGCTCGGCGGCGTACCGCCGGATCCGCTGGTGCTCGCCCTCCCGCCCGGAGGCGTGCCGGTCGGCGCGGCCGTGGCGACCGTCCTCGGGGCGCAGTTCGACGTGCTCGTCGCCCGGCTCGTGCGCGCCCCGGACAACCCCGAGGTCCCGGTGGGCGCGCTGCTGCCCGGCGCGCCGCCGCAGTGGCAGGAGCACGCGCTGCGCACGATGGGCCTGACGAAGCAGCGGCTGGCCGGCGAGGTCGCCGACGGGCGGGCCGAGGTGGACCGCTGCGAGGCGCTCTACCGCGCGGACCGGCCGTTCCCGCGGGTCCGGGGCCGCACCGTCATCCTCGTCGGTGACGGCCTCGCCACCGGCGTCGTCGCGAGGGCCGCGCTCCGCCGCCTGCGCGAGCAGCGGCCGGCCCGGCTGATCATGGCCGCGCCGGTGAGCGCCGCCCGCGCCACCGCCGCCGTGCAGCCGGTGGCCGACGAACTGGTCTGCCCGCACCGGTCCTGGTACCTGCACGACGTCGGCGACTGGTACGAGGACTTCCGTCCGCCCTCCGACCGGGAGGTGCTCGACGCCATGGCGGCCGTCCCCGCGGCCTCCTGACCCCGCCGCCGTCCTCGTGCCCGCCCCGCGACCGGGTGCGCCGTGTCGCGGGGGCGGTGGCCCCGGGTGCGGGCCGACCGGCGTAGCGTCGAAGGTCCGGGGCCCGAGTCTGGTGGTGGAGATGGAGTCGTTCCTGTTCGACAGCGCGAGCCTGGACGCGACGGAGGAGTTCCTCTCGTCCGCCTACACGCCGATGCGGATCGGCGGGCCGGTCGAGGACGCGAGGGTGCGGATCAGCCGGCGCGCGGTCGGCCCGCTGTCGGTGGACCGCCTGTCCTTCGGCTACACCATGGGCTACGACGCGGGCAGCCTCGGCAAGGTGTGCCTGATCACCGTGCACGCGGGCACCATCGTCGACCTCACCGACGGCCGCGAAGAGGTCTTCGGCACCGGGGAGACCTTCCTGATCGCGCCGCCCGACCGCCCGTACCGCGGCGAGGTCCGCTCGGCCCGCTACACCATCGCGATGTTCGACCCGGCGCTGCTCGCCGACGCCGCCCCGGCCGTCCCCGCGGGCGGCGGACCCGTCCGGCTGACCGGCCCCCGCGCGGTCACGCCCGAGGCCAACCGCCAGCTCACCGCCGCCGTGGCCTACCTCCGCGACGGCGTCCTCGACAACCCGGCCGCCTGCGAGTCCGACCTGCTGGTGTCCAGCGCCGCCCAGCACCTCGCCACCGCGACCCTGGCCGCCCTGCCGCACAACGCCCGCACCGACCCGGTACCCGCCGACAGCCGCGACGCCACCCCCGCGACCCTGCGCCGCGCCGTCGCCTTCATCGACGACAACGCCGACCAGGACCTCACCCTGGCGGCCGTCGCCGCGGCGGCCTGCGTCACGCCCAGGGCCCTGCAGTACTCCTTCCGCCGGTACGCCGGGTGCACCCCGCTGGCGTACCTGCGCCGCGTCCGGCTCGCCCGGGCGCACGCCGACCTCAGGGCCGCCGCGCCGCAGGACGGACTGACCGTCACCGGGATCGCCGCCCGCTGGGGCTTCGCCCACCCCGGCCGCTTCGCCGAGGCCTACCGGCGCGCCTACGGCATGGCCCCCTCCGTCACCCTCAGACGCTGACCGCCGCCGGCCGGCGGCCCCGCTCACCGCGGGTCGGGTGCCACGGCGAGGGGGGCAAGACGCCGTGGCACCCGTGTACCGCCTCTGGGCAGCGCGGCGGGCTTCAAACCTGCGGGTCCGGCGGCCGGCTCCGGCGGCGGTGGCTGGTGTCGCAGAACGGGAAGCACCGGCTGCGCCGGCAGGCGCACAGGGCGACCACCGGCCGCTCGCTCACCCGCCGGGTGCCGTCCGGCAGGACGACCTCCACCGGGCCCTCCACCAGGAACGGCCCGTCCCCGGCGACGGTGACCCGCCGCGGCGCGCGCTCAGACGGGCCGGACACCGCGGACCACCACCAGTTCCTCCTCGCGCTGCCCCGGGGGGATCAGGCCGCGCTCCTCGAACCAGCCGGCCCGGGCGGTCATCACCGGCCCGAACGGCTGGCGCAGCCGTGCCGCGATGCCGACCCGCAGCCCGGCGCGGGCGAGCGCGGCACAGGTCGCCGGGACGCCGGCCAGCGCCGACTGCACCACGAGCAGCACCCCGCCCGGCGCGAGCAGCGCCGGGGCGTCGGCGCAGATCCGGTCCAGCAGGGCACGGCCGTCGCCGCCGGCGTCCCAGCTGCGGGCGATCCCGCGGCGGGGCGGCGCCGACCGGCTGGGCACGTACGGCGGGTTCGCGGTGATCAGGTCGAACCGGGACCCGGCGACCGGGGCCAGCAGATCGCCGTGGCGCAGCCGCACCCGGCGGCGGTTGAGCAGCAGATTGGCGGCGGCGGCCGCCAGGGCACGGCGGGACACGTCCACCGCCGTCACCCGGGCACCCAGCGCGGCGGCGGCCATCGCCACCGCCCCGCTGCCGGTGCACAGGTCGAGGACCCTCCGGCCGTCGAGCGCCTCGCGTTCCAGCGCGTCGGTGAGCAGCCGGGTGTCCCCCTGGGCCGGGTACACGCCCGGCGGGGTGATCAATAGCATGGTGCGCGCCTGCCCGCCGCGCCCGAGCCCAATCGGTGCCGGGCCCGACCGGCCGGAGGCTCAGTCGGCGGGCGGCCGGAGGACGCCGTGCAGGAGTTCCAGGGCGGCGAGGACGGCCGCGCGGCGGATCCCGTCGCGGTCCCGGGCGTCGTGGCGCGGCCGGGCGGTGCTGGTGCCGTGCGGGGAGGCCAGGGCGACGAAGACCGTGCCGACGTCGTGACCGTCCTGCGGGGCCGGCCCCGCGACGCCGGTGGTGGCCAGGCCGTACCACGCCCCGGTCAGCCGGCGGACGCCCTCGGCCATCTGCGCGGCCACCCCCGCATCCACCGCGCCGTGCTCGCGCAGCAGGGCCGCGTCGACCCCGAGCAGGTCCTCCTTCAGCTCGGTGGCGTAGGCGACCACACCGCCGCGCAGGACGGCGGAGGCACCAGGTGCCTCGGCGAGCACCTGGCAGAGCGCGCCGGCGGTCAGGGACTCGGCGGCGGCGACGGTGTGGCCGGCCGCGTCCAGCGCCGCGGTGATCTGCCGGGCGAGCCGGGCGGGCCGGTCCAGCCGGCTGCCGGGGGAGGGACGGTCGGACACGGTCCGGCTCCTCGCACGAACGGCCGTCAGGCCGGCGGGCCGTCGTCGAGCGGCGCCCGCAGCGAGCTGCGGCCCCGGCCCCAGGCGTCCAGCAGATGCCCGGCCAACCGGTCCTCGACCGCGCCGGTGGCGGCGATGCCGAAGGCGATGTCCGCGGCCAGCGCCGGGTCGCCGGCCACCAGCGGCTCCAGCACGGCGCGCCGCACCAACTGCTCGTGGACGGCGTCCGCCACCACGTGCTCCCGGTAGAACAGCGTGCCCTCCGGGGAGGCGCCGAGGCGCTCCAGCGCACGGGCCAGCCGGGCCGCGCCCGGCGGGGAGGTGATCTCGACCGCGGCGAACTGGCCGACCGCCGCGCCGCGCAGCGCCCGGTGCAGCCCGAACAGCGACATCAGGTTGACCACCGCCAGGGCGGGGGCGGGGACGGCGTCCAGGTAGTGGCCGTAGCGGGTGTCGAGGCCGAGGTCGGCCATCATCCGCCCGAACAGCAGCGCATGCGCCCGCTCGGGCCGCCCCGACCCGTACTCGTCGTACTGCACGGTCATCAGGGCGGCCTTGGCCGGGTGCGGCAGCCGCGGGACGGCCCACAGCTGCGGGTCGGCCTCCTTCAGGTGGTAGAGCGACCGGTGCACCAGGTACTCCCGGGCCTGCCAGCGCTCGCCGCGCTCCAGCAGGTGGAACGAGGGCCCCGTGCCGTCCGGCGACTCCACGAGCAGATCGGCGACCACCCCGTCCAGCGGGCCCGGATCGCCCACCGCCCCGCGCAGCGCCGCGAGGAACGCCGCCTCCAGCCGGGCGCGCAGCGCCAGCAGGCCGGTGTCCCACTCCCAGGCCGGATCGACCCCGTGGAACCCCTGGTAGTGGAGCTCGTAGCAGACGTACAGGGCCAGCTGCGCGTCCTCGCCCCACGGGTCCCCGACGTCCGCCGGGCAGCCGGGCCCGGTGCCCGGCGCGGCGGTCAGCGCCTCCAGCACCAGCGCGGACAGCGGGCCGCGGGCCGTGGGCAGGACGGGCGCGGCAGGGGCGGCGGGACGCAGGGCGGTCGTCATGTGGGAACCTCTCTCTCGCGGGGCCTCGGCGCGGTCACGCACCGCGGAGTTCGAGCGTGCAGCACTTGGGACCGCCGCCCGCCTTCAGCAGCTCGGGCATCTCCACCGGGACGGGGCGGTAGCCGCGCGCGTGCACCTGCGCGGCCAGGCCGGCGGCGGCCCGCGGCAGCACCACGTGCCGTCCGTCGCAGACCGCGTTCAGCCCGAACACGGCCGCGTCCGCCGCCTCCGCGCGGACGGCGTCCGGGTACAGGGTGGCCAGCAGCCGCCGGCTCGCGGCGGAGAAGGCCGGCGGCCAGTACATGATCTGATCGTCGCTCAGCACGGCCAGCGCGGTGTCCAGGTGGTAGAAACGCGGATCGACCAGCTGCAGGGTGACCACCGGCAGGCCGAGCAGGCGCTGCGCCTCGCGGTGGGCCGGCGCGGTCGTCCGGAAACCCGAACCGGCCAGGATCCGCCGCCCGGCGACCAGCAGGTCGCCCTCGCCCTCGTTGACCAGGCTCGCCGTGTGCACCGGCCGGAACCCCGCCCCGGCGAACCAGCGGCGGTGGGCCGCGGCCTCGCCCGCGCGCTGCGCGTGCTTGAACCGCGCCACCAGCACCCGCCCGTCCACCACGGTGGCGCCGTTGGCCGTGAACACCATGTCGGGCAGCCCCGGCAGCGGATCCACGGTCGCCACCTCGTGCCCCAGGCCACGCAGCACCGCACGGAGCCGCCGCCACTGCCGCTCCGCCGCGGCACCGTCGACCGGACGCCCCGGGTCCATCCACGGGTTGATCGCGTAGTCCACCGCGAAGT
The DNA here is from genome assembly GCF_040683455.1 of Kitasatospora sp. NPDC093679. NCBI lineage: Bacteria > Bacillati > Actinomycetota > Actinomycetes > Kitasatosporales > Streptomycetaceae > Kitasatospora > Kitasatospora sp. NPDC093679. Next base: position 21,574 of record NZ_JBFBDW010000023.1, read on the forward strand.
GCGTCGGCGGGCAGAGCAGGTACCGCCGGCGGCGGGGTTCGGGTACGGACGGAGGTGTCGGCGAACGGGTCATGGTCAGAAGCTCCCGGTCGGCCCGGTGCCGGGCCCTTCCGGCACGCGGTCTGCGCCACGCCTACCCGGGGCCGCCCGGGACACACGTCCACCCGCCCCGGCCGCGCCGGGTCACGATCCGCGCGGTCCCGGCCGCCGTGGCCGGCCACCCCGGACCGCGGATCCGCCCGGGAGCCGACCAGGCGTGGGCCGCCCCCGGGCGGGTAGGCGCGACGGCACGACCGACCGGCGCGACGCGGACCCACGGAGGTGGCCCCATGAGCGAGGACATCGACTCCGACTCGGAGCCCACGGTGTGGGCGCTCACCGTGCAGGAACAGGAGATCGGCCCGCCCGTCGCCGAGGCGTTCATCGAGGTCGGGCGGCGGTGGCACGCCGAACTGCTCACCCACGCCCTGGAGAGCGGCTTCCTGCTGGCAGCCGGCGACGCGCCGCAGAGCACCGCCATGGTGGTGATGAACGGCCCGCTGGTCGACCGGCTGCTCTTCGTCGGCGGCCGGCAGTCCTGGGAGCCGGTGCCCAAGCCCGCGGCCTCCCCCGAGTGGCGGACCGCGGCCCGCGAACGCGGCGAGGTCCTGGTCGTCGTCGTCCCGCCCGGCACCTGCCTCACCGACGAGGCCGACGGCGACCCGCAGGACGGGGCCGACGGCCTCACCCGCAGCGTCGCCGCCACCGGCGGCGAGGGCGTCGTCCTGCACGGCACGGCAGCGCTCGCCCTGATCTGACCCACGGAAGACCACGGAAGACGAGGTGCACCATGACCTCCGGCGACCTCATCGACGTCGTCACCACCGACCACGAACGCATCCGCAACCTGTTCGGCCGCATGGCGGGCACCCCGCTGAAGGACCCGCTGCGCCGCGAACTCCTCGACGAGGCGGCCGCCCTGCTGGAACGCCACATGGCCGTCGAGGCGGAGTACCTCTACCCGCTGGCGCTGCGCAGCCTCCCCGAGCGGCGGGAGACCGTGGAGCAGGAACGGGCCGCACTCGCCACGATCGGCGCCCTGCTCGACGACCTCTCCCGGGTCGGCGCGGACGCCCCGCTCTTCGACCGCAAGGTCGCGCTGCTCGTCCGCGAGGTCACCGGCCACGCCAACGAGGAAGAGGCACTGATCCTCGACGAACTCGGCACCGCCGCACCCGCGGACGAACTCGCCGAGGCCGGCTCCCGGGCCCGCACGGAGCGGCTGCACAAGGTGCGCCGCTCACCGGCCGACCGGCCCCGGGACGACCTCCCGCCGACCGGCCCCCGCCCGAAGACCCACCTGCGGGACTTCTTCCGCATCGAGGGCCTGCCGAGGTGAAGCCCGCCGGCGGCCCCCCGGGTCAGAGGCTCTCCCGCAGCGGCGGCTCGTCGGCCGGGTCGATGTCGAAGACGGTGTCGGCCTCGGTCAGCCCGAGCAGGCGGACCAGCTGGGGAGAAGGCGCGGCCAGCCGGAGGATGACGCCGGCGGCCGTGGCCGCCAGCCGGGCGCGCAGCAGCGCGTTCAGTCCGGCCGAGGTGCAGAAGGCGAGCGCCGAGCAGTCCACCACCACGGCCGTCGGCCGGGGAGGAACGCCCAGCGCCCTCCCCAGGGCCTCCTCCAGCACGTGCACCGTGTCCATGTCGGCCTGGCCGGCGACGGCCAGCCTTCGTTCACCGGCCGGCGCCGGAAGGGGGGTGACACGGAGCTCCGCATCCATGGTGCTGCTCCCTCCGCCACGGACTCCCCGACGGGGCTTCCCGCGACAGTGGCTCCCGGGGAGCCTGCCCATCCCCCGCGGAACGAAGCGTCCCCGGCGGCGCGGACCGCAGAACGAAGACCCGGCCGGCCGGGGCCGCCACCCGGCCTCCGGGGGTTACGGCGGGCGGGGAACCGGTTACACGCTCCCAGGGGAGCAACGGACGCAGGAGACGAGGGTGAACCGGACATCGCGCCACTGGCATCTGCCGCTCGGGTCCACCGACGGTCCCGGGCCCCAGTTCGGCATGGCCTACGTGCGCCGAGCACTGGCGCAGGGGCCGTCGCCCGTGCCGTCCTCCGGGGAACGGGCCGAGGACGTCCTGCTGGTGGCCTGCGAGCTGCTCACCAACGCGTACTGCCACACCCCGGGCCCGCTCAGCCTCGACCTCGACCTCGACCACGACACCCTCACCGTCGCGGTGACCGACGCGAGCACCCGTCCGCCGGTCGTCCGCCCCTACCGCCCGCAGCAGCCGCACGGCCACGGCCTGCACATCGTCGAACGGCTCGCGGTGGACTGGGGCGTCACGCCCGTCCCGAGCGGCAAGACCGTGTGGGCGGTGCTGCCGGCGCCCTGACCGGGGCGCCCGCGGGTGGTTCGCCGCGGCCCGGGTAGGCGCGCCGTGAGACGCCGCGGCTCCTGGCCGCGGCGACGACGGAAGAGGCGAGCACCGTGCAGCGGACCGAGGCGTTGTGGCAGTCGACGGGCGGTCAGGGCTGGGTGGCGCTGGCCGACCTGGCGGCCGCGCTCGTCCTGTCCAGCCTGATCGGCCTGGAGCGGGAGGCGGGGCAGAAGAGCGCGGGTCTGCGCACCCACGCCCTGGTCGGCCTGGGCAGCGCTCTCTTCGTCAGCGTCTCGCGCTACGGCTTCGGCGCGGGCGACCCGTCCCGGGTGGCCGCGCAGGTCGTCTCGGGCATCGGCTTCATCGGCGGCGGCCTGATCTTCGTACGGCGCGACGCCGTGCGCGGGCTGACCACCGCGGCGACGATCTGGCTCACGTGCGCCGTCGGCATGGCCTGCGCCGCCGGGCTGGGCGTCGTCGCCGTGTTCTGCACGGCCGGCTACTTCCTGATCATCCGCGGCTTCCCCGCCCTGCTGCGGCGGCTGGCGCCCGCGCTCATGGACGCCCCGGTCAGCGTCGCCCTGGTCTACGAGATCGGCCACGCCCTGCTGCCCCGGGTGCTGGAGGCGTGCGCGGCGTCCGGCTTCCGGATCATCGACACCGAGACGGAGCAGGAGCGGGCACCGTGCCCGCCCGGCACGGAGCCCGACACGCTGATGCGGCTCTGCCTGACGCTGGAGGGCCGTGCGGACATCCGGGCCCTGACCGCCGAGCTCGCGGGCCTCACGGGCATCCGTTCCGTCGCCGTCCGCACCGAGGACTCCCTGCCCGGCCCGCGGGGCGGCACCTGACCGACGCCCTCCGACGCTTCCCGGTCACTCGTCGAGCGGGGCGAATCCGAGCACCCAGCCGAGCGCGTCCGCCACACCGCGGGCGCGGCGCCGCTCCTCGCCGGGCCGTGCGCAGTCCCGGGCCGCCACGATCGCCGCCCGCTCCTCGACGGCGAGTTCGCCGTCCGTGAGGAGCTCGTGCACGGCGCCGCTGATCGGGGCCGGCGTGCCGGGGTCGAGCACCCACCGGTAGGCCGCGGCGGCGCCGTCGGCCTCGGGTCCTCCGTCGGCACCGGCCGCGCACGCCGCGCGGTCGATCTCCTCGGGTGTTCTGACGGCGATGAAGTCCTGGACCGGCTCCGGCACGGACTCCTGGACGGACTCCTGGACGGCGGACGCTGCTGCCACGGCGGGGGACCTCCCGGGTACGGACCGTTCGGGTGCCCGCCCGGGCGGCGGGCACCGTGAGCCACAGCCACCTACCCTGCACCGGACGGGGCACGCCCGCGCGGTGTTCCCGCCGGCGGGTCGCCGTCGCTCGGGCGGCCGGTTCCGTATCGTGCCGCGCCACCCGGCGCGATGTCCAGGACGAGGAGCGCGATGTCGTCGGTGTGCCGGCCGGCGGGCCAGCTGTGCCGGACCAGCTCGTCGATGAGCCGGTCGAGTGGTCCGGCTCCGCTCACGCCGAGCAGACCGGCCAGCTCGGCCGTGGTCCGGGAGGCGTCCGTGCCGGGGACCTCCACCAGTCCGTCGGTGTAGAGGGCCAGCAGGGTGCCCTCCAGGAGCGGCAGGGCGGTGAGCGGGTAGCGGGCCGACGCGGCGGCGCCGAGCAGCGGCCCGGCCTCCACGGTCAGCACGTGGCCGCGCCCGTTCGGGCGGCGCAGCAGCGGCGGCGGATGGCCGGCGGAGGCGACGGTGGCCTGCCGCCCGGTGAGGTCGAGCTGGGCGTAGAGGCAGGAGACCAGCAGGTCGGAGTCGAGGTCCGCGAGCAGCCGGTTGGTGCGGGCGAGCACCTCGTCCGGCGCGGCTCCGGCCGTCGCGTGGGCGTGCACGGCGGTGCGGACCTGCCCCATCAGCGCGGCGGCCGTGGTGTTGTGGCCCTGCACGTCGCCGATGACGGCGGCCGCGGTGCGCTCGTCGAGCCGGATGAAGTCGTAGAAGTCGCCGCCGACGTCGAGGCCGCGGGTGGCGGGCAGGTAGCGGGAGGCCACCGTGATGCCGGCGACGCGGGGGAGGGAGCGGGGGAGCAGGGCGTGCTGGAGGTCGTCCGCGAGGTCGTGCTTGGCGTCGTACAGCCGGGCGCGGTCCACCGCCTGGGCCAGCAGGCCGGCGAGCGAGGTGAGGACGGCGCGCTCGCCGGAGTCGAACGCCCGGGGGCGGTCGTAGGACAGGATGCAGACGCCGACGGGCCGCCCGGAGACGATCAGCGGCAGCACCGCCCAGGCCCGCTTGCCGCTCATCCGCGGAGCGCCCGGGTACTCGTCGGCCATCTGGCTCGCGTCGGCGAAGAACGCCGGGGCGCCGCTGGCCAGCACATGGCCGGCCGGGGTGAGCCGGGTGTCGAGCGGCAGGCCGTCCAGCCGGGCGATGCTCGCCGAGGAGTACCCGCAGTGGCCGATGATCTTCAACCGGCCCGCGTCGGCGGCGGACAGCACGAGCCCGTCCGCGCCGAAGGCGGGCAGGACCTGGTCGGCGACCATCTCCACGACGTCGCGCACCCCGACGGCCTCGGTCAGGGCTGCGGCGAGGTGCATCAGCTGGTAGAGGCGGCCGCCCTGGTGTTCGCCGTCCGGCCGGTGCCCGTCCGCCGGGTCGTGCACGCCGTCCGCGCCGGGGTCGGCGGCCGCGCGGGTGACGCGGACGCTGATGCCGCTGTGGTCGGGGTAGAGCCGGAATTCCAGCCAGGTGTCGGGCGGCCGCAGTGCGGTGAACGCGGCGGGCTCCCGGCTGATCACGGCCGTCCGGTAGCGGTCCTCGACGGCCGGGTCGTCGAGCCACGGCAGGGCCAGCCAGGGCAGCGTGCCGAGCAGTTGCTCCGGGGTGCGGCCGAGCACCTCGGCGGAGCCCGCGCTGGCGTACGCGATCCGCCCCTCCAGGTCGAGGGCGAGGCTCGCCCCGGGCAGCCGCTCGGCGAAGTCCGCGGCGGCCGGCTCCGCCCGGCCCGGCCCCTGACCGGTGGACAGGTCGGGGGCCGTGCGCGGCACGTCGGGCAGGCGCGGCGGCCGTTCCGCGTCGTCGAGCAGCCGGGCGATCCGGCGGCCCAGCGTGGTGATGTGGCCGCGTTCGCGGACGGTGGCGCGCTGCGGGTGGTCGGCGGGGAAGAGCAGCAGCAGCGCACCCCAGACCTTGCGGGCCCCGGCCAGCGGGGCCGCCGCGAGCGCCAGCGGGTGGGGCAGGGTGGCGGCGAGCCGGGGGTACGCCCGGGCCAGGTCCTGCTGCGAGCCGACCCACACGAACCGCTCCTCCTGGACGGCGTCGCAGACCGGCAGCGGCGCGGACAGCGGGACGCGCCGCCAGGCCGCGGCGAGCCCCGACGGCAGCCCGAAGGCGACCGCCATCACCAGCACCGGCTCCCGGTCGAGGAGGTAGACCGCACCCGCGGACGCGCCCGTCCGCCGGACGGCCTCGGTCAGGGCCGCGTCCAGCCCCGCGTCCGGATCCGGGGCCGGCCCGGGCGGTGCGGGTGCCGTGCTGCAGGGTGCCTTCTCGGCAGAGGTGTTCATCAGGGGTCCTCCGGACGTACCGCCCGCCCGGGTGCCGGGACCGGGGGCCTGCGGGAGGTGGAGCGGCCCCCGGAGGGGCGGTGGCGCCGTCGGGGCACCGGCCGTCCTCCGGGGACCGCGGGGCGCTCAGCGGCCGAGCGCGTCGGCGAGCTCCTTCTTGTTCATCTTCGACCGGCCGTGGATGTTGCGCTGCTTGGCCTCGTTGTAGAGCTGGTCGTAGGTGGGACCCTGGGCACCGGAGTGCGAGCGCTGTCCGCCGCGCCGGGAGGATGACATGTCCTGGACGGAGCTGCGGCTGGCGGTCTTCGACTCGCCGTGCCGGGCACGTTCCTTGTTGACCGTCCGGGCGGCGATCTCCTTCGCCCGCTCCTCGCTCTCGCCGCGGTCCAGTGCGCTGTCCTTGATGTGCTCGTACTGGCGTTCCCGCTTCTTGCTCGAACCGGCCGGCATGACTCCTCCTCGGGCTCGCTGGTGCCGTGGTGCCTGACCGCGCGCCTACCCCGCGGCCCCCCGCTCACGCGTGGCGCCCCGCACGGACGGGCCGCCGCGGTGTTCCGCGACGGCCCGTCCGTGCGTACCCGGGTCGTCCGGCCCCGGGCCGGAGCTGCCCGGGCCGGAGCTGCCGGGTCAGGAACTGCCGGGGGAGATCCGGCCGCGCCAGCCGCCGGACTCCAGGCCCTGGTCCTCGATGAACGCCTTGAACCGCCGCAGGTCGCCCTTGACGCGGCGGTCGACCATCCCCATCATGTCGGCGGCCTTCTCGGCGACGCCGTCCGGTTCGAAGTCCAAAGCCAGCCGCACCATCGTGTGGTCGTTGTCGAGACGCCGGAACGTCACCACACCCATCTGCTGGACGTCCCCGCCCACGGTGCGCCAGGCGATCTTCTCGTCGGGCAGCTGGTCGACGATCTCGGTGTCGAACTCGCGGCTCACCCCGGCGACCTTGGTCTTCCAGTGGTTGTGCCGCTCGTCGATCTGGGTGACCTCCTCCACGCCCTCCATGAAGCGCGGGAAGTCCGCGAACTGCGTCCACTGGTTGTACGCGGTGTGCAGCGGAACCTCGACCTCGACGGACTCTTGCACCATGCTCATGCCGGGCCTCCAGTCTTCTCGTCCAACAGGTCCGCGACGCGTCTGCCCGGCCGCTCCGGGTTCTAACGGGGCAATCGGGCCCATCGGCCGTCCGGTCGCCGAGCGGGGCGGGCGCGTGTCGTGAACGGCCGCCGCCCGGTGCCGCGCCGATGATGGGCGGATGACCCATGCCCCGACCGACACCGGTGTCCTGCCGCAGACCGCCCTGGCGAAGCTGACCGAGCTGCGGGAGCTCGCGGCCGGCGCGGTGGAGTCCTGGGAGTCCGGCGACCTGCCCGCCGCCCACCGTGCGGTGACCGCGGCGGCCTCAGTGGCCGCCGCGGTGCTCGACGTCCTCGCCGAGGCCCACGCCCGTGCCGAGGCCGAGGCCCACGCCCGTGCCGAGGCCGAGGCCCACGCCCGTGCCGAGGCCGATCGACGCCCGGCCGACACCGGGAGCGAGCCTGCCGCGGGTCCGGTCGGCCATTGGTGGGGCTGAGCGCGTTTCGGCTCCGCCCAGGGGCGCAGCCTCGAAGGGAGAGGGTGCGGCGCCGATCCTCCCGGTACCGGCCGGCCGCCCCCTGCCGCCGTCGAGGAGGTGGTCCGTGATGGCCGTTGCCACTCGCTCCGCGTCGATCCCCCAGGGCCGTCCGCCACCGCCGGTGGTCCAGCCCGCCCGGCCGCAGCCACCGGACGAGGTGGCACCCCGGCAGCCCGCCGGTCCCGCCCACGGGGCCCCGCCCGGGCCCGCCGGGCCGCCCGCCGACGCTCCGCCGCGCGAGATGCGGGTGGGCGCCTACGTCCTCGACACGGTGGCGGCCGACCTGTGGGACGCCGTCCTGCGCTGCGCCGCCGCGTGCCTGCGGCAGACGCAGGGCCCCACCCCGATCCCGCCGGGCCGCACCGCCCGGGTCCTGGTGCAGGTGGCGCTCACCGTCCTCCCCGACGCCGCCGACCCGGACACCGCGCCGCTGTCCGCGCCCGGGGCGACCGCCGCCCCCGACCCGGTGCGCCGCGCCGTCGCCTTCATGGAGTCCCACGCCGCCGACGACATCGTCCTCGCCGACATCGCCGCAGCCGCCTTCGTCACACCGCGCGCCCTGCAGTACGCCTTCCGGCGCCACCTGGACACCACGCCCCTCACCCACCTGCGCAGGGTGCGTCTGGACGCGGCCCACCGCGACCTGCTCGCCGCCGACCCGGTGACCGCCACCGTCACCGAGATCGCCGCCCGCTGGGGCTTCGCCCACCTCGGCCGGTTCGCCGCCTTCTACCGGGAGGTGTACCGGGCCGCCCCCCGCACCACGCTCCGCCTTCCGCACTGAGGCGGCCCGCCGCCGCGGGCGATCCCGGGAACCGCGCCCGTTTTCCGCCCGCCCCGCCGGGCAGCCGCCCGGCAGGGAAGCAGCACCGACCCTCCCGCGGGGAGCGCACCACGCCACCGATCCGCCGCGACGCCACCGGCCGGCACCGACACCCGGTCGGCACCGACACCCGGTCGGCACCGCCACCGGCCCGCACGGCCGCCGTCACCGGCCCGCACCGACACACGGAGAACTCCATGGACCTCGGCTTCCTCGAACCGCTGATCGGCAGGCCCGGCCCCTGGGCCACGGTCTGCCTCGACACCTCCCGCACCACCGAGGACGCCCGGCAGCGGCAGGTGCTGCTGCAGCGGACCGCGGTGCGCGAGCTCGCCGAGCTGGGCGCCGACCCCCACACCTGCCGGGCGGTCGCGGAACACCTCGCGGACGAGCCCGTCTCCGGCTCCCCGCCCGGCCGGGCCCTGTTCGCCGCAGGAGGCGAGGTCGTGCTCGACGTACCCCTGACCACCGCACCCCCGGGCGTGGAGGCCGCCTGGGGGCCGCTGCCGCGCCTGGCCCCGCTGCTGGGCCGCCTGGAGGCCGCGACCGCCGACTGCCTGGTCGCCGCGGTCGACCGCACCGGCGCCGACCTGGAGCGCCGCCGCCTCGGCAGGCCCGAGCCGCTCGGCACCGTCGACGGCACGACCTGGCAGGGCAGGGGCCACCGCGCTCCGCCCGCGGACCGCTACGAATGGCACTACCGGCACCGTGCCCAGGACGCCTGGGACCGGTCCGCCGACGCGATCGCCGACCGGCTCGCCGAAGCCCGCTCCGACTGCGGCGCGGACCTCGTCGTCCTCACCGGCGACGCCCGCGAGCGGCGCGCCGTCCACGAGCGGCTGCCCCAGGACCTGCAACCGCGCACCGTCGAGATCGACGGCGGCGGCCGCGCCGACGGCATCCACACCGACACCTTCGAACGGCGGCTCGACGAGGCGTGGCAGGACTTCTGCCGGCAGCACGCGGACGAGATCCTCGAACGGTTCCGCAACGGCACCGGCCGCCCCGGCGAACACCGGACGGACGGCACCGGCACCGAACTCGCGCCGGGAGCCGCCGCCGAGGGCGTCCCCGCCGTCGCGGCCGCCGCCCAGCAACACCAGCTCGCCACCCTGCTGCTCCGCGGCGACGGTCCGGACGCCGGCCGCGAGGTCTGGATCGGACCCGAACCCGAGCACATCGGCATGGACCGCGGCGAGGTCCGCAGCATGGGCGTCCGCCGTCCCGAGCGCGCGCAGGCCGGCGACGCGCTGCTGCGCTGCGCGATCGCCTCGCGCGCCGAGGCGGTCACGGTGCCGGACGGTGCCGAGGGGCCGGTCGGCGGCGTCGGTGCCGTGCTGCGCTGGCGGAACTGAAGCGGCAGGCGGAGCAGCCTCTCGGGTTTGCCGCCCTCACCGGTTTGCCGGGCACCGCCCGGGGCAGACGCATCGCACCTTCGCAGGTGGACCCGGCACCGCCCCGCCGGACCTCCGTACCGACCGGTCTCCCCTCGGCGGTCGGCACGGCGGCGGGGCGGTGCCGGTTTGCGTGGTGCCGGTTTGCGCGGTACCCGCTGACGCGGATCAGCACGCGCGGACGGACCGTGCCGGGCGGCCCCGCCCGTCGGTGCGTTCCGACCGGGCGAGGCCGCCGGGTGCCGTGCTCACTCCCCGGGCGGTTCGCCGTCGGGCGGCAGGTCGACCTGCTCCACCCGGCGCAGCCGGACGGCGTGCTCCTCCGGCCCGAGGCCGACCGTCTCGCCGTCTGCCGTCCCGATGGTGTCGCGGCGTTCGTCGTCCAGGGTCAGCTGCCCGGCCTCCGGGTCGGGCGGGCCGTTGACGGAGTCGGCCTCGGGTTCCTCCGCCGCGAGGCGCTCGTCCAGCGACCGGCCCTCGGCCTGCTCGGCCCCCGTCACACCGAAGGACTCGGCGGCCACCGGCGCCTCACCGGGCACCGGCATCCGCTGCGGATCCTCGGCCAGCCGGGCGCCGGGCGAGCCGTCCGCCAGGTCGGGGATGCCCTCGTCCTCGGGCTCGGCGCCCGGATCGTGCCCGTGGATCCGCTCCGGGTCCGCGGCGGGGGTGTCGCCGACCGGCGGCGGATCCTCGGCGGGCCGTTCCCCGGGCGGCCCCGGGGCGTCGATCTCCACCGGCGACCGCCGGCCGCGGCGCTCGTCCTCGTCGGGCCGGACGCCGGGAACGGGACCTTCGGCGATCTCGGGCTGCTGCTCGTCGCTGCCGGCGACGTTCGGGGTGCCGCCCTTGCCGATCGGTGCGGGCTCCCGCTCGGGACCGTCCGTCCGCTCGCGGTCCTCCTCGTGGCCGGCGGTGTCCGCCGGGCCGACGGCCCCGCCCATGTCGTGCAGTGGCCGGCTCTCGCGGTTCATGGTCGCTCCTTCCTGACCGGTCCGCGTGTGCCCCGCAGGAATTCCGGCAAACCGCAGGCAGCAAGCGGGAGAGGGCGTTCCTGACGGACCGTCGGCCGATGCCGCGGTTCTTCCGGCGGGGCCCGGGTAGGCGCCCGGTGACCACGAGACAGGGGGACCACGACCGAGGAGTTCGGTGATGACAGAGTCGCAGCAGCGCGACACCCTGAGGAACCGCCAGGCCCCGTCCGTCCGTCCGGGCCGCCGTTCCGCCGACGAACGGCGCGGGGGCACGGCAGGCGGCCGGAGCGAGGCGCATGCACCGGAGCCGGACGGCGACGTGCCGTGGCGGCGCGAGGCCGAGCTCTACGCCGTGCTCGGCGAGGACTGACCGCCCGCCCCGCTCCACCCCCGCGGGCCGGCCGATACGGGCCGGCCCGCGGAAGCGTGCTGTCCGGCCCGTCCGCTCACGCGTCGTCCGCGGTCGCGTCCGCCAGCAGCCAGCCGCCGGGATCCTCGGCGCGGTCGACGGCGAACAGCACGGCCTCCCTGCGCCGCCAGGGGACGTCGCGGCCGGTCAGCGCCTGCGACGCCAGGGCGCGTGCGGTGCTGCGGCTCCAGCGCAGCTGCTCGGCCGTGCGGGGGCGACAGAGTGCGGCCAGGTCCAGCAGGGTGCGGTCGCCGGCGGCGGGGGCCGCGCAGCACAGGGCGTCCCAGAGCAGTGCGTTGTCACCGGCCAGGGCGTGCACCCGCCGCAGGTCGGCGAGCAGCGTCGGGCCGTCCGCGGGGCCCCGGGCCGTGCGGCGCTCGCGGACCGCCCGGGTGGGTGCGGTGCGCGACCGGGCCGGGAGCAGGCCGAGGATCCACGCCGCGTGCCCGCAGGACACCGCGGCCAGTCGTTCGGCCGCCGCGGCGACCCCGTGGTCGGCGGTGCGGCCGGCCAGCGCGGTGAGTTCGGCGGCGAGCATGCGCTCGCCCTCCCACAGGTCCTGCAAGGCGCTGCGGACGCCCTCCGGTACGCCGTGGCCCGTGCGGTCCTCGGCGGGGGACCGGTCGGGCGTGGTGGTGCTCATGTCTCCTCCGCGGTCGCAGTTCCGGCTCCGCGCGGCCCGGGCGACGGGCATGGGACCACCTCGTTCGGCGGCCACCCGCCGGGACGGGCGGGGACTCCTCGGCCGGTCCGGCAGCGCCGGTCCGGCCGCCGCGGCCCGTCCGGGCGACTCGCAACCGACGCGGGTCGGGGGTCCCGGTGGCGGCCCGGCGGGTCGCGGTGCCAGACCCTGCGTCTGCCCGCCGGGGCAACCGGGAAACGAGCGGCGCGGGTGCGGCGGGGGCGGTGCTTCACCGTCCGAACGGCGGGTAGCCGCCCACTACTTCCGACCGCGAACCACCTGGAGGAAGCCGTGAGGCCGAGCCGACCGATCGTCGTACCCGCCGCCCGCCGGGGCAGCCACCGTCCCGGCCGACGCAACCCGCTCGGCCCGCAGGGCCGGGTCCGCCGCTGCCCCGGCCCGCTCCTCCCGCGCGCCCGGACGGCCTTCGAGGTCTCCCGCCGCGACGCCGCCCACTGAGCCCGGGGTGACGGCACCTCAGGGGCCCGCACCGCACGTGCGCGCGCGTGCGTGTGCCGGGGCGGTCGCGGTGCGGGCGCATAGGATCGGCCGCATGGCACTGCGACCCGTGATGGTGAACATCAAGGCCCTCGACGGGCGAGCGGTCGGCCGGTTCTGGGCGGAGGCGCTCGGCTGGAGTGCCTACCACCCCGGTGCGACCACCTACGTCGGACCCGCCGGCGGCCTCGTCTGGCCGGACCCGGTCTTCCTCGGCGTCGACGTCGTTCCCGTCCCGGAGGCCGGGACGGCGACCAAGAACCGGGTGCACCTCGACCTCGCCACCACCTCCCGGGCCCACCAGGCGGAGCTGGTCGCGCGGCTCCGGGCCCTCGGCGCCACGCCCGCCGACGTGGGCCAGGGCGACGTGCCGTGGACGGTCCTCGCCGACCCCGAGGGCAACGAGTTCTGCGTGCTGGAGCCCCGCGAGGTCTACCGGGACACCGGGCCGATCGCCGCGGTGGTCGTCGACTGCACGGATCCGCGGGCCATGGCCCGGTTCTGGGACGGGGCGGTGGACTGGACCCTGCACGAGGTGACCGACGATCAGGCGGTGCTGCGTTCCGCGAAGGGCACCGGCCCGTACCTCGAGTTCCTCCGCACGCCCGACGTGAAGACCGTGCCGGACCGCGTCCATCTCGACCTGCTGCCGTACCCCGGCGACGACGTGGCGGCGGAGGTGGCGCGGCTGCGGGCCCTCGGCGCCACCGACCTCGACCTCGGTCAGGGCGAGGTCCCGTGGACGTGCCTGGCCGACCCGGAGGGTCACGAGTTCTGCGTCCTCGCCCCGTCCTGACGCGAAGCCTCGACGACACCCCGCCGGACGGGACGCCCGCCTGACGGGACGACCGCCCCGGCCGGCCGGCGTCAGCCGTCATGACCGGTCGCGGACCTGCGGCAGAGCGGGGAACGCGGCGGTCTGGGTCCGGCGCGCCGTACGGAGCCGGTCCGCCCGCCGACCGGGCGGTGGCGGGCCGGTGGCGGGCCGGTCGAGGTCGAGCGCGGCGCCCCGTGGCGGCGCCCTGCTGCTCACGCCACCGTAACAAGCGGTGCGCAAAACCGCACAGATCATGGAACATTTCTTACATGAGGTTGGCGGATTCGATATCGCCTCGGGGCGGGCGTGAGGTCGACGCGCCCGCGGAGCCGGTCCGGCCCCGAACGGCGGCTGATCCGGCACCGGGGATGCCGGCCCCTCGGGCGTAGCCGTAGCCGTAGCCGTAGCCGAAGCCGCGCCGGGCGGCCGAGGCTCGCGTCGGACCGGCTCGTGGTTCCTAAGACCCGACGATGCGATTAGAGTCCGACTCGGGATCGACGGAAGGGGTCCGGCATGAGCCTTGCGAATCCGCCGGGACGTCATCCGGACCGGCTGACCGACCGGCAGCGGGCCATCCTCGACTACGTCGCCACCGCCGTGGCCGAGCGGGGCTACCCGCCGAGCATGCGGGAGATAGGCCAGGCCGTCGGCCTGAGCTCCACGTCCTCCGTCGCCCACCAACTCGGTGCGCTGGAACGCAAGGGCCTGCTCCTGCGCGACCCGCACATCCCCCGTGCCTACCGGGTGCGCGGCAAGGCCGGATACGAACCGCCGACCCGTGAGAGCGAGGCCACCGGCCTGGTCGACGTCCCCGTCGTCGGCCGGATCTCCGCGGGTCGGCCCGTCCTCGCCGAACAGGACACCGAGGACGTCTTCACCCTCCCGCGCAGGCTCACCGGCACCGGCGACGTGTTCATGCTGCGGGTCGTCGGCCACAGCATGACGGGCGCCGCGATCTGTGACGGCGACTGGGCCGTCGTCCGCAGCCAGCCCACCGCGGACCCCGGTGACATCGTCGCCGCCATGATCGACGGCGAAGCCACCGTCAAACGGCTCCGCCGCGAAGGCAACCGCAGCTGGCTGATGCCCCACAACTCCGGCTTCGAGCCGATCCCCGCCGACCGCGCCACCATCCTCGGCAAGGTCGTCACCGTGCTGCGCAGGCTCTGACCCGCACGCACCGGGCAGGCGGCGCCGACACCGGACCCCGACCGGCGGGCTGCCCGCCGGATCGTCGGACGCGGAGATCAACCGGCGTGACGCGGAACGCAGGTGGCCGACCCACGGGACGGGACCGTGGAGCGGCCGGCTGCCGCCACTACCGGGAGGCGGGGAGGCGGATCCCGCGGCCCCAGTCGGGGTGGGCGTCGGTGAAGGCGGCGATCCGGCGGGCCGCGTCGACGAGGTCGTCGCCGAGCCGCAGGTCCCGGCGGTAGCGGCGGGCGAGGGCCACCAGGTCGGCCAACCGGTCCTCGGACCAGGCCCGGCCGGCGGCGTCCCGGAGGCGGACCAGGTCGTCGTGCTCGGCGAGGAGGCGCCGACGGTCGTCGTCGAGGAGCAGTTCCCAGCGGTGCCGATCGGCCGACCCGGCCGGCACCGGGCCGAGGGCCCGGCGCAGCTCGGTGATCCGGGTCGCTGCCGCCTCGCGCAGGCCGGCGGCGAGCAGGTCGGTGTGCCGGAGGACCGGCTTCGAGTCGATGATCGGCGGGTTCATCCGGTCACCGTACCGGCGCCGCCACGACCGGCCCGCGACCGCCGCACGGATCGCCCCCGGAGTGTCGCCGGGACGGCGGAACGGGTCGAACGTCCGATCGCGTGCCCCGACTCGCGTCGGCGTCCGCACCGTCGGAGCCGTTGGGCGCACCGCCCGCCGCGGGCGAGGCGCACTGCCGTGTCCGCCCAGGGAGAGGTGCGCGTCCCAGGCGTCGAGCAGGGGCGGGACCACCGTCCGGCGCCGCACGGAACCGGCGCGCAGGACGGCGGACCGCACGACTGCGAACCCCTGGCGGACAACTACGACCAGTGGCTGCGGTGCAGCCAGGACTGCTGGACGGAGTACGACCGCTGCGTCGAGCCGGTGTTCGGGCCGCTAAACTGACGGAACTACAGATCGTCGCCCCCTGTGGGCACATGGCGCGGACGGGCGCCGTCGATCCGCCGCGTGTTACTCCGTTCGAGTGAATGTCGGGTTCGTGGGACCTCCCGGGCGGGCAGAGCCTGCGGCATGACGACATCCACGAACCCCCGCCGCCGCCCTCGTCGCCGCCGTCCTGCCGCGCCCTCCGCCCCCACCCCTGCCACTGCGGTCCGCACCGTGCCGGCCCACACCGCGGCGGTCCACACCGCGGCGGCCCGCACCGCGCCCGTCCGCTCCGCTCAGGGGCGTGCCGAGCGACCCCCGAACGCCGGGCCGGGCAGCGGCGGTCGGTGCTGCCGGACCTGGTCGAGCGAGCGCATCTCGCAGGGCGGCACGGTCATCCGCACGACCTGGCACGAGCCCGTGTGCCGGACCTGGAGCCGCCCGTGACCTCCTCCGCAGGACCGGCCCCGGCACCCGGCGCCGCCTTCCGTCACCACTGGGACCAGGGCATGGTCCAGCCGCTGAGGCCGTTGGCGGGGTCGAGGGGCTGCTTCTTGACGGAGTTGCGGATGACGACGACGTCGCCGACCAGGGAGGCGGCGTAGACCTTGCCGGCGGGTGAGTCGTCGTCGCCGGCCTCGGAGTCGACCATGCCGATGCAGCCGTGGCTGATGTTGGAGCGGCCGACGGCCGCGGCGGCCTTCGGGTTGCCGTGCAGGTAGGTGCCGCTGGTGGTCAGTCGCATCGCGTGCGGCTCGACGGCGTCGTAGCCCTCACCCACCAGCCCGACCTGGCCGCGGGAGGTCATCTTCTCCATCCGGCTCATCTCGGAGATGACCATGGTGCCGTTCCAGGACGGGTTGTCGTCGGTGCCCGCGGTGATCGGGATGGTCTGGGCGGGCTTGCCGTCCTCCGTGACCACCATCCGGTGGGTGCGGGCGTCGACCTCGCTGATCCGCTTGCGGCCGACGGTGAAGTGCTCGTCGCGCTGGGTAGCGCCGTACACGCCGGGGGCGAGTTCCACGCCCTTGGTCCGCAGGTGGATCTGCACCGTGGTGCCGGACTTCCAGTACGCGGCGGGCCGCAGGTCGAGGCGGGTGTCGTCGTCGAACCAGTGACCCCTGACCTCGGTGCCGTCCGAGGCCTCCACGGTGACGGCCTTCTCGGCCTCCGCCTTGTTCTTGACCTTCACGCCGAACCGCACCGAGATGATCATGCCGACGCCGAACGTCCGGCCCGTGACGACGTTGTCCTCGACCTTGGCGGTCTTCGACGGGGTCAGGGTGGTGAACCGGCTGGTGGCGGCGGTCGTGACGCCCGCGGCGTCCACGGCCTTGGCGTTCACCGTGTAGGCCGCACCGACCGTGAGACCACCGGTGGCCGGGATCCAGCTGAGCCCGTCGGCGGCCATCGCACCCTCGACCGGCTTGCCGTCCGCGCCGGTCACCGCGACCTCGGTCAGCTTGCCGGTCGCCACCGACACCCTGACCCCGCCCGGCGCCACGTTCTGCGCACCGTCCTTCGGCTCGATCGACAGCACCGCCGCGGACGCCTTCGCCGCACCGCCCGTGCCGCCGGCGCCCCCCGCCCCGGCGGCGGCCGTGCCGCCTCCGGCCCCGCCACCACTGCACGCGGCCAGCAGCAGAACCCCGCCCAGTGCCCCGCCCGCCATCGATGTCCGTCGCACGACGGCCCCCCTCCATCGGATCTTCCGAAGAGGTACACGCCTCGACGGGCGTTCAGGTTTCACCGGAGGGCGCGAGATCGACGTCACGCATGCGTCCCGGCGGGGTGGGCCTGCGTCGAGCCCGCCCCGGGCCGTTCCCGGTCACTGGAGCGCGACGCCGAACGGACCGCCTTCCGCCCGCTCGCGCGGCACGTTGAACCGCACCCGGTGGTCGAGCTCGACCTGGTAGTACGCCCCGCCCTTCGGGACGTCGGCGATCTCCACGGGGAAGTCGCACCGGGCCACCTTCGACGACCTACCGGGGCCGAGGGTGCCGGTGGCGAGGAGCTTGCCGTGGTCGTCGTAGACGGCGACGGCCGTGTGCTGCGCGATGCCGGCGTATCCGCCGGTGCCGGTGCACTCGTCGGACGCGCGCGTCAGCCCGGTCGGCAGCGTCACGGTGCCGCTGAGCGAGAACATCCCGGCGAACGCCGGACTGCCGGAGCCGATGCCCCACACCAGGCCGACCACCGCCGCACCGGCCACGAAGCCGACCACGCCCGCGGCGCGCCGGCCGGGCACGCGTGCCGCTCGCTGCGGCGCGACCGACGGGGAGGCGGGCGGCGGAGCGCCGGGTGGTGCAGCCGCAGCGGTCGGTGCACCGGTCGCGTCAGCCATGCCCGCGAGTATCGCACCCCGGGCGGCCGTGCGGGAGGACGGAACCGACGTCAGACCGGGCTGCACGTGCGAACCGGACGCGACGTCAGACCCGGGCCGTCCTGGTGAACGGCAGAGCATCCAGATCGGCGCGCACCTTGCCGTGCTGACGGTCAGACACTTTTCACCGGTGGCACCCCCGCCCGGGAGCCCTCCCGGGCCACCGGCGGCGGCGCGACCGGCACGCCGAGCCCGCGGACGGGCACACCCCGTACGCCGGGAGCGGCCGGGACGTCCGGCTCGCCGCTCCCGGCACCGTCCGGCTCGCCGTCGCCCTCGGCGCCGTCCTCGCCGTCGGTGTCCGCCCCGCCGTCGCCGGGCGCGAGCCCGGTGTCCTCGCCGAGCCCGACACCGCCGGTCGTCCCGCTGGCCACCGCGCCCGCCGCGAACGGAAGTTCCGCACTGCCGTGGGTGATCGGTCTGCTCGCGGCGCTGGCCGCAGCGGCGGTCGGCGGGGTGCTGGCGCTGCGCCGTCGTGCCCGCTGAGCCCGGTCGGAGGACGGTCAGTCGAGGCAGAACTCGTTGCCCTCGACGTCCTGCATGACGATGCAGGCGTCGTTGCCGTCGTACAGCAGGCGTTCGCGCACCGCGCCGAGCGCCAGCAGTCGCGTGCATTCGGCCTCGAGCACGGCCAGGCGCTCCTCACCCACGAGGCCGGTGCCGACCCGCACGTCGAGGTGGACGCGGTTCTTGACGACCTTGCCTTCGGGAACGCGCTGGAAGTACAGCCGCGGGCCCGCACCCGTCGGGTCGCTGCACGCGAACCAGGCGCCCCGGTCCTCGGCCGGCCGGGAGCGGTGGTAGTCGTCCCACGTGGCGAACCCCTCCGGCGGCGGCGGTACGACGTACCCCAGCACCTCGCACCAGAAGCGGGCGACGCGCTCGGGATCCGCGCAGTCGAACGTGACCTGAACCTGCCTGACCGATGCCATCGGGCCACCCTAGCAGGTTGATCATTCCGCTCAATTCCCGCTGGATGTCCAAAGGTTGGTGGGAACGGTCGGTGCGGGCGGCGGCATGCGGGCCCGATCGTCCCGTGATGCCTCTCGTGGTACCTTCTGTGCCGCCGTGCGCCGTTGCGAATCCGAGGAGGTGAGACCGATCAACACCGTGACAGGTCGGGCCTCCCTCCCCCGCATGGCCTAGGGACGCCCGCCGAAGGCATCCCGAAAGGCCCGAACCATGCGCTTCATCTCCGACTCGTCGTCCCGCGGTGTCCGCGAACAGCTCTTCGAACTCGAAGGGGTGCCCGGCGTGCTGTGGACACCGGAAGGTGCCGCAGGCGGCCGTCCCCTGATCGTGATGGGGCACGGCGGCGGCCAGCACAAGAAGGCCCCCGACATCGAGACGCGTGCGCGTCGTCTCGCCGCCGAGTGCGGCTTCGCCGTGGTCGCGGTCGACGTGCCCGGCCACGGCGGCCGGCCGGTCGACGAGGAGTTCGACCGGATCGCGACCGAGAACCGGGCCCGCGCCGAGGCGGGGGAGGACCTGGCCCGGCTGATCGCCGAGTTCCAGGCCTTGGTCTCCCGCCGGACCGTTCCGGAGTGGCGGTCGTTGCTGGACGCCGTCCAGCGACTGGAGCACGTCGGCGCCGGGCCGGTGGGCTACTGGGGGGTGTCGCTGGGCTGCGGACTCGGGGTCCCGTTCGTCGCGGCCGAGCCCCGGGTGCGGGCCGCGGTCCTGGGCCTGGGCGGGGCCCTGGCCTCGGCCGGGGACGCCGCGAGGATCACCGTCCCGGTGGAGTTCCTCCTCCAGTGGGACGACGAGAGGGTGCCGCGGGCCGCGGCCCTGGCACTCTTCGACGCCCTCGGCTCGGTCGAGAAGACACTGCACGCCAACCCCGGCAAGCACTCCGAGGTCCCGGACTTCGAACTCGACAGCACGCTGCGGTTCTTCGCCCGCCACCTCGGCTGACACCTCCGACCACCGGCATGCCCGCAGGCCGTTGACCCGGACGAAGGGCGGCGTGCACCGACTCGGTGTCGGACACGCCGCCCCTCGAACGGGCGGGACTGCGGGGCCGCAGTCCGTGCTGTCACTTCGGGTCGCGGTCGAACATCCGCTTCGACCAGCGGTACCCGAGCACCGTGAGGACCAGGCACCAGGCGAGGGCGATCCACCCGTTGTTGCCGATCCCGGTGCCGAGCAGCAGGCCGCGCAGCGTCTCGATGGCGGGGGTGAACGGCTGGTACTCGGCGACGGGCTGGAACCAGCCCGGCATCGCGTGGACGGGGACGAAGGCGCTGGAGAGGAGCGGAAGGACCATCAGCGGCAGGGCGTTGTTGCTGGCCGCCTCGGCGTTCGGGCTGACCAGGCCCATGCCGACCGCGATCCAGGTGAGCGACAGGGCGACCAGGGTCAGCAGCCCGAGCGCCGCCAGCCACTCCAGGGCGGTGGCGTCCTCGGCTCGGAAGCCGATCGCGACCGCGACGGCGCCGACCAGGACCACGCTCGCGACGCACTGCAGCACGCTGCCGACGACGTGCCCGATCAGGACGGAACCGCGGTGGATCGCCATGGTCCGGAAGCGGGCGATGATGCCTTCGGTCATGTCGTTGGAGACGGAGACCGCGGTGCCGATCGTGGTGCCGCCGATGGTCAGCAGCAGGATGCCCGGGACGATGTAGGCGATGTAGTCGGCCCGGTCCGGCCCGCCGCCCCCGATGCCCGCGCTCATCACGTCGCCGAAGACGTAGACGAAGAGCAGCAGCAGCATGACCGGCGTGAGCAGCAGGTTCAGGGTGAGTGACGGGTAGCGGCGCGCGTGCAGCAGGTTGCGGCGCAGCATCGTCGAGGAGTCGTGGACGGCGAGGGACAGGGAAGTCATCGGGAGGCCTCCTCGGCCTGGTGGGGGAGGGTGGTGCCGCCGGTCAGGGCGAAGAAGACGTCGTCGAGGTCGGGGGTGTGCACGGTGAGTTCGTCGGCCTCGATGCCGGCCGCGTCCAGCCGGTCGAGGACGGCGCGCAGGGCGCGCTGGCTGCCGTCGCTGGGGAGTTGCAGCGCGAGCGCCTCGTCGTGGCGGGCGGCGTCGCGGAGGGCGGAGGCGGCCGACCGGTACGCCGTCGGGTCGGTGAAGCGGAGCCGGACGTGGCCGCCGGGGACGAGCCGCTTCAGTTCCTCGGCCGTGCCGTGGGCGGCGATCCGGCCGTCGTTCAGCACGGCGACGCGGTCGGCGAGTTCGTCGGCCTCCTCCAGGTACTGGGTGGTGAGGAAGACGGTGGTGCCGCCGGCGACGAGCTCGCGGACGATCTGCCACATGTTCTGGCGGGAGCGCGGGTCGAGGCCGGTGGTGGGCTCGTCGAGGAAGATGATGCTCGGCGTGCCGACCAGGGTCATGGCGATGTCGAGGCGGCGCTTCATGCCGCCGGAGTAGGTGGAGGCGGGCTTCTTCGCGGCGTCGGCGAGGTCGAAGCGCTCCAGCAGTTCGGCGACGACGCGCCGTCCCTCCCGCCGGGGGAGGTGGTGCAGGTCGGCCATGAGGAGCATGTTCTCCTCACCGGTGATCAGGCCGTCGACGGCGGAGAACTGGCCGGTGACGCCGATCGCGGCGCGGACGGACTGCGGGTCGGCGGCGAGGTCGTGGCCGGCCACCCGGGCCGTGCCGCCGTCGGCGGAGACGAGGGTGGAGAGGATCTTGACGGCGGTGGTCTTGCCGGCGCCGTTCGGGCCGAGCAGCGCGAAGACGGTTCCGGCCGGGATGTACAGGTCGATGCCGTCGAGGACGGTCTTGTCGCCGTAGGACTTGCGCAGGCCGGCGGCGGTGATCGCGGCGGGCGGCTGCTGGTCGAGGTCCGTCCTGGATGCGGGCATGGCGGACGAAGGCATGGGCCCCTCCGGTTGAAGGCTGGCGTGGCTGGAGCGGGGACGGTGGTGCCGGTGCTGCCGCGGGTCAGGCCCGGGCGCGGAGGATGTCGACGGTGCCGTGCGTGGTGCGGGCGCTGACCTTGACGGTGTCCTCGGCCTCCGGCTCGGCCTTGGCCGCGGCCGGGGCTCCGGCGGCGGCGAGCGCGTTGCGGACCTGCCCGGAGCCGGAGGCGGCGTCGATCCAGGCGGCGGTGCCCTGGCGGACGCCGACCTCGATCGAGCCGAAGGCGGTCTCCAACCGCACCGTGCCGCGGACGACTTCACCCAGGCGCAGGGTGCCGTGGGCGGTGCTGGCGGTGACGGACGCCTCGGCGTGGGCGATGTCGATGTCGCCGTTGGTGCCGCGCACCCGGAGGTCGCCGAGGGCGGTGCCGACGGTGGTGGTGCCGTGCGCGTTCTTCAGGGTGGCGGGGCCGTCCACGGTGCCGACGCGCACGCTGCCGGAGCTGGTGCTGATCTCGGCGGCGCCCTCGATCCGGTCGACGGTGATCGAGCCGTGCGAGGCCTCCAGGTGCAGCGCGCCGGTCGTGTCGAAGCGGAGGTCGCCCGAGGAGGTCCTCACCCGGACCTCGCCGAGCCGGCCCTCGCCGAGCACCTGGGTCCAGGAGCCGGCCACGGCGACGTGCGAGCCCGTCGGCAGTTCGACCGTCACGTCGACGGTTCCGGAGCGGCGGAGCGAGAAGGGCTGCTTGGGCGTGGTGACGGTCAGGACGCCGTCCGTGCAGGTGACCCGGGTCCGTTCGGCGGCCCGCACGTCCTGGTCCTTCTGCGGGTCGCGGGGCAGCACCTCGACGACGGTGTCGGTGCGGTCGCCGGCGGTGAGCCGGACGGAACCGGCCTCCACGGTGGCGGTCACGGAGATCGGTTCGGGGGTGGTGAAAGAAGGCACGGCTGTCCCGTCCTCTCGGCTCTGCAGGACGTCCCCGCTGGTGGGACGCGGTGTGTGGATCGGGGTGGGGCGGAGATGGTGCGGGGTGCCGTGGTCGGCACGCCCGGCCGGTCGAGCTGCGCCCGGTCGGTCGTCGGCGCGACCAGGTGGTCCAGGTTCGTGACACCATGGTGGCACCATGATGGCGCCATGCGCAAGCCTATGTGGCGCCATCCGTGACACCTCGCGGCACGGGCGGTTCTGACCTGTGGAAACGCGCCTGGATGGACAGGATTGCTGTGGCGCCACCTGCGCCTTGTCCGACGCCGGCGGGCTGCGATGGCGTCGCGTGGCGCCATGTGGCGTCACTCGGGGGCTGCGGGTGCCATGCGGAGCTTCGCGGCATTCGATGATGGACGTGCCGCGCCGATGCCACCTAGGCTGGTGATCATCCGGGAGGGGGGTGTGGTGAACGGCAATCCGCTGTACCACTGGACGGCGCTGGCAGTGTCCACCGCGCTCCTGCTGCCGATTCCGGTGGCGGTGCTGGCCGGCTGGACACCGCCGTGGATGCGGGGGCGACGGGCCGGGATGCGGCTTCGCGCCTACGGTGCCCTCTGCTGCTACGCCCTCGCCCCCCTCAACGGCCTCCCGCGGATCGCCGACGCGTCCGTCGGCGCGGTCATGGCCTGCACCGCCGCCGGCCTCGGCCTCATCGCCGCCGCAGTGGTGCTGTTCCTCCTCGCGGAGCGCAAGGACGCGGACGCCCGGTCGGCGGCGCAGGCCGAAGCCCCGCAAGCCTGAAGGGCGACCCTTCCCGTCTGCTGCCACCGGACGGCGGACGATGCCGCCGTCAATGCGACGCCCTGCGCGGGGTCAAGTGCCGTCCCTCCGGCGCCGGCTCGCTGCCGGCCCGGAACCTCGAAATCTACGGCGTCGGCGGCCTGGTCGTTCCCTCGCCCGACGTGGTTCCAGCCCCGACCCCCGGCCGGGCCGGCGTCAACGTCATCCTGCTCGACACGGCGCTGAACCACCTCGGGTGACGGCGGCCCGGCGGCGCCACCGACCGGAGTCGACCCGCCCCCGGAGTAGCGTTCACGCTCATTCATTGCAACGAGCTGCAGGTGTGACGTTGCGTTAGTTCTGGGGCTGTTGCAACGATTTACTGGCTCTGGCCTGCTGCTATTTGGATTTGATGCAACGAATCAGTTGCCAGGCATTGGAATGCAACGTAGCGTTTCCAATGTCAGAAACCAGTGCAGCCAGCCAAGGAGAGCACGATGCACACCTTCAACACCCCCGCCCCGGTCACCGTCGTCCTCGACGTCCCCGCGGGCCGCGTCC
The DNA here is from genome assembly GCF_040683455.1 of Kitasatospora sp. NPDC093679. NCBI lineage: Bacteria > Bacillati > Actinomycetota > Actinomycetes > Kitasatosporales > Streptomycetaceae > Kitasatospora > Kitasatospora sp. NPDC093679. Next base: position 45,233 of record NZ_JBFBDW010000023.1, read on the forward strand.
GGGTCGTCGCGGCCGACCGGGCCGACACCACCGTCGAGGTCCTGCCCGCGGACGCCGCCAAGGGCCGCGACGTGAAGGCGGCCGAGCTGATCGAGGTGGCCCACCGCGACGGGGTGCTGCGGATCGAGGCCCCCGCTGCGAAGAACCGGATCCTCGGCACCTCCGGCACCGTCTCGGTGACCGTCCACCTGCCCGCCGGCTCCCGCATCGAGGCGAAGGGCGCCGCCGCCGAGTTCCACGGCACCGGACGGCTCGGCGAGGTCGCCGTCGAGATCGCGCAGGGCACCGTCGAACTCGACGAGGCGTCCGCCGCCCGCCTCACCCTCCAGTCCGGCGACGTCACCCTCGGCCGCCTCACCGGCCCCGCCGAGATCAGCACCCAGCAGGGCGACCTCCGCATCACCGAGGCCGTCCGCGGCACCCTCGTGCTGCGCACCGGCTCCGGCGCGATCGAGGTCGGCGTCGCCCACGGCGTCTCCGCCGCGCTGGACGCCGGCACCGCCTTCGGCCGGATCGCCAACTCCCTGAAGAACACCGACGGCGCCGACGCGGCCGTGACCATCCGCGCGACCACCGCCGCCGGTGACATCACCGCCCGCAGCCTCTGACCACCGCCGCACGGCCGACCGGACCGTGGGAGGTGCGCGCAGCCGCACCTCCCACGGCGCCGCGGTCGCGGTCAGTATCCGGCACGTTCCGACACGAGACGAGGAAACGACCATGAGTGAATCCCTGCGCACCGCCGAGAACGCCACCGGACAGGACCGTCCCGACCTGCAGAAGGCCGTCGAGGACTTCGTCGACGCCGGGTTCGCCGGGGTGCAGATGCGCGTCCACGACGAGCGGGGTGCGTGGGTCGGCACCGCCGGAGTGCGCAAGCTCGGCGAGGCGGCGCCGCCACCGCCGGACGGACGGTTCTGGATCGGCAGCACCACCAAGACCTTCGTCGCGACCCTGGTGCTGCAGCTGGTCGCCGACCGGGCGATCGGGCTGGACGACCCGGTGGCCGACCACCTGCCCGAGCTCGGACTGGACGGGCGGATCACCGTGCGGATGCTGCTCCGGCACACCAGCGGGCTGGCCAGCTACACCGGCGACCTCGACCCCGACGGGACCTTCGTGCCGGGCATCCCGGCGGCGGGCAAGCCGTGGGTGGACGACCGGTTCCACAGCCACCGGCCGGAGGAACTCGTCCGGTTCGCCCTCGCGAAGCCGGCCCGGTTCGAGCCCGGAGCCGACCAGAGCTACTCCAACACCAACTACACCCTGGCCGTGCTGCTGATCGAGAAGGCCGCCGGCCGCCCGTACGCCGAGCAGATGCGGCTGCGGATCCTGCAGCCGCTCGGGCTCCGGGACACCGCGGTGCCCGGTGACTCGCCGGAGCTGCCCGCGCCGCACGCCCACGGCTACTACCGCTACCGGGACGGCGACCAGTGGAAGGTCGTCGACGTCACCCGCCAGAACCTCACCCTCCTGACCGGCGCCGGCGACATGATCTCCACCACCCGGGACCTCCACACCTTCTTCTCCTCACTGCTGGGCGGCGAGCTCCTGCCCGCCCCGCTGCTGGCCGAGATGCGCACACCGCACGGCATGCTCGGCTACGGCCTCGGCCTGTTCGTGCAGGACCTCGGCCCGGACGGCGGCACCGTCGTCCACCACAACGGCGGCGCCCCCGGCGGCTACGGCGCACTGATGATCGCCAGCCCCGACGGCAGCCGGACCCTCACCGCCGGGCTGACCACCGGCGACGCCGACGTCGACCCGGCACAGGCGTTCCCCGGGGCGCTGGACCGGCTCATCAGGGCCGTGTTCGGCAACGGGCGGACCACGGGCTGACGACGCCGCACCGGATCCGGCCCGGGTGGCGGGGTCGGCCGGGCCACCCGGGCCACCCGGGCCACCCGGGCCACCCGGGTCTGCCGGGTCTGCCGGGTCGGCCGGGCCGGCCGGGCCACCCGGGCCACCCGGGCCACCCGGGTCTGCCGGGTCTGCCGGGTCGGCCGGGCCGGCCGGGCCGAGGGGTGCCGTTCGTCCCTGCCATGTCAGGCCGTTCATCTGCCAGAATCGACCGGCCGGCAACCAGGGACGAGGAGGGCCGCGTGGGCGGTGACGAGGTGCGGTCGAGGATTCCGCAGCTGCGGCTGGACGAGCTGCTGGAGGAGCTCCAGGCCCGGATCGACGCCGCCCGGGGCACCCGGGACCGGGTGCACAGCCTGCTGGAGGCCGTGCTGTCCGTGGGCCGGGAACTGGACCTGACCCAGGTGCTGCGCCGGATCGTCGAGGCCGCCGCCGTGCTGGTGGACGCCCGCTACGCCGCACTCGGTGTGATCGGCCCCGACGGCGAGACGCTGTCGCAGTTCCTCACGGTGGGACTGTCGGAGGAGGAGATCGCCCGGATCGGCCCCTACCCGACCGGCAAGGGGCTGCTCGGCGAGCTGATCCGCCGTCCCGAGGCGCTGCGCCTGCGCGACCTGTCGGAGCACCCGGCGTCCTTCGGCTGTCCCGCGCACCACCCGGTGATGCGGACCTTCCTCGGGGTGCCGGTGCGGGTGCGCGACGAGGTGTTCGGCAACCTCTACCTCACGGACAAGCGCGGCGGGGAGGAGTTCGATGCCGACGACGAGTCGGTGATCGCGACCCTCGCCGTGGCGGCGGGCGTGGCGATCGACAACGCCCGGCTCTACGAGGAGGCGCAGCGCCAGCAGCGCTGGCTGAGCGCGAGCGCGGAGATCACCCGCACGCTGCTGTCGGGGAGCTCCCGGTCCGAGGTGGTCGGGCTGATCGCCCAGCGCGCGCGGGAGATCACCGGCGCCGAGCTGGCGGACGTCTCGGTGCCGGTGGCGGGGACCGGATCGCTGCGGGTGGAACTGGCGCTGGGCGGCGACGGTGCCGCACGGCTCGGCCTCGTCGTCCCGGCGGAGGGCACGCTCTCGGGCGCGGCCGTCGCGAGGGCCGAGCCGGTGACCAGCCCCGACCTCGCCGACGACCCGCGGCTGTCCGCCGGCCCGCGGCGCTTCCAGGGACTCGGCGCGGCGGTGGCCGTCCCGCTGGGCCGGGCCGGCAGCGAGAGCGAGGGCGTGCTGCTGCTGGCCCGGCGGCCCGGCGAACCGCCCTTCACCGAGCGGGAGATCGGCCCGCTGCTGGGCTTCGCCGACCAGGCCGCGCTGGCCCTGGAGCTGGGGGAGCGGCGCCGGGACGCCGAACAGCTGGCGATGCTGGAGGACCGTGACCGGATCGCCCGGGACCTGCACGACCTGGCGATCCAGCGGCTGTTCGCCACCGGCATGACGCTGCAGAGCGCCGCACGGCTGATCGACCACGCCGGGGCGTCCGACCGGGTGATCCGGGCGGTCGGCGACCTGGACGAGACCATCAAGATCATCCGGTCGACCATCTTCGGCCTGCGGGCCCGGGAGGACGAGGCCGGGCGCGGGCTGCGGGCCCGGGTGGTCCGGGCGGTCGAGGAGGCACAGGCCACCCTCGGATTCGCGCCCCGGCTGAGCATGGAGGGCCTGCTCGACACCGACGTCCCGGGGGAGGTCGCCGACCACGTGGTGGCGGTGCTGGCCGAGGCCCTGAGCAACGCCGCCCGGCACGCCCGGGCCGGCCGGGTGGAGGTGTCGCTCCGCGCCACCGGCCAGCAGGTGGTGCTCGCCGTGCTGGACGACGGCGTCGGCATCCCCGAGCAGGGACGGCGCAGCGGCCTGCGGAACATGGCCGAACGCGCCGAGGGCCTCGGCGGGCTGCTCGAACTGTCGAGCCCTGCGGACGGCGGGACCCGGCTCGTCTGGTCGGTCCCGCTGGGACGCTGAGCCCACCGGTCCGGTGCTCGCCGGCGGGAGCGGCCACCGGTGCCGTGTCAGGGCGGAGGGCTCGTCACGTCGGCGAGGAGGCGTCCGGTCACCAGTTCGGGGTGGATGCGGACGGTGACCCGGTCGGCGGGCCGGGGGTGCGACCCGGCCACGGCCCCGGGGCCGGTCACCTCGGCCCTGCCGAGGACGGTGACGCTCCAGCCACTGCCGTCCGCCTCGCTCACCTCGTCGACCTGGAAGGCGACCAGCGCGTCCGCCACGGCCCGGAGGAACTCCGACCCGGCGGTGGCGGGCACGAGCACGCTGCCGTCGTCGTCGAGCCGGTACCTGACCGGCAGGACGGCGGGCAGCGCCCCGACGGTGTAGACGACGCGCCCGATCGACGACGTGGCCAGGAGACGCAGGGAGTGCCACTCGCCCAGCGGTGCGGTGTCAAGGGTCATGGCACCGATGGTCGCCCGGGACCGCCGCGCGGGGCAGGGGCCTTCGGCCCCGGTCGGACGGCCGGGCGGCCCGCCGCGCCGGGCCCGGTCGTCAGCGGGCGGTGCGGCCGGCCGCCTGGTCCTGGGAGGCCATGGCCTGGGTGGCGATGACCGCGGCCTGGACGCGCCGTTCGACGCCGAGCTTGGCCAGCAGCCGGGAGATGTGGTTCTTGACGGTCTTCTCCGCCAGGTAGAGGCGCTGCCCGATCTGGCGGTTGGTGAGGCCCTCGCCGATCAGCGCGAGGATCTCCCGCTCCCGGTCCGTGAGAGCGGGCATGTCGGAGGCCGGCGGGGCGGTGTCGCCGCGCAGGCGGGCCATCAGGCGGGTGGTGGCACCGGGGTCGAGCATGGACTGGCCGCCGGCGACCGTGCGGACGGCCGAGACCAGGTCGGTGCCGGTGATCTGCTTGAGGACGTAGCCGGAGGCGCCGGCCATGATCGAGTCCAGCAGCGCCTCCTCGTCGTCGAAGGAGGTCAGGATGAGGCACGCCAGCTCCGGCATCTTCGAGCGCAGTTCGCGGCAGACGGTCACTCCGTCGCCGTCGGGCAGCCGCATGTCCAGGACCGCGACGTCGGGGCGCAGCGCCGGCACGCGGGCCAGGGCCTGTTCGACGGTGGCGGCCTCGCCGATGACCGTGAGGTCGGGCTCGGAGTCCAGCAGGTCGTGCACGCCGCGCCGGACGACCTCGTGGTCGTCGAGGAGGAACACCGTGATCTGGGTGCTCGCCTGGGCCTCCGTGCTGCCCGTCATCGCGTCTCCGTAACTCTCGGACCCGCCGTCGGGGCGGCGGGTGGGACCGTCGGCGGTGTGCCGGGGGGCTCCCGGAGGACACCGGGGCCGGGCGGCCCCGGCCACCCCGGCAACGGACCCCATTATGCGCCCCGGTGACGGCGTGTCCGGGCGGCCCTGCCCGGGGAGATGCCCGCTCGGACATGACGGGTGTCGCCGGCGCCCCGGTGCTGCCGAGCCGTGCGGGTGCGGGACGATCGCTCCGGGCTGCAGGGCACCGGCAGGACACGGAAACGCCTAACGGAACAGCGATCGGGCCGTTCCCGGTTCCTGCCGGTCCCGCAGCCGGCCGCGCTCCGCGGTGCGGCCGGCGGACGGGGCGGCGTGGCTCAGGCGAGCGCGGTCCGCAGGGCCGCGAGCACGGTCGCCGGCTCCGCCAGAGCGTGATGCACCGGTGGCACCGGCAGGTCGAGTCCCAGCAACCGGTGGACGGCGTGCATGGCGCCGCGCACCGAGTACTCGACGGTGAAGACGACGTCCTCCGGAATCTCGACGTACTGGCCGAGGAAGGCGAAGTTCCGTGCGCCGTGCGGGATCACCCTGGGCCGGTCGTGCGCCGAGCGGCGGGCGAACTGGCTGGTGATGTAGGGCATCATCACGGAGGTGATGGTGGTGGAGGCGCGCACCTCCTCCGCGATGTCGTCGAAGCCCAGCTGGCCGAGCAGTTCGGTGAGGATCTCCCGCCCGGTGCATGCGGCCATGGGCTTGCCGGTGAAGTCACCGGGAGCGTCCATGAACAGGCCGTACCCCCACAGGGTGAACACGCCCTCGGGCTGGCCGGCGAAGTGCGGCTGGCGGGGGACGACGATCGACATCAGCCACGGCGAGTCCTTGAAGGTCATCAGCGCGCCGGTGCCCGGGGCGTTACCGCTGTATTCCTCGATCCGCTTGAGCAGTGCGGGGCTGCGCATGGTGAGGGTGAACGACTCCCAGGCGGCCTCGGCGACGCTGCCGTTGAAGACCGACGGCCGGCCGAAGTCGGGCGCCTTCAGGGCCAGCGTCTCCCACAGCGTCCAGCTGCCGTCGCGCTTGTCGCGGACGAGCTCCGGGACGGTGTCGTCCCCGCCGAAGGAGGCGTCGGCGGTCATCGAACCGAGCGTGATGAACGCCAGGTCCAGCTCGGCGAGCTCGACGGTCTCCGGGCCGCTCGCCCGCCGCAGGTGGAGGCGCCCGGCGCGGCGGATTCCGTCCCTCTCGGTGAAGTCGACGTCGGTGACGGTCACGCCCTGCTCGATCCGCACGCCGCGCTCCAGCAGCCACTTGGTGAGCGGCCGCACGACGGAGTCGTACTGGTTGAACCGGGTGCGACGGACGCCCGCCAGGGTGTGGATGCGCGGGAACTCCTGGAGGAAGCGCAGGAAGTAGCGCTTGAGCTCGATTGCGCTGTGCCAGTTCTGGAAGGCGAAGGTCGTCCGCCACATCGCCCAGAAGTTGGTGGCGAAGAAGTGTTCGGAGAAGAACTCGTCGATCCGCCGGGCGCCGATCGCCGACTCGGGTGTGACCAGCAGGCGGGCCAGTTCCAGCCGGTCGCGGGCGTCGAGGCCGAGGCGCGACGCGTCGACGATCCGGTGGTCGCGGTCGATCAGCCGGGCTCTGGCGTCCGTCGGCACCGCCCGGTTGAAGTCGGCGACCTCCTGGCGGACGGAGACGTTCGGATCGTCCAGGGTCGGGATCGATTCCAGGAGGTTCCACAGGCACGTGTACGCCTCGTCCTCCAGCATCCGCCCGCCGCGGGTCACGTACGCCCCGTCCGGCGCCTTCCGCCCGTCGAGCGAGCCGCCGGTGAGGGGCATCTGCTCCAGGATGCGGATGTTCTCACCGGGGACGCCGCCGTCCCGGATCAGGAAGGCCGCGGCTGCCAGGGCGGCGATCCCGCCGCCGACCAGATACGCCTTGGTGGTGCGTCCGCTGTCGATCATGCCTCGTCCCGGTCGTTGTGGAGTGCGCCTGCGCCGTCGGCAGGCGCCGTCCAGCCTGGTCGCTGCGCGACCGCCGCCGGCAGGGCCCTGCAGTCCCTCCGCGGGGGCCGCAGGTCCCGGTCAGGCGCGGCAGATCCGGGCCGGTGGGCCCTGTGACCGAACGGTTGCACCGGGTGATGATGGGAGTGGGTCGCCCGCTCGACGGGGCCGCCCCCGGGCTCTGCCCGGAACGGAGGGGGGTCGAGAGGAGACGATTCACCGTGGACCTTCCCGTCACCGTCGGCGTCGACGGATCCGAGGCCGGGACGGCGGCCGCCGACTGGGCCGCCCGCGAGGCGTTGCTGCGCGACCGGCCGCTGCGCGTCCTGCACGCCCTCCCGCTGATGCCCCATCTGCTCCCCGCCGGTGCCGTGGCCGTCCGGCCGGCGGGCGACCTGCTGCACGAGGTGGCCCACGTCCTGGCGGTGCGTCACCCGCGGCTGCGGATGCGCACCGAGCAGGCCCACGACACCGCCGCCCCGGCGCTCCTCGCGGCGGGCGAGGACGCGGACCTCCTGGTGCTCGGGGCAAGGGGGAACGGCGGCTTCCCGGACCTGCGGGTCGGCTCGACCGCGCTGCAGGTCGTCGCCCGGACGGGCTGCCCCACGGTGGTGCTGCCGGTGGAGGCCGCCGGGCCGCATCCCCGCGAGTTCGTGGCGGTAGGGGTGGACGCGCGGCGCCCCGCCGACGCGGCCCTCGGCTTCGCCTTCGCGGCCGCGCACCGGTACGGCCTGCCGCTGCGGGCCGTCCACGCCGGGGCCGCACGCCCGGCCGGCTCCGGCGGTGAGGCCCGGCTGCTGGCCGCCGCCCTGGAGCCGTGGAAGGCGCTCAATCCCGAGGTCGAGGTGCTGGAGGACGTCGAGGGCGGGGGGCCGGCCGGGGTGCTGGTGGACGTGTCCGCCAAGGCGCGGTTGATGGTGCTGGGGCGTCGGCCCGTCGGCTCCGTGATCCCGCTCGGCCCGGTCGTCCATGCCGTTCTGCACCACGCCGCCTGCCCCGTGGCGGTCGTGCCCGGGTCGTGAGCACGAGCGCGCGGACTCCCACCCGGGCGGACCGGCGGACCAACGGCCCTGCGGCCGGCTGCCGAGAAGGGACCTTCGGCCCGAAGACCCGGTCCCCATCGGCGCATCCCCGGCCCGTGCCGCGCGCAGGAAGCTTCTCGTCGAGAGCCGGGCACGACCCGCCGGCCGCCGCTCTCCGGACGATCCCCGGACGATCCCACTGAAAGGTGGTCCTGCCATGACCCGCCGCCCGCACACCGTGCAGCCGCCCGCTCCGGGCGGCGCCGCGCCGGCCGTCGACACGCTCGTGGCACACGCCCTGACGGCACTTCGGGAGTACGCGGACTCCACCCAGGAACAGATCGACCACATCGTCAAGAAGGCGTCCCTGGCCGCGCTGGCCCAGCACACCGGTCTCGCGGTCCTGGCGGTGGAGGAGACCGGGCGCGGGCTGTTCGAGGACAAGGCGGTCAAGAACGTCTTCGCCTGCGAGAACGTCACCCATGTGATGGCCCGGACGAGGACGGTCGGGGTGGTGCGCCGCGACGACATCGAGGGCATCGTGGAGATCGCCGAACCGGTCGGCGTCGTCGCCGGTGTCACCCCGGTGACCAACCCCACCTCGACCACGATCTTCAAGAGCCTGCTGGCCCTGAAGACGCGCAACCCGATCGTCTTCGCCTTCCACCCGGCGGCGCAGCGCTGCTCCGCGGAGGCGGCGCGGATCGTCCGCGACGCCGCGGTGGCGGCCGGGGCGCCCGAGCACTGCATCCAGTGGATCGAGGAGCCGTCGATGGCGGCCACCCAGGCGCTGATGAACCATCCGGACGTCGCCACGATCCTGGCCACCGGCGGCAACGCGATGGTCCGCGCCGCCTACTCGTGCGGCAAGCCGGCCCTCGGCGTCGGCGCGGGCAACGTCCCCGCGTACGTGGAGCGGAGTGCCGACCTGAAGCGGGCGGTCAACGACATCGTCCTGTCCAAGACCTTCGACAACGGGATGATCTGCGCCTCGGAGCAGGCGGTCGTCCTCGACGCGGAGATCCGCGACGCCGCACTCGCCGAGTTCCGCACGCTGAAGGCGCACCACGCGAGTGCCGAGGAGAAGGCCCTGCTGGAGCGCCACCTGTTCGGCTCCGCGGACGGCACCTCCTGCGCCGGGGAGCGGCTGAACCCCGGGGTGGTGGGCCGCTCCGCGGCGCAGATCGCCGAAGCGGCGGGGTTCGAGGTGCCGGCGGACACCTCGGTGATCCTGGTGGACGTCGAGCGGGTGGGGCCGTTCGAGCCGCTGACCCGGGAGAAGCTGTGCCCCGTGCTGGCGGTGCTGACCGCGGGATCGCGCCGTGAAGGCGTCGAACTCTCGGCCGCCATGGTGGAGTTCAACGGGCTCGGGCACACGGCGGCGGTGCACACCGAGGACGCCGCGTTCGTCGAGGAGTTCGGGCACGCGGTGAAGGCCTGTCGGATCATCTGGAACGCGCCCAGCTCCCAGGGCGGCATCGGCGACGTCTACAACGCCTTCACCCCCTCGCTGACGCTCGGCTGCGGCAGCTACGGGCACAACTCGGTGTCGGGCAACGTGTCGGCACCGAACCTCCTCAACATCAAGCGGATCGGCCGGCGGAACACCAACATGCAGTGGTTCAAGGTCCCGCCGAAGATCTACTTCGAGCGCAACTCGATCACGTACCTGGCGAGCATGCCGAACGCCCGCCGGATCGTCGTCGTCACGGACCGGACGATGGTCGAGATCGGCCACCTGGAGCGGATCAGGGGCGTCCTCGACCGCCGCAGCGAGCCCGTCGAGGTGCGGGTGGTCGACTTCGTCGAGCCCAACCCCAGCATCGACACCGTCCGCAAGGGCGCCGAGCTCATGCGGGAGTTCCGGCCCGACACGATCGTCGCGCTCGGCGGCGGGTCGCCGATGGACGCCGCCAAGGTGATGTGGCTGATGTACGAGCACCCGGAGGTCGAGTTCGCCGACCTGAAGGAGAAGTTCTTCGACATCCGCAAGCGCGCCTTCACCTTCCCCGACCTGGGGGAGAAGGCGAAGCTGGTGTGCATCCCCACCACCTCGGGCACCGGGTCCGAGGTCACCCCGTTCGCGGTGATCACCGACACCGCCACCGGCCAGAAGTACCCGCTGGCGGACTACGCGCTCACCCCGAGCGTCGCGATCGTCGACCCGGCGCTCACCACCCGGTTGCCGAAGGACGTCACCGCGGACTCCGGCTTCGACGCCCTCACCCACTGCATCGAGACCTACGTGTCGGTCTACGCCAACGACTTCACCGACGGCCTGGCGTTGCAGGGCATCCGGCTGATCTTCGAGCACCTGGAGCGGGCGGTGTCCGACGGGCCGAACGACACGGTGGCCCGCGAGAAGATGCACAACGCCGGCACCATCGCCGGCATGGCCTTCGGCTCCGCCTTCCTCGGCGTGGTGCACGCCATGGCGCACACCCTCGGCGCCACCTTCCACATCGCGCACGGGCGGACCAACGCCCTGCTGCTGCCGCACGTCATCCGGTACAACGGCGCCGCGCCCGGCAAGGTCACCAGCTGGCCCAAGTACCGCAGCTACGCGGCACCGGAACGCTACCGGGCCGTCGCCGAGGCGCTCGGCCTGCCCGCCACCACGCCGGAGCAGGGCGTGGAGTCGCTCGCCGCGGCCGTCGAGGACCTGCGCGACCGGGTCGGCATCCCGCGGTCCTTCAAGGAGGCGGGCGTGGACGAGGCGGCGTTCCTGGCGGCGCTGCCCCGGCAGGCGATGAACGCCTACGAGGACCAGTGCGCCCCGGCCAACCCGCGGCTGCCGATGCTCGCCGACATGCAGCAGCTCATGACCCAGGCCTACTACGGCACCCGGGGCTGAGCACCGACGGCCCGAGCAGCACGACCGTTCCGACGACAACACGACGGGAGCAACGACGATGACGGTCCGGCAGACGGAGACGGCCACCCGCGGAGCCTGGGACGGCTTCCGGGGCGGCCTGTGGCGAGACGCGATCGACGTCCGCGACTTCATCCAGCACAACTACACCCCCTACGAGGGCGACGCCGCCTTCCTGGCCGGCCCGACCGAGCGGACCCTGGCGGTGTGGAAGCGGATCACCGACCGCTTCCCCGAGGAGCGCGCCAAGGGCGTGTACGACGTCGCGTACGACGTCCCGTCCGGCATCACCGCGCACGCACCCGGATACATCGACCGGGAGCGGGAGTTGATCGTCGGCCTGCAGACCGACGCCCCGCTGAAGCGGGCGATCATGCCGAACGGCGGCTGGCGGATGGTGGCGGGCGCCCTGCGCGCCTACGGCTACCCGGTGTCGCCGGAGCTGGAGAAGGTCTTCACCACCTACCGCAAGACCCACAACGACGGCGTCTTCGACGCCTACACCCCCGAGATCCTGGCCGCCCGCAAGGCCGGTGTCATCACCGGCCTGCCGGACGCCTACGGCCGCGGCCGGATCATCGGCGACTACCGCCGGGTCGCGCTGTACGGCGTGGACCGGCTGATCGAGGCCAAGCGGGCCGAGAAGGCCGGACTCGACGCCGCCCCCCGCGACCCCGGCGCACTGGAGGAGACGCTCCGCGAGCGCGAGGAACTCGCCGAGCAGATCAGGGCGCTGGACGAGCTCAAGCGGATGGCGGCGTCCTACGGGCACGACGTCTCCGGGCCGGCCGCCACCGCCCGGGAGGCCGTCCAGTGGCTGTACTTCGCCTACCTCGCGGCGGTGAAGGAGCAGAACGGCGCCGCGATGTCGCTCGGCCGCACCGCCACCTTCCTCGACGTCTACCTGGAGCGCGACCTCGCGGCCGGGCTGCTCACCGAGGAGCAGGCCCAGGAGCTCGTCGACGACTTCGTCGTCAAGTTGCGGATCGTCCGCTTCCTGCGCACCCCCGAGTACGACGAGCTGTTCTCCGGCGATCCGACCTGGGTCACCGAGTCGATCGGCGGCATCGGCGAGGACGGCCGGCCGCTGGTCACCCGCACCTCCTTCCGGTACCTGCAGACCCTCTACAACCTGGGCCCGGCGCCGGAGCCGAACATGACCGTCTTCTGGTCGCCCGAACTGCCGGAGGGCTTCAAGGAGTTCTGCGCCAAGGTGTCGATCGACACCTCCAGCGTGCAGTACGAGTCGGACGAGCTGATGCGGCCCCGCTTCGGCGACGACACCGCGATCGCCTGCTGCGTCTCGGCGATGGCGGTCGGCAGGCAGATGCAGTTCTTCGGCGCCCGGGTGAACCTCGCCAAGACCCTCCTCTACGCGATCAACGGCGGCCGGGACGAGGTGTCGGGGGCGCAGGTCGGCCCGCGGACGGGCGCCGTCACCGCCGAGGTCCTCGACTACGAGGAGGTGCTCGCCCGGTTCGACGAGCAGCTGGAGTGGCTCGCCGAGACGTACGTGCACGCGCTCGACGTCATCCACTACATGCACGACAAGTACGCCTACGAGCGCCTGGAGATGGCCCTGCACGACCGGGCGGTGCGGCGCACCATGGCCTGCGGCATCGCCGGCCTCGCGGTGGCCGCGGACTCGCTGTCCGCCGTCAAGTACGCGACGGTGCGGCCGGTCCGCGACGCGAGCGGCCTCGCGGTGGACTACGTCGTCGAGGGCGACTACCCCGCGTACGGCAACAACGACGACCGGGCGGACTCCATCGCGGTGTGGCTGGTCGAGGAGTTCATGCGCAAGGTGCGCAAGCACCCCACGTACCGGCAGGCGGAGCACACCCAGTCGGTGCTGACCATCACCTCCAACGTGGTCTACGGCAAGAAGACCGGGGCCACCCCGGACGGCCGGCGGGCCGGCGAGCCCTTCTCCCCGGGCGCCAACCCGATGAACGGCCGGGACCGCCACGGGTACGTCGCCAGCGCCCTGTCGGTGGCCAAACTGCCGTACGCGCAGGCCGAGGACGGCATCTCGCTGACCAGCACCGTCACCCCCGACGCGCTCGGCCGCACGGAGCAGGAGCGGGTGCGCAACCTGGTCGGCGTGCTGGACGGCTACACGGCCTGCGGCGGCTTCCACATGAACGTCAACGTGCTGAACCGCGACACCCTGCTGGACGCGATGGCGCACCCGGAGAAGTACCCGCAGCTGACGATCCGGGTCAGCGGCTACGCGGTCAACTTCGTCCGGCTGACCCGTGAGCAGCAGCTCGACGTGGTCAACCGCACCTTCCACGGCTCGCTGTAGCAGCGGCCCGCCACACCCCGGGAGCCTGCCATGTCCGAAACCCCCGTTCCCATGAGGACACCGGACCGACCCGGGTCCGCCGCCACACCGGCCGCCGCCGTCACCCGCCGCGAGCCGGGCGGGATGTTCCACTCCTGGGACCTGTCCACCGGCGTCGACGGCCCCGGCACCCGCTTCGTGGCCTTCCTCGCCGGATGCCCGCTGCGCTGCCAGTACTGCCACAACCCCGACACCCGGTACATGCGGGACGGGCGGCGCGTCCTCGCGGACGAGGTCGTCGGGGAGGCCGCCAAGTACGTCGACTTCATCGCCGTCTCCGGCGGCGGCGCCACCGTCAGCGGCGGCGAGCCGCTGCTGCAGCCGGTCTTCACCGGGGAACTCCTGCACCGCTTCAAGCACGAACTCGGCCTGCACACCGCACTGGACACCTCCGGCTACCTCGGTTCCCGGGCCACCGACGCGCTGCTCGCCGACACCGACCTCGTCCTGCTGGACATCAAGTCGTGGGACCGCTCCCTCTACCGCCGGCTGACCGCCCGCGAGTTGGGGCCGACGCTGACCTTCGCCCGCCGGCTGGCCGACCTCGGCAAGGAGGTGTGGGTGCGCTTCGTCCTCGTCCCCGGGCTGACCGACCGCCCGGAGAACGTCGAGGGCGTGGCCGCCTTCACCGCCTCGCTGGGCAACGTCTCGCGGGTCGACGTGCTGCCCTTCCACCGGCTCGGCGCGGAGAAGTGGCGCGCACTCGGCCTGGAGTTCACGCTCGCCGACACGCCCGTGCCCACCGCCGGGCAGACCGCCGCCGCCCGCGCGGTGTTCGCCGCCCACGGCCTGTACGCCGTCTGACGCCCCGCCGCCGCGTCGTGACCGGCCCCGGCCGCCGGCGCGGGCGGGCTGAAGGTCCCGGCGCGGCGGGCCCGCACGGCCCTCACCGACCGCCGCCGGACACAGCACGGTTGAGGGGACAGGCCGGGCCCGTGAGGAACGACGGCCGTGCACGACCGTACCGACGCGGCGGCCGTACCGGGCCGCCGGAACCAGAAGGGAACAGAGCCCATGCGACACCGCCTCGTCGGCGAGCTGATGACCTCCGCCGTCGTCCACGTACGGCCCGACACCGCCTTCAAGGAGATCGTCCGGCTGCTCGCCGAGCACGACATCACCGCCGTGCCCGTGCTCGACGACGAGGACCGGCCGCTCGGCCTGGTCTCCGAGGCCGACCTGCTGCTCAACGAGGCCGCCCGGGAGGACCCCGCCGGACTGCTGCTCACCCCGCAGCTGGCGGCCGCTGAACGCGCCCGCAGCCGGGCCACCACCGCGGAGGGCCTGATGACCGCGCCGGCGGTGTGCGCCCGTCCGGAGTGGACGGTGGTCGAGGCCGCCCGGCTGATGCAGAGCAAGGGGCTCAAGCGGCTCGCGGTGGTCGACGAGGCGGGACGGCTCGTGGGCGTCGTCAGCCGCAGCGATCTGCTGCGCGTCTTCCTCCGCCACGACCGGGCGATCCGCGAGGAGATCCGGCACGACGTCCTGCGCCGCACGCTGGGCATCGACCCGGACACCCTCGGCGTCCGGGTGCGCGACGGGCTCGTCACCCTGACCGGCACCGTCGACCACCGCGGCCAGGTGCCGGTCGTGGAGCGGCTGTGCCGGAGCGTGGACGGCGTCGTCGGCGTGAACTGCCTCCTCGACCACCGGACGGGTGCAGTCGTCGCCCCCGCCCGCCGCGCCGACGGGCCACAGGCAAAGACGCCCTGACCGTCCGTCGGCCACCGCCCCGTGGCCCGGGGACCGGGAGCCCGGCACCGGACTCCCGGCCAGAACGCCCGTCCCACGGGTCCGGTACCGGCCGACACCGCCGGTGCCGCCCGTCGCCCCGCCGGTGCCGTCCGCCGCCCCTCCGCCGTACGAGGCGCGGCGGAGGCTTCCCCGGCGGCTACCTGAAATCGGTGACCGGGGGCTTCTCGTGGTTCGCCAGGGCAAGGCCGAGGGCGAAGAAGGTCGGTGCCCACTCGCCGACGAAGATGCCCCAGCGGTCGGCCCGTTCGACGCCGGCCTGTTCCGCCTTCATCGAGATGCCCCAGCTGAGCAGGGACAGGCCGATCGACGCGAAGGCGGCCGTGTAGGCGTGCTCGCTGGTCAGACCGGCCTCATGAAGCTTCCGAACGACGGACATGATCTGCTCCTTCTCGTGAACTTCTTGCTTTCCACCATCTGCGGCTCCGTCGCCGGACCGTACTCGCAGCGCTCCTGCATCGAGTCACGCCGACGACTTCTCGCGGCGACGAACCGCGCCCCGGGCACAATGGCCCGGCACCACGGTTCGACGGGGCGCCAAGGTGCCGCCGTGTAGGCGCGGGCGAGTGCCCCCGCCATGGCATCGACGGAGTAGCCGCGCCGAACGGTCCGTCGGGCGCGCGCGGCCATCGCGTCCAGCTCCGCCCGGGGCGTGGCGCACACCGGCACCAGCCCGGCCCCAGGGCCGTACCCGAGCCGGTGTCCAGCAGGAACCCGTTGACGCCGTCCCGGATGTAGGGCGGGACCCCGCCGCGTTCCGGCCCGGCCGCGGCGAGACCGGCGTCCATGACCTCCAGCACGGCCGGGCCGAACTCCTCCTTGGCGTTCGCACACGTAGACGGCCGAGCCGGCCTGCCGCTCCGCGAGCGCCCGCTCCAGGATGCGCACGCGCCGGTTGGGCAGCGCAGGCCACAGTGCCGTCCGCCGGCGGACGAGCGGCTGCCCGTCGAGGAGCTTGGCAATGGCGGCGCGCACACCGGCCTCCACGGCCGTGGGGCTGTTCGGGGATCCGCCGACAAGGAGGAGGGTCGTCGAGCGGTGCGGCCCGGTGTCCAGCCAGGCCTCGACGAGCCGGTCCTGTTGCTTGACGGGATGCAGGTGCCCGACGTACAGGAGAAGCCGAAGATCCCGGTCCTCGGGGTCGAGCCCGTCCGGCAGACCCCCACCGGCGAACAGCCGGGCCATCGTCGCATCCGCGACCGCGGAGTCGCCGGGGCGGGGAACGAAGGGCGGGAGCCCTTCCGGGACCTCCGCGCGCCCCGCCCCGGCGGTGGGGGAGAGCTGCGGGAAGTGCGCGGCGAGATCGTCAGCGCCGGCCCGGGCCGGGACGGTCACCAGGAGACCGGCACGGGCGACCAGCCGGTCCGCGACGAAGACGCGGTGCAGGTGGGTGCGGATCGGCCGGGCCGCTGCGTCCTCCGCATGAAGCGGAAGGCCGGCGTGACGCTCGGCCGTCGTGCGGTGCGGATCGGGCGTCACGGTGAACGTCAGACGGGCGCCGCAGCGGCGAGCCGTCGTCCGCGAACCGGATGCTCCGGCTCATGCGCTGACGTGCGATCCGCCCGGACGGCGGCGCGCCCGTGCCGACGGGCTCCCGTCCCCGGGCCCGGTGAACCGCACCGGCGGCGGAGCCCCGACCGGTGGCGGGCGCAGGGCGGGTCCGCGGACGTGCCAGGGCCCTGTCGCCGTGTTCCGCCGGGTGCCCGGCGCGTCGGTGCGGCGACGGAACGCGGTGCCGCCCGCAAGAAGGTGCCCGGCGCTCGCGGCGCCGGGCAACCCACCCGTCTCAGACCTTCTGGCCGCTGATTTCCGGCCGTGCTGCGGCGGCGGTCAGGGCCGCCGGGCGGGCCGGTTTGGCCGCTGCGGGGTGGCGGTGGCGGTAGTAGGGGTTGTCGAGCGGCAGTCTGCCGCTGACCCGGCCGTACATGCCGAAGGTGGCGATGATCAGTCCCATGACGAAGCTGAAGAGCACGTTGGGCATCCGGAAGGCCAGGACGTTGGCGTCCGAGTCCAGCAGCGCCAGGTTGGCGAATCCGCTGAGCACGAACAGGGCACCGACCGTCATGTTGATCGTCGAGGCGGTGTTGCCGCCGACGACGGCGCCGAGGATGAGGACGAGGGCGGTGACGATCGAGACGAGGCTCAGCAGACCGTTGCTGGACAGTCCGGCGATGCTCGGGCCCTGGGTGCTGAAGAGTTCGAGACCGTCGGCGAGGCCCAGGCAGCCGAAGACGAGCAGAGCAGCGCCGCAGAGGCCGGCGCCGATCCGGTAGACCTGGGCGAGCCGGTGGTCGACGGGGAGTTCGTCGCGAAGGTCCATGACCACACTCCAGTCGGTGTTCGAGCGGGACCGTTGTGCCCACTCTGTCCGGGGATGCCCGCCGCCCCCATGTCGCAGCGTTCCCGCATCGACCGCCTGGCGGCGCCGGGCACCACGACGGGGGACTGCCGGCGCCGGCGGCACCGCGTCGGGGCACGCCCACCGCGGACGGTGGCGCGCCGCCGAGGGAATGCACTCCTCCCGGTGGGGGTTGTCCTGGTATATATACCCCCCAGGGTATTGAAAGGTGAACCATGGTTCAGCAGGTCGACATCGAGGCGTTCACCGTGGCGCGAACGGCGGGCGCACTGGTACTTGACCTGCGTGAGGCGTTCGAATTTGCCGCAGGCCATGTGTCGGGCGTTCGTTGGATTCTCTCGGCATGCTTGCGGGCGGCCTCACCGGTCCGCCCCGTGATCGTGCTCTCATGGTGATCTGCGCTTCCGGCAACCGGAGCCGGGCCGGGGCCGAACTTCTCGTTCGGGCCGGCTTCGACGCGGCCTCCGTACAGGGCGGCGTCGCCGGCTGGTCGCTCTCCGGCCGTGACCTGGCAGCCGAATCCGCCTGACCGTCCACCACGAATGGAGCTCAGCATGGACTACGGGATCCCCGTCACCCTCGACCTGCCCTTCGCCCCCGCCGTCGAGCGGGTGCGGGCCGCACTCGCCGAGCAGGGTTTCGGCGTCCTCACCGAGATCGACGTCCGCGCCACGATGCAGGCCAAACTCGGGGAGGAGATGGAGGACTACCTGATCCTCGGTGCCTGCAACCCGGCGCTCGCCCACCGCGCCCTCGGGGCCGACCGCCGCATCGGGCTGCTGCTGCCGTGCAACGTCGTGGTGCGCGCGACCGACGGGCACACCGTGGTCGAGGTGATGGACCCCCGGCTGATGGTCCGGGTGACCGAGCAGCCCGCGCTGGAACCGGTGGCCGACGAGGCGGCCGCCCGCCTGCGTGCGGCACTGGACGCCCTCGCCGGGTGACCGGTACCTCCGGGCCCGCCCTGTGCGGGCCCTTTTCCCAGCCTTTTCGCATACCCCCACCCGTATTTTGCGCCCCGTCGGGCCGCCCAGGAACGGAGCACCACGTGAAGCACCCGGACACCGCCGTCGCCCGGCCGTCCACCCCGAAAGCCGCGCAGCTGCCGGGCCTGCTCGGCCGCCTCGGCGCCTGGTCGGTACGGCACTTCAAGCTCGTGCTCGCCGGCTGGCTGCTGGTCGTGATCGGGCTCGGAGCGTTCGCCCCCCAGGTCACCACCGCGCTGTCCGGCGCCGGCTGGCAGGCCGACGGCTCCGAGTCCGTGAAGGTCAGGCAGGTCGCCGAACAGCACTTCGCGGGCAACGCCTCCACCGCGCTGCAGATCGTGGTCACCGCCGACCGCCCGGTCACCGAACCCGCCGTCCAGCAGGTCGTCACCAAGGCGGGCGAGCTCGCCGCCGCCGACCCGCGGATCTCCACCGTCGTCCCGCCCCAGCCCGGCGCCACCGTCAGCCAGGACGGCCGCACCGCGATCCTGCTCGCCGGGGCCAAGGCGTCCCCGGACGACATGGTCCGCGCCGCCGACGACCTCAAGGGACCGCTCAACGCCCTGTCCGCCGACGGGATCAGCGTCCACGCCACCGGCGCGTCCGTCCTGTGGAGCGACTTCAACAAGGCCAACCACGACGCCATGATGAAGTCCGAGATCATGTCCTGGCCGGTGACGCTCGCCATCCTGGTGCTCGCCTTCGGCTCGCTGGTCGCCGCCGGACTGCCGCTGCTGCTCACCATGGCCGGACTCGCCGCCTCCGCCGGCTCGCTGGTGCTGATCAGCCACCTGTTCCCGGTCTCCATCTGGGCGATGAACTTCGCCATGATGTTCGCCCTCGCGCTGGGCATCGACTACGCGCTCTTCCTGGTCGTCCGCTTCCGCAGCGCCCGCATGGGCCGCTCGCTGAACAGCGCCGAGGCGGTCGCGGAGACCATGGACACCGCCGGCAAGGCCGTCCTGCTCTCCGGGGCGACCGTGCTGGTCAGCCTGTCCGCGGTGATGCTGGTGCCGTCCCCGGCGTTCCGCTCGATGGCCGGCGGCATCATGCTCGCCGTGCTGTTCGTCCTGGCCGCCACCCTCACCCTGCTGCCCGCCGTCCTCGGCAAACTGGGCCACCGCGTCGACGCCCTCGCCCTGCCCTGGGTGAAGACCGGCGAACACCGCTCCCCGCGCTTCGCCGCCTGGGGCGAGCGCCTGTGGAAGCACCCGCTGCGCTACGGCGCCCTCGCCCTGGCCGCCCTGATCGCCCTCGCCGCACCGGTGATCGGGCTGCGCACCGCGATGCCCTCGATCACCGTCGTCCCCGCCCACGACAGCGCCCGGGCCGGCTACACCGCCGTCCAGCAGGCCTTCGGCCCCGGCGCGCCCGGCACCCTGCAGATCCTCACCCCCACCGGCCAGGCCGCCGCCGTCGGCACGCAGATCGCCCACACGCCCGGCATCGCCGGCGTCATGCCCGCCCAGGGCGCCGCCGACGGCTCCGGCTGGTCGATGATCCAGGCCGTCCCCACCGTCGACCCGTCCAGCCCGCAGCTCGGCTCCAC
This sequence comes from Kitasatospora sp. NPDC093679, assembly GCF_040683455.1. Classification (NCBI taxonomy): domain Bacteria; kingdom Bacillati; phylum Actinomycetota; class Actinomycetes; order Kitasatosporales; family Streptomycetaceae; genus Kitasatospora; species Kitasatospora sp. NPDC093679. The sequence continues at coordinate 65,165 of NZ_JBFBDW010000023.1, forward strand.
CGTCCACACCCTGCGGGCCGAACTCCCGCACGACACGCTGGTCGGCGGCGCGGCGGTGGAGAACCTCGATCTGCAGTCACTGCTGACCGAGAAGACCCCGCTGGTGATCGGCGTGGTGATGGGCCTGGGCTTCGTGCTGCTGCTCGTCGCCCTGCGCGCGCCGCTGATCTCCGCGCTCGGTACGGCGGCCAGCCTGCTGTCCACCGGCGCGGCGTTCGGCGTCGCCCGGCTGGTCTTCCAGGACGGACACGGCTCCGGCCTGCTCGGCTTCAAGCCGCAGGGCTTCCTGGACGGCTGGGCGCCGGTGTTCTTCTTCGCGATGATCTTCGCCATCGCGATGGACTACACCGTCTTCCTGCTCGCCTCCGCCAAGGAACACTACGAGCGCAGCGGTGACCCCAAGGAGGCCATGGTCGGCGCGCTCGCCCACTCCGGACGGGTGATCTTCGCGGCCGCCGGCGTCATGTTCGCGGTGTTCTTCACCTTCGCGATCTCCGGGCCGCTGCCGCCCAAGGAGATGGGCATCGTCCTCGGCGTCGCCGTGCTCCTCGACGCCGCCCTGGTCCGCTTGGTCCTCCTCCCGGTCGTCCTCCGGCTGACCGGCCGGGCCGCCTGGCACACCCCCGCCTGGCTCGACCGCATCCTGCCGAAGGTCACCTTCTCCCACGGCTGACCTGGACACCGACCGCCGGTGGCGGGGACGCAGTCCGGCGTTCCCGCCACCGGCGGCTCCGTCATGCCGGCGGCGGGTCCGTTCGAGCCCGGGGACACCCGGTCTGCAGGGCGCGGGCCCGTGGAGAAAGCGGCCGGTCCGAACCGCAGCGCTGCACCGGGTGCTGCCACCGCAGCAGGGCGGAGTACCGGCCGGCGGTGCGCCCGACACGAATCCTGCCGGGAGGATCAGGGAGTGCCGGGGTTGCGGGGCCGTGCCCGCGCAGTTTCACCCGCAGGGAACCACGGGACGGCCGGACCGGGCAGGAATCCGACCGAGTCCCGATGAACGGTGGCGCAGGCGGTGGTCAGTCCGGTTCCGGTCACGCCGACGACGTGACGGCACCGGCTCCCGGAGGCGGCCCGGTCCACCCGGGGCACGCCGGGCCGCGTCCGTCGACCTGGCCCGTTCGTGCCCCCGCCGTCCGTCGGTGCCGGTGCCGAGGGACGACAGGGGGCGGGCCGGCCGTCGTAGCGGTGCACCGGGGGCAGAGCCGGAACCCGTCCCGGGAGCGCGTGGGCGTCAGGTGTAGGGGACGACTGCAAGCGGGCTGCGGACGTGGTGGACCGCCGCCTGCGCAACCGGCCCCAGGCGGGTGCCGAACCCTCGGCCACGGGTGCGTCGGCCGACGACCAGGAGATCGGGCCGGCCCGCGGCCTCGACGAGCGTCGCGGCGGCACTGCCCCGTAGCAGGGAGGCCACCACCTCGACGTCCGGGTACTTCTCCTGCCAGGGGTGGACCGTGCCGGTGAAGTGCTGCATCGCCTCGGTCGCCAGTTCCTTGCCGAGGGTCGCCGCGGCAGCCGGTGCCAGATCACCGCCCATCGGCGGCCGCCAGGCATGGACGATCCGCAGCGGCACCGAGCGCAGGGCGGCGGATTCGAAGGCGAAGTGGAGCACCTCGTCGCAGCGGTGGTCGAGGTCCAGTCCGAGGACGACCTCTCCGGCGGGCCCCGGGGCCTCCTCCGACGCGCGGACGAGGACGACCGGGCACCGGGCGCGGTCGAGGACGTGCCGGGTGACCGACCCGACGAGGAAGCCGTGGAGCACGCCCAGGCCGCGGGAGCCCAGTACGAGCACGGAGGAGCGCTCGGTCGCGGCGACCAGCGCCTTCTCGGCGCTGCCGGTGCGGTAGAGCGCGGTCACCTCGACGCTCGACAGTTGCGCCCGCAGGTCGGCCTCCTGCCGGCCGAGCCGTCTGCGGCTCTCGGCCACGGCGTCCGGCTGCCCGAGTACCTCCTGGGCAGTCCACGGCCAGGCGAGCAGCAGTTCCAACCGGGTCCCCCGCAGTTCGGCCTCGGACACGGCCCACTCGGCGGCAGCGATGCTTTCGGGTGATCCGTCGTATCCGACGGTGATCGGGACGTCCACGGCGACCTCCGAGGGCTTCGGACGGGTGGCTCTGCGGTCAGTCTCGCTCACCGTCACCGCCGTGTCCGGTGCCGTTCGGCCCCGATGGCACGGCTGATCGGCCCGAAACCACCACGGACCGCCATGACCTGAGACCTCGCCGCCACGCCGGACACCCGGGCACCGGGGCCGGGCGGTCATGCGGTGCGTCCGGGCCCGTGCGGAGGCGGTCGCGCCAGCAGCAGGGCGGCCGCCTCGGCGCCGGTCCGCGTGTCCGGTCCGGCGCCCGGGACGTGGGGCCGGACGCCGTCCGCCGGTGCCGGGCCACCGGCGGGCACCGGCACGCCCGGCAGGTCTCGGCCGTGCGGTACACCCGGGGAAGCCGTGCCGCGGGCAAGCAGGACAGCGCGATCGGATCGGCACGGTTCTGGCGCTGGCACGTGGGCGGACGCGCGGTGGGCACGTCCGGTGCCGAGGAAGTCCACGACATGTCCGGGCAGCCGCGGCACCTTCGCGACGAGGCAGGCAGGTGTGCCACGCCCCGTCAGGGCCGGCAGCGCGCTGCTCCCCCGAGGACCGGGGTCGCCGAACCGTACGCCACGGCGCCGCCCCAACTGCGCCGGGCGAGCCCGCCACTCGGAAGGGGGCGAGGGTGACGCAGGCCGGGTCCTCGGCGGGCCAGGGATTCGTGAGGAGCCGGTGGGCCGTGCGGTCCCGGCCGACGCGGTGCGGCCGTGAGCCGTTGTTCCCCGGTCACCGGCGCCGGGGGCGTCGGGGGTCTGATCGAGGTTCAGGTGTGGCTGTCGTGCCGTCCGTGCGTGCGCTCCTGCCAGTGCTTCGCGATGCGGGTCTTCGTGTTGAAGGCGGTGACCATCGCGCGCTCGGCCACCGAGTCGTGGCGCGGCAGCAGCCCCAGCTGGCGGGCCCACTCGGCGCCGTCGAAGGCCGTCCGGTCGTGCCGGATCCGACCGGAATGGATCTCCAGGAAGTCGATGCCCCGGATGTCGAACCGGCGTCCGTTCGGCGTGAATCCCTGGAACGGCTTTCCGTCGAACGTGCCGCGGATCCGCCACTCGACCGCCGCGTGCTGCTCGTCTCCGGTCACTGCCTCGGCGGTGAACGAGAAGTCGGGCAGAGCTTCCCGGAGGTCGTCGAAGAAGCCGCGGACAGCGGTGCGACCGCGCCGCTCGCCGAACGGGAGGACCTCGAAGACGGCGTCGTCGTGGAGCAGTTCGCCGTATCGGTCCAGATCGCCGGCGGCAAGGGCCTGTGCCGCGCTGCGGGCCACATCCACGGGAGGGAGAGGCAGTGAGGGTGCGGCCATGTCGTCTCCCGGCAGTGATCTGCGGTTTACCGTGGGTCTCCTACCAGCCTGGCGCGGTGGGGACGGCGCCGCCAGTCAGGTCGGAGGGACCGGCCCCGGCCAGTCGTCACTCACCCGTCGCCGACAGCCGCCGTCGGGCCGGGGCGGCATCGAAGCCGGGGTCGTCGGGGCGGAAGGGGTAGGCCGGTGCAGGACGCCGGCCCCGTGAGGAACCGGGTCGGCGGCGGTCGGGGCCGCCGGCGCGGCCGGGTGCAGGTCCTTCGGCCGCGGGCTGACCGGCGGCGTCCGGCGGCGCCCGAAAACATGAGAGCGCTCTCACGCTGCGCCGGCGGGTATGCCGGACTCGATGTGTCGGCCGGCCGGCGGTGCGCATGTCCCTGACTGTCCGACCGGGTTTTCCGGCATGCCTGGTCCCGTCCTGTCCGGCTTGCCGGATCGGCGCCTCCGGGGGTGTCGTCCGCCGGTTCGAGTATCCACGATTTCCGCTGTTCAAAGAGGTTTTGACGCCCAGGCGGAAGCTGTGGTCGCTCCGTGTCGAACCGCGCGCCTGCGGGCCGGCCGGCCCCCGGTTCGGCCCGCCTCGGCGCAAGGGGTGCCGTTTCCGGTCGAAGGGTGTCCTTTCGCCTCGGCGCGTCGGAGTCATTGACTCCTCTCGGACGCGCCCCTAACCTCCTCCACTTGAGAGCGCTCTCAACCGGGCGGCCGGGCTCACGTATTCCGCAGGCCGTCCCGGAAGCTCCTCCCGCACGTCCTCCGGTCCTCCCCTCCGCGCATCCCGTCCCGATGCGCGGTCCAACCCCAGGGAGTTCTCATCGTGCTCAGACCTCATGACCGTTCCCGCAGAGCCGTGCCCGACCACCGCCCGTCCGAAGTCGCCCTCCCCCGCGGGGCGGTGGTGTCCCGCCGCCGCCGGCGGCTGCTGCGGCCGGGCACGGTCGCCCTCGTGGTGGCCCTGCTCGGAGCGGCCCTCGCCGCGCTCGGCCCGCAGACGGCGTCCGCCGGCACGGTCGGTGCCGGCAGCTACACCACCCAGCCGCCGGGCCCGCTGCCGTCGGGGTGCGGAAACCTGTCGACCAATCCCCGGCAGTGGGTGACGGCGAACGCGCCTGCGGGTGCGGTGCCCACCAACGACTGGTGGTCCTCGATCCTGTGGAAGAAGACCAACTGTGCCTACGGCGAGCCGCTGTTCGCGCACCCGCTGGGCTACCGCGCCCAGTCGGCGGGACTCGGATTCTCCTACACCACGGCGCCCGCGATCTCCGGCAGCGGGACCGGAGTCGGCGAGTACCACTTCCCGTACAGCGAGGACTTCGTCGCGGGTGTGACGGGTCTGGGTGCCCCGGAGGTGAAGGTCGACGGGTGGAGCGACTGGACGGTCAGTCCGTACTTCTCCGACGGTGCGCGCACGGTGCGGGCGACGATCGGTGAGGGCCTGCCTTTCGCCTACTTCCAGGTGACCGGCGGCAACGCGCAGATCTCCGTCGCACCTGGTGCGAGTGCCGCCGTCTGGTCCAACACCGGCTCGGCGATCGGCTACACGATCAAGGGGCACGACTACGTGGCGTACGCACCGACCGGTGCGACCTGGTCGGTGAACGGCTCGGCCATCACCTCCCCGCTCGCCGGCAAGGGCTACTTCTCGATCGCGGTGCTGCCGACCACGTCCACGACGCCGGCCTCCGAGCGCGCGGCGCTGGCGGATTCCTACGGCCGGTACGCGCACAGCCACGTCACCGGCAGCACCGTCGACTACCGCTACGACGAGGCGAGCAGCACGGTCACCACCGACTACCGGTTCACCACGGTCGCCCGTGAAGGCAACGAAACCGGCACCGTCGCCGCCCTGCTGCCGCACCAGTGGCGGTACCTGGCCGGCGGCAGCCCGCTCCCGCAGACGTACGTCTCGGCGCGCGGCGCGCTCAAGGTCCTCAGCGGCGTCTCGTCGTTCACCACCTCGATGGTCTACCACGGCGTCCTGCCCGAGGTGCCGGCCGTCGGTGACGGCAGCGGCACGGACGCCACCGTGCTGCAGACCTACCTGAACGCCGAGAAGGCCGACCCCGCGAGGCAGGTGAGCGACGACACCTACTGGACGGGCAAGGGCCTGGGACGGGCCGCGCGGATCGCGGAGATGGCCGACCAGACGGGGAACACGGCCGTCCGCGATTCGGCGCTCGCGACGATCAGGTCGAAGCTCACCGACTGGTTCACTGCCCCGCAGGGCAAGACGGCGCACCTGTTCTACTACGACCAGAACTGGGGCACGCTGATCGGCTACCCCGCCTCGTACGGCTCGGACCAGGAGCTGAACGACCACCACTTCCACTACGGGTACTACGTCGCGGCGGCCGCGACCCTCGCCAAGTTCGACCCCGCGTGGGCTGCGGAGGGCCAGTACGGCGGGATGGTGGACATGCTGATCCGGGACGCGAACAACTACGACCGCAGCGACACGCGCTTCCCGTACCTGCGGGACTGGGACATCTACGACGGCCACGACTGGGCGTCGGGCCACGGCTCGTTCGGTGCGGGCAACAACCAGGAGTCCTCGTCGGAGGGCATGAACTTCGACAACGCCCTGATCCAGTGGGGCGAGGCCACCGGCAACAGGGCCGTCCGCGACGCCGGCATCTACATGTACACCACCCAGGCCGCGGCCATCCAGGACTACTGGTTCGACAGCAGCCACCAGACCTACCCGGCCGCCTTCCCGCACGACGAGGTCGGCATGGTGTGGGGCGACGGCGGAGCGTACGCCACCTGGTTCTCCAGCGCTCCGGAGCAGATCCAGGGCATCAACCTCCTTCCGATCACCGGCGGCCACCTCTACCTCGGCCAGGACCCGGCGTACGTCAAGGCCGACTACCAGGACATGCTCACCAACAGCGGCCACACCCAGCCGACGATCTGGACGGACATCTGGTACGAGTTCCTCGCCCTGGGCGACGGGGACAAGGCCCTCGCGGCCTTCCGCGCCAACAACTCCTTCACCTCGGAGGAGGGGGAGAGCAAGGCCCACACCTTCCACTGGGTCCGCAACCTGGCAGCCCTCGGCACCGTCGACACCACCGTCACCGCCGACACCCCGCTCGCCTCGGTCTTCGTGAAGAACGGCGCCCGCACCTACGTCGCCGCCAACATCACCGGTACCGCCCGCACCGTCCACTTCTCCGACGGCACGGTCGTGGACGTGCCGGCCGGCAGGACGCTGGCCAGTGGTGCGAACACCTGGAGCGGCGGTACCGCGACCGGGGGCAAGGGCATCGGTGACGGTGGTGGCGGCTCCACCTCCAGCGCCTCACCGTCCGCGTCGCCGTCGACGAGCGCCTCGGCCAGTGCGTCAGCCAGTGCTTCGACCAGCACCTCCGCCTCGCCCTCCGCGTCATCGACGGGTGGCACCCCCTCCTCGCCGACGCTGTACCTGCAGTCCGACGGCACCCTGACCGGCAGCACGCAGGCGGCCGGGACGGCCACGGTGGCCTCGGCGGGCGGGGCGAACCACGACGGCGCGCCGTCGAACCCGCTCACCCTGACCGCGACCGGCCTCAACCTCACCCACAACGGCGGCACCACCGCCTTCGACCTGGCGGTCGACGCGAACACCGCGGTCGGCAACGCGACGCAGATCCGGCTGTCCTACGACTGTGCGGGCAACGGGACCTGGAACCGGGTGGAGACGTACCACTACTTCGCCACCGACCCGGTGGCCGGGTGGGAGCACTACACCCAGACCGCCGGCCTCGTCTCGGCCACCGGCACGGCCTGCGACCTGGTCAACGGCACGGTCAAGGCGGAGATCTGGAACGCCCTCGGCTCCGGCCCCAGCGTCCTGGGCACCGGCAACCTCACCGTCCTGCGACTGCCCTACAGCTGACCTGACAGCAGCAGTGGGCGAATCAGGGCCGGGGCCCGCACGCGGGGCCCCGGCCGACCACCCATCACCCCGGCTGCACCGGCCGTTCGCTGTGCTGCACCAGTCCCGTACGGTCCCCGTCGTGCACTGCCGGGGCTCGTGCACCGGCCGCGGACACAGCCGACTGGACACTCCCCACCCACGCATCTGTTCGGAAGGGCACCCGTCCGTGACGAGAAGACCTTAGGCCCGGCCCGGCCGCAGGGCCGCTGCCGGCATGCCGGCCGCAGGCCTGCTGGCGGCCGGTCTCACCACGGCCCCGGCTTCAGGGAGCGGTGCCGGACACCATCCCGCTCACCCCGACCAACCAGTCCGGCCTGGCCGACCAGGTGTTCATCTACGACCTGGGTACCGAGCTGTCGACCGGACGGCAGGGCTGGGCCGACGCCACCGGGACCTTCCATCCGTGGCCCGGCGGCGCCGTGCCGCCCGTCCCCGCCCCCGATGCGGCGATCGCGGGTCCGGCGAACGGCCAGTCGATCACCCTCAGGATCCCGAAGTTCTCCGGCCGGATCTACTTCTCCTACGGCCGCAAGCTCGACTTCAGGCTCGCCACCGGCGGCCGTTCAGCCTGCGGTGCAGAACCCCACGGACCCGAACCGGGACATCCTCTTCAACTGGTCCGGTTGGCCGAGCGGCTGAGGCATCTCGCGGGCGGGGACGTGGTCGTGGACGCGGAAGGGGCCCGGCTCGGCGGTCAGCTGGCCCTGCCCGAGGAGGCGAAGGGCATCGTGCTGTTCGCCCATGGCAGCGGCAGCAGTCGGCACAGCCCACGCAATCGCTTCGTCGCCCGTGCCCTGAACCGGGCGGGTCCGGCCACCCTGCTGTTCGACCTGCTCACCGAGGACGAGGAGCTCGACCGGGCAAACGTCTTCGACACCGCGCTGCTCGCCCGCCGCCTGACCGACGCCACCCGCTGGCTGCCCGGCCGACCGGAAGCCCGTGGCCTCGCGGTCGGCTACTTCGGTGCCAGCACCGGAGCCGCCGCTGCGCTGAGGGCGGCGTCGGAGCCGGACTCCCCGGCGGCAGCGGTCGTCTCGCGCGGCGGACGGCCCGACCTCGCCGGAGCGCGGCTCCCGGGGGTGACCGCACCCACCCTGCTCATCGTCGGGGGCCTCGACGACGTGGTGATCGACCTCAACCGGCAGGCGCAGGCCCGACTGCGCTGCGAGAACCGGCTGACCGTCGTCCCCGGCGCCACGCATCCGTTCGAGGAGCCCGGCGCCCTGGAGGAAGTGGCGGACCTCGTCACGCGGTGGTTCACGAGCCACCTGCTCCCTGCGCCCCACGCGGCGGCCTGACGTTCGGACAGGCACCGGCCGGTGGCGGGCGCCCCTGACGACGGTGTGCTGTCCGACCGAGGCCGTCAGTCCCCCCGCCCTCCCGGGCGGTCGGGGCCGTCCCCGGGTGCCGCCACCGGCGGCGGCCCGATGGTCCGGCCCGTGACGACGGAGGGCGCGATCCCGATCCACACGTGGCGTTCACCCCCGGCCCACGGGTCCGGGTCCCCCTGCCGTGTCAGCTGCTCGACCGCCTCCGGGTCGTCGACACGGACCGCCATGCCCGAGACCAGGACGCTCCATCCGCGGCGCGCCGCCTCGTCGAGATGGTCCACCTCGAAGGCGACCCGGTGGCCCGCGGCGCTCGCGGGGGTGCTCCCGATGCTGGTGCGGTAGACCACGGTGCCGTCGTGGACACGGTAGTTGACCGGCATCACGACGGGACCGCGGCGGGTCGACAGGGCGACCCGGCCGATCCCGCCCGGCGCCAGCTTCGCCCAGCACAGCTCCTCCGGCAGCTCCGCCAGCACCGCCCCGCCCGCCGCCGGGGCAGGGCCGGGCGCCACATCCGGCACGCCGCCCAGGAGTTCCCCGGGGGACGTGCCGAGTGCTGCCGCCAGGCGGGTGAGCGTGACGGCGTCGACGGGGCCGGACGACGACTCCACGTGGTCCACGTACCCCGGTGCCATGCCTGCCCGGTCGGCCACGTCCCTGCGGCTGAGACCGAGCAGTTGCCTGCGCCGGGCCACTCGCAGGCCGATGTCTCCGGGGCCGGGCAGGCCGGGGTCACCTGTCCTTCCGCCTGCGGATGCCATGGGCACGTTCCCTCCGTGGGGGGCGGACGCCGCCGCGCCGACAAGCCGCTGCGACGGGCGGGCGTCCTGGCGATCAGCCGTGCAGCGGCGGCTCGTTGGCGTCGGCGTCGGCCGTGCCGGCGCGGAGCAACTGGTGGCCGAGGTCGACCAGGGCACGTCCGGCCGCGTACTCGTCGCCGATCTCCGGCACCGGGGGGTCGTGCGGGTTGCGATGGGCGTCGGTGCGGCTTTCGAGCCGTCTGCCACCGGTGTCGAGGACGGCGTGCACCCAGGTGAGGTCGCCCTCCTCGAAGAGGTCCAGGTGCAGCGTCCACCTCCTGGTGCGCACCGGTGTGTTCGTCGTCCGGTCGTTCATGTCCAGACCTGTCCTTTCAGCGGATCGGTGAGGGTTTCGTCCTGGGGGACGGGCCAGTCCGGCCTCGGGGCCTGACCGCCGTCGGGGTCTGGCGCGGTGACCGACCGCGGGTAGGCCGCGGACCGGCTCTCCTGGCCGACGAAGCGGGTGAGCGCCCGTGCGCTCTCGAGGAACTGGGCGGGGAAGACGATGGTGGAGTTCTTCTCGGCGGCGATCTCGGCGAGGATCTGCAGATTGCGCAGTTGCAGGGCGATCGGGTGGCCGGCGATGACGTCGGCGGCCTCGGCGAGGCGGCCGGCGCTGAGGGCCTCGCCCTCGGCAGCGATGATCTTGGCGCGCTTCTCGCGTTCGGCCTCGGCCTGGCGGGCCATCGCCCGCTGCATGGTCTGCGGCAGCTGGATGTCCTTCAGCTCGACCACCAGGACCAGGACGCCCCACTGCTGGGTGAGGCCGTCGAGGATCTCCTTGATCTGCTCGTTGAGGGTCTCGGTGTCGGTGAGCACCTGGTCCAGCAGGGAGCGGCCGACCACGTTGCGGACGGTGGTCTGGGCGATCTGCCCGATCGCGCTGGACACGTCCTCGATCTCGACGATCGACTTCACCGGGTCCACCCGGCGGAAGTAGGCGACCGCCGCGACGCCGATGGAGACGTTGTCCCGGGTGATGACCTGCTGGGAGGGGATCGGCATGGTCACGGTCCGCAGGGTGACCTTCGACATCCGGTCCGCCAGCGGGATCATGAACCGGATCCCGGGGTCGCGCACCCCGCGGAGCCGTCCCAGCCGGAACACCACCCCGCGCTCGTAGTGCCGCACGATCGCCACGCCCAGATTCGCCACGGGGACCACCCACTTCGTCCGGAGCCCGCACCTCCAGAGTGAACGAGGCCGGGCCGTCCGACATGGGCCGCACGGCCCAACGCGAGGCAGCGGTCGGACGTAGTCTTCGGGCGCCGACCACCCCCGCCCGCCGCGGCCGGCCTCCCCGCAGCAGTGAACCGTCACCACCCCGCCGTCGGGTTCCCCCTGCCGCCAAGGCGTCAGCACGTCGGTGAGGCGAAGCGTCGCCCCGGTTGCCGCCTCCCGGGCGAGGCGCACGGTCGCCGTCGGGGCCGGATCGCTGCTCACCGGCGCTGCACGGCCGCCTGCCGGTGCCGTCACGGCGGTGCCGCTGCGGCAGGAGGCTTCAGGTCGAGCGGCACCCCGCAAGATCGAGATCGCCGAGGGCGGCTGCGGCCGGTCGCGCCCGAGGTCCTGCGGACCGCCGCCGCGGTGGCGGCACCAGGGGCGTGAGGAACGACGCCGACATGCGCGGCCGGGTGGGACGGTTGCCGTCGGCACAGGGCCGCCCGGCCCTGTCGGGCGGCGGCCGCCGGTAGCACGATGGGAACCGCCGACCGTGTGTGGGCCGGTGGAGTCCCTCCCCGGCAGCCCGCGCCATGGCGGACAACGCGGTCACGGCCGGTGGCGCCGGGTGTTGCGCGGACGTGCCGGGCCTGTCCGCGGCCGCCGGCACGCCGATGCGACCGGGCAGGAGGTGGGCCAGTGACAGCGGCCGTCGAGCACCGCCGCGGCCTGACCCAGCGGGAGGCCGACGCGCTGCTGGCCCGGCACGGCCCGAACGAGGTGGCCCCCTCGGCCGGCACCCCGCTGTGGTTCCGGATCGCCACGCAGCTGCGTGACCCGCTCATCCTGGTCCTGCTGGCCGCGGCGTCGCTGACGCTGGCCACGGGCGATCACGCGGATTCGGTGGTGATCGGGCTGGTCGTGGTCGTCAACACGGCCGTCGGCGTGGCCCAGGAGGTCCGCGCCGACCGCGCGGTCGCTGCCCTGTCCGCGCTCTGCACCCCGAGAACGCGCGTGGTCAGGGACGGCGTCGAGGGCGAGGTCGCCGCGACCGGGATCGTTCCGGGGGACGTCGTCCTGCTGGGGGAGGGGGACGTCGTCCCCGCGGACGCCGCGGTGGCGGAGGCGTCCGCACTGCTGGTGGACGAGTCCGTCCTGACCGGCGAGTCCGTGCCCGTGGACAAGGACCCCGCACACGACTCCGCCCTCAGCGCCGGCACGGTGGTGGTCCGCGGCCGGGCCGTCGCCACCGTCACCGCCACCGGCGCGGACAGCACGCTGGGCCGGATCGCCGCCTCGCTGCATCCGCGTCCGCAGCGCACACCGCTGCAGCGCCGGCTGGCCGGGCTCGGCAGGGTGCTCGCCGCCGTGACACTGGCCCTGTGCGCCGTGGTGTTCGCGGTGGGCCTGCTGCGCGGCCAGGACCTGGAGACGATGGCCGTCACCGCGATCAGCCTTGCGGTCGCCGCCGTCCCGGAGTCACTGCCGGCCGTCGTCACCCTGGCCCTGGCGATCGGCGCGCGCCGGATGGCCGCCCGGCACGCCGTCGTCCGCAGGCTCCCCGCCGTCGAGACCCTCGGCTCGGTCACCGTCCTCGCGACGGACAAGACCGGAACCCTCACGGAGGGCCGGATGGTGGTCGAGCGGTTGTGGGGCCCGGGATGGGACGCGACGGTCACCGGGACCGGCTACCGGCCCACGGGCGAGATCCGAACCTCCGGACCCCGGGGCCACGACCGGGCGGTCGCCCTGCTGAGGGCCGCTGCACTGTGCAACGACGCGTCCCTGCAGGCACCGGCCACCGCCGACGACGAATGGACGGCCCTCGGCGACCCGACCGAGGCCGCGCTCCTGGCTGCGGCGACCAAGGCCGGCCTCGACCTCGCGGAGCTCGCGGCGGAGCGTCCGAGGACCGACGAACTCCCCTTCGACAGCGTCCGCAAACGGATGACCACGGTCCACCGGGCGCCGGACGGCACCGTGGAGCTGTGCCTGAAGGGCGCCCCCGAAGCCGTTCTGCAGCCCGCCGTTCTCGTGGACGGCCCGGACCGCCTCGACCAGGCCCGCCGAGCGGCCGCCCGGCTGGCCGCCGACGGATTCCGGGTGCTGGCCGTGGCCGCCGCCACCCGCGAGGGCGCGGCGGCCGTCACCGAGGAGGGGCTGCACCTGCTGGGGCTCGCCGCGCTCAGCGACCCGCCCAAGCCGGCCGCCGCCGCCACGATCAGGGCCTGCCGCCGGGCCGGCATCACCCCGGTGCTCATCACCGGAGACCACCCGGCCACCGCCCGGGCGCTCGCCGCGCGCGTCGGACTGACCTCCCCCGAGCCGGGTGGTGCGGCGGACGTCGTCACCGGCGCCGACCTCGCCGCCGGTGTCCACCCCGACCTGACCTCGGTGCGCGTGTTCGCCCGCACCGACCCGCAGCAGAAGCTCGACATCGTCGATGCCTGGCGCGAGCACGGCGCCGTCACGGCGATGACCGGCGACGGCGTCAACGACGGCCCGGCCCTGCAACAGGCGGACATCGGCGTCGCCATGGGCCGCCGCGGCAGCGAGGTGGCACGGCAGGCCGCCGACCTGGTGCTGGCGGACGACGAACTGGCCACCGTGGTCTCCGCGATCGAGGAGGGCCGCCGGGTCTACGACAACATCCGCCGCTTCCTGCTGTTCGCGATGTCGGGCGGTGCGGCCGAGATCCTCGTCATGCTGCTCGGCCCCGCCGTGGGCCTCCCGCTGCCGCTGCGGGCCGGCCAGATCCTGTGGATCAACCTGCTGACCCACGGCCTGACCGGTGTGGCGGTGGGCGCCGAGCCGGTCGCCGCGCGGACCATGAGCCGACCGCCGAGACCCCCGCGCGAGCACGTCCTGGGCGCCGGGCTCTGGCAGGGCGTGCTGCGTCTCGGCGTCCTGGTGACGGCGCTCAGCCTCGCGGCCGGGGTCTGGTCGCAGGACCGCGGCGGTGCGTGGCAGAGCCTCCTCTTCCTGACCCTGCTCGCCGCGCAGCTCGGCGTGGTCCTCGGCCTGCGCGAGCGACTGTTCACCCGGGCCAATCCCTTCCTGCCGCTGGCCGTCGCCGCCTCGGCGGTGCTCGGTCTCGCGGCGTTGTACCTGCCGGCCCTGCAGGACGTGCTGGGAACGGAGCCCGTCGCGTGGCCCGGCCTCGGCGCGGCCGCCGCCGGCGGCCTGGTGGCCTTCGCCGCCGCCCGGTTCGACCCGACCACGCGGCACGGATAGGCCGGGCGCCGGCGGCCCGCGCCCGCGGACGGGTCCGGCCGCCGGGCCGGTGGGGGCCGGTCGGCCCTCACAGCAGAGCGGCGCGGGAGCGACGCTGGATCCATGGCGACCACCCGTGGCAGGGACTACTACGACGTGCTGGGCGTGCCCCGCGATGCGGACCCGAAGACGCTGAAGCGGGCCTTCCGCGAACTCGCCCGCCGCTACCACCCCGACCTCAGCACCGAACCGGGCGCGCAGGACCGGTTCAAGGAGGTCGCCGAGGCGTACAGCGTGCTGTCGGACCCGGAGCGGCGCGACGAGTACGACCGGCGCGGCACGGCCCGGCCCACCGCCGTGTCCGTCGAGGACCTGCTGGCGGGGCTCGACCTCGGTGACGTGTTCGGCGGTGACGTGTTCGGAGGCGGCGGCGGGGGCAGGGTCTTCGGCGGGGGCGGCAACGTCTTCGGCAACCTGTTCGACGGCTCCTTCGGGGCGCCGCCGGGCGGTGGCGCGGGATCCGCTCCCGAAAGGGGCGCGGACATCGAACTCGAACTGACCGTGCCGCTCTCGGCCGTGATGACCGGATCCACCGGGGCGGTGACCGTCCGCAGGCCCGCCGCCTGCCCGGACTGCGGCGGGACGGGTGCCGCCGACGGTGCACCGCAGCAGTGCCTCCGCTGCCGCGGCAGCGGTCAGCAGGTCACCGAGCGCCGCCGCGGCAGCACCGTCCTGCAGCAGGTGGCGACCTGTCGGGCGTGCGGCGGCCGGGGCACCGTGGTCCGGCACCCCTGCAGCAACTGCGCCGGTTCGGGCAGGGCGGTCGTCGAGGACCCGGTCAGCTTCCGGATCCCGGCCGGCATCGCGGAGGGCACGATCTTCCGGCTGCCCGGCAGGGGCATGCCGCCGCCGGGCGCGCGCGGGCGGCCGGGCGACGTGTACGTGACCGTGCGGACGGCCGCCGATCCGCGCTTCACCCGCCAAGGGGCGGACCTGTGGTACCGGCTGGAGATCCCGGTGCACCAGGCCGTTCTCGGCGCGACACCGACCGTCCCCGGACCGGACGGCCCCGTCCTCCTCACCGTTCCGCCCGGTACCCAGCCGGGGGCCGTGCTCGACCTGCCCGGCCTGGGCCTGCCGCGCGCCGAGGGCCGGGGCCGGGGCAGCCTCCGGGTATCGGTCGCCGTCCGCATACCGGAACACCCCGCCGAGGAGGAGCAGGAGCTCTACCGCAGACTGGCCGCCCTCCACGCCCCGCACCTGCCCGCCACCCGTGGCGTGCCCTCGCAGCCGGAGACCGGCGCCCCGGTTCCGGAGCCCCCCGGTGCGGACCGGACCGTCCGGCACCACTGGTGGCACCGGTGGTGGAGGCGACGGGGCGCTGGACCGCACGACGGGACGTGAGGCGTTCTCGAACCGGTCGGCCGGATCGACCGCCCGCGCGGGTGGTGCTGCCGGGCCGCATGGTCCGGATGGCGGAGCCTTCGGCGAGGAGCGGGGCCGCCGGTGTGCGTAGCGTGGAAGGCGGCCTGCGCCGCCGGACCGGCGTGTGATGGTGCGGCTCGCCCGATCACCAGTCGAGCCCGGAGGACGGCCCGGTGCCGCTCGCGGACGGCGGCCGCGAACACGGCCGCGAACACGGAGGTGCGCAGTGGACGACGGAACCGGCAGGGCACCGCGGATCGTGGTCGGCGTGGACGGTTCGTCGGCCGCGGAGGAGGCCCTGCGCTGGGCCGTCCACCAGGCCGGCCTGGTCGGCGGCACGGTCGACGCGCTGATCGCCTGGGACTATCCCACCGGCTACGGCTGGCCGTCGCCGATCCTGGAGGGCGTCGACCTGGAGGGCGATGCGCGTCGCTGCCTGGCCGAGGCCGTCGGCAAGGTCACCGGCGGCGACGGTCGGGTCCGACAGCTCGTCGTACAGGGCCATCCCGCAGCCGCCCTGCTGGAGGCATCCAAGGGGGCCGACCTGCTGGTCGTCGGCAACCGCGGCCACGGCGGCTTCGCCGAGGCGTTGCTGGGCTCCGTCGGTCAGCACTGCGTGCACCACGGCCGCTGCCCCGTGGTCGTCGTCCGTCCGGACTCCGACCGAGAGCCGGCGAAGGACAGGTGATCGACTACGCGGCGGTCTTCCGGGCCCTGCCGGGCATGGTCGCCCTGCTCACCCCGGACCTGGTGTACGCGGACGCGAACGAGGAGTTCCTGCAGCTCTCCGGGCGGACGCGCGACCAACTCGTCGGCCGGTACCTGTTCGACGTGTTCCCGGACAACCCGAACGACCCCGAAGCCACGGGAGCACGCAACCTGGGGGCCTCGCTGCACCGCGTCCTGGCGACCGGCGAACGCGACAGCATGGCGCTCCAGCGGTACGACGTCGAGAGCCTGGAGCGGCCCGGCGAGTGGCAGGAGCGCTACTGGAGCCCGGTCAACGCGCCCGTGCTCGGGCCCGACGGCAGGGTGGTGCTCCTGGTGCACCGGGTCGAGGAGATCACGGAACTGATCAAGGCGCACGGCCTGCCCGAGGGGAACCGCGCCCGCGTCCTGGAGGCCGAGCTCTACACCAGGGCCCGCGAACTCCAAGCGCTGAACGAGCGCCTGCGCGAGGCCCATGCCCGCGAACGCGAGGTCGCCCTCGCCCTGCAGGCGGCGATGCTGCCGGCTCCCGCACCGCTCGAACAGCTGCGTGCGGCCGTGCGGTACCGGCCGGCCGTCGGCACGTTGAACGTGTGCGGCGACTGGTACGACCTGGTCGCCCTGCCCCGGCACCGCACGGCGATCGCCGTCGGCGACGTCGTCGGACACGGGCTCGCCGCGGCCGGTGTCATGGGCCAGCTCCGCAGCGCGCTCAGCGCCGCCTCGCGCGTCACCGAAGGCCCGGCGCAGTCCCTCGAGGTACTCGGCCTGTACTCGCGCTCCGTCGAGGGCGCGGAGAACACGACCGCCGCGACCGCCTTCATCGACCACGGGGTCGGAACGATCACCTACAGCAGCGCAGGCCACCCGCCGCCGGTGCTGCTGCGGTCCGACGGCTCCTTCGAATTCCTCGACCGGGCCACGGACCCCCCGCTCGGCGCCCGCCCGGAACACCTCTCACGGCCCCAGGCAACCGTCGCCTTCGAGGAGGGCGACACCCTCGTCCTGTACACCGACGGCCTGGTCGAGCGGCGCCGCGAGGACATCGACGTCGGCCTCGACCGCCTTGCCCGGGCGCTCGCGGCGAGGGCATCCGACCCTCCCGAGGCGTTGGCCGACAGCGTGCTGGCCGACCTGCTGCCACCCGGCGGTGCCACCGACGACACGGTGCTCGTCGTCGCCCGGCTGTGAACCGCTCCCGTGCGCGGGCCGCGAGTCCGTCGCGCGACGGCTGCCCGTTCATCGCACGATGGAAGTGCGGGTCCGGACACTGCGCGCAGACGCCGTCCGGACCGGACGGTGAGGTCCTCGGTCGGGAGGAGCGAACGTGCACCCTGACGGCCCGGAACGAGCCACGGACGCAGCCGCTGCCAGCACCCCGGAGGCACCCGCGGACCACTGGCGCCGCGCCCGGGACCGGCTCGACGGCCTGCCCGGCGGACGTGGGCTGAACATCGCCCACGAGGCCGTCGACCGGCATGTCGCCGCCGGCCGGGGGGACAGGCCGGCACTGCGCTGCATCGCCGCCGACGGCACCGTCACCGAGATCACCTACGGCGGACTCGCCCGGCTCAGCAACCGGTTCGCCGGCGGGCTGCAGGCACTCGGAGTCGGTCCCGGCGACCGGGTCGCCTCGCTGCTCCACCGCTGCCCCGAGCTGTACGCGTCGGTGCTCGGCACGCTGAAGAACACCTCGGTGTTCTGCCCGCTGTTCCCCGCCTTCGGGCCGGTGCCGGTCGAGGAGCGGCTGCGGCTGGGCGACGTGCGGGTGCTGGTCACCACCGAGGACCTCTACCGCCGCAAGGTGGCCGGCCGTCGGGAACACCTGCCGCGCCTCGAACACGTCCTGATCGTCGGACCGACCACCGAGGCCTTCCCGGGCACCCTTCCCTTCGACGCGCTCACCGCCGGCGCATCCGACGACTTCACCATCCCGGACACCGACCCGCAGGACATGGCGCTGCTCCACTTCACCAGTGGGACCACCGGCACGCCCAAGGGGGCCGTCCACGTCCACGAAGCCGTGGTCGCCCACCACGCCACGGCCGCACTCGCCCTCGACCTCCGACCGGACGACGTGTTCTGGTGCACCGCCGACCCCGGGTGGGTCACCGGAACGTCCTACGGGATCATCGCCCCGCTCACCCACGGGGTCACCGCCGTCGTCGACGCCGGCGAGTACGAGGCCCGGCGCTGGTACGGCATCCTCTCCCGCGAGCGGGTGAACGTCTGGTACACCGCGCCCACGGCCATCCGGATGCTCATGCGGGTCTCACCCCGCGGATCCCCGCCCGAACTCCCGCGCTCCTTCGACCTGTCGGCGCTGCGCTTCATCGCGAGCGTGGGCGAGCCGCTCAATCCCGAGGCCGTCCGCTGGGGAGAGGAGACCCTCGGCATGCCCATCCACGACAACTGGTGGCAGACCGAGACCGGCTGCATCATGATCGCCAACGTTGCGGGCGGCGAGGTACGGCCCGGGTCCATGGGACGGCCGCTCCCGGGCGTCGAGGCGGGGGTGCTGGAACGCGGGCCCGACGGCCGCGCGGCCGTCCGCAGCGGTCGGGTGACCGTCCTGCAGGAGCCGGACGCCGAGGGCGAGCTCGCACTGCGCCCCGGGTGGCCGTCGATGTTCCGCGGCTACCTGAACGCCGACGACCGCTACCGGGCCTGCTTCGCCGACGGCTGGTACCTCACCGGCGACGTGGCCCGGCGGGACACCGACGGCTGGTACTGGTTCGTCGGCCGGGCCGACGACGTCATCAAGTCCGCGGGCCACCTCATCGGGCCCTTCGAGGTCGAGAGCACGCTGATGGAACACCCGGCCGTGGCCGAGGCCGGAGTGATCGGGCGCCCCGACCCGGTCGCGGGGGAGGTCGTGAAGGCCTTCGTCTCGCTCAAGCCGGGATTCGAGCCGGGAACCCCGCTCGTCCGCGACATCACGGCCTTCGCCCGGCGGCGGCTCGGCCCCGCCATCGCCCCGCGCGAGATCGTCTTCGACCAGCACCTGCCGAAGACCCGCAGCGGGAAGGTGATGCGTCGGCTCCTGCGGGCCCGTGAACTCGGCCTCCCGGAGGGCGACCTCTCCACCCTGGAGGAGACGCGATGACCGCCCGCAAACGCGCGCACGCCCGCCGCTCCGCGGATCACGCCGGTGGGCGGGCCGGGCACCGGCACGAGCTGCTGCGCGAGATGGTGCGGATCCGCCGCTTCGAAGAGCTCTGCGTGGAGCTGTACAGCGCCGGGGAGATCCGTGGGTTCGTCCACCTGTGCATCGGCGAGGAGGCCGTCTCCGTCGGCGTCCTCGGCGCCCTGACGCAGGACGACGCCGTGGTGACCACCTACCGGGAGCACGGCCACGCCCTGGCGCGCGGCATTCCGGCCGAGGCCGTCCTCGCCGAGATGCTCGGCAGGATCACCGGGTGCAGCCGGGGGCGGGGCGGGTCGATGCACCTGTTCGACACCGGCCGGCGGTTCTACGGAGGCCACGGCATCGTCGCCGGCGGCCTGCCGGTGGCGGCCGGGCTGGCCCTCGCCGACCGGCTCCGCCACGACGGGCAACTGGCCTGCTGCCTCTTCGGAGACGGCGCCTTCGCCGAGGGCGAGTTCCACGAGACCGCCAACCTGGCCGCCCTGTGGGAGCTGCCCCTGCTGCTCGTCTGCGAGAACAACCTCTATGCCATGGGCACCCCGCTGGCCAGGGAGCACGCCCAGATCGACCTCGCCGCCCGCGCCGCCTCCTACGGCATGGTCGCCTGGGCGGTGGACGGCATGGACGTCCTCGCCGTCGAGCGGGCGACGCGCCGGGCGGCCGAGCTCGTCCGCGAGGGCCACGGCCCCTGCTTCCTCGAACTGCGCACCTACCGCTTCCGTGCCCACTCGATGTACGACCCCGACCTCTACCGTGACAAGGCCGAGGTCGAACGGTGGAAGCACCGCGACCCGATCACCGCCCTCGTCCGCCGGATGCAGACCGTGGACGGCTACGACGACGACGCGCTCGCACTCCTCGAGAAAGGCGTCGCCGACGAACTCGACCGGGCCCTGGAAAAGGCCCGCGAAGGCGCCCCGGAGCCGGTGGAGGACCTCCTGCGCTTCGTGCACAGCCCCCGGGAGGCGCCGTGACACCGGCCAGGACCGTCGCCAAGGGCGTCACGTACCGTGAGGCGCTCCGCGAGGCCATGCGCGAGGCGCTGGCTGCCGACGACCGGGTCCTCCTCATGGGCGAGGACGTCGGACGCTACGGCGGCGCGTTCGGCGTGAGCCTGGGCCTGCTCGACGAGTTCGGACCGGACCGCATCCGGGACACGCCGCTGTCGGAGTCCGCGTTCGTCGGCGCGGGCATCGGCGCCGCCATCTCGGGGATGCGTCCGATCGTCGAGATCATGACCGTCAACTTCAGCCTGCTGGCGCTGGACCAGATCCTCAACAACGCCGCCACGCTGCTCCACATGTCCGGAGGCCAGGTGGCCGTGCCCCTGGTGATCCGCATGACCACCGGTGCCGGGCGCCAGCTCGCCGCCCAGCACTCGCACAGCCTGGAGGGCTGGTACGCGCACATCCCCGGCATCCGGGTCCTCGCCCCCGCGACGGTCGCCGACGCCCGGCACATGCTGGCACCGGCACTGGCCGACCCCGACCCCGTGGTGATCTTCGAACACGGCTCGCTCTACAACGCCTCCGGCTCCCCGGATCCCGACGGCGGGCCGGTGGACCTGGCAACGGCAGCCGTCCGGCGCCCCGGCACGGCCGTCAGCCTCGTCACGTACGGGGGTTCCCTCGGCAAGGCGCTGGAGGCTGCCGAGCGGCTCGCCGAGGACGGGACGGACGCCGAGGTCGTCGACCTGCGCACGCTCCGGCCGCTGGACGACGACACCGTCATGGGCTCCGTGCGCCGGACGCACCGGGCCGTGATCGTCGACGAGGGCTGGCGGACCGGCGGCCTCTCCGCCGAGATCGCGGCCAGGATCACCGAGCAGGCCTTCTACGACCTCGATGCACCGGTGGAGCGGGTCTGTGCGGCCGAGGTACCGGTGCCCTACGCCCGTCAGCTGGAGGAAGCGGCGCTTCCCCAGGTCGCCGGCATCCTTGCGGCCGTCCGACGGGCGGTCGGCTGACATGGCCGAGTTCACCATGCCCTCGCTGGGGGCCGACATGACCGAGGGCACCCTCCTGGAGTGGCTCGTCCACCCCGGGGACAGGGTCGACCGCGGTGACATCGTGGCCGTGGTGGACACCGCCAAGGCCGCCATCGAAGTGGAGTGCTTCGAGACCGGCACCGTCGAAGAGCTCCTGGTCGAACCCGGGACCGTGGTGCCGGTCGGCGCGCCGCTGGCGGTCATCGCCGCGGACACCGGCACGGACTCGGGTACGGGCACGGGGACGCCGGCCGGGGCGCCGGTCGCCGCGGCGGACGAGCGGCCGGCGGAACAGCACGCGCAGCCGGTCGCCACCCCGTTGGTCCGACGGCTGGCCGAGGCGGGCGGCGTCGACCTGGCCGACGTCCACGGGACGGGGCCCGGCGGGCGGATCACCAGGGCGGACGTGGAAGCCGCACCGCACGCGTCCGCCGAGCACCCGGCGGAACCGGCGGCCGCAGGACCGTCGAGAACCCGTTCCCGCGACCAAGGCCCGTCGGAGCCGGGCCCGCCCACCGCGGTGCAAGCGGCCGGTGTGCGGATCCGGGCCACGCCGATGGCCCGGCGGATCGCCGAGGAGGCGGGGCTGGACCTGGCCCTGGTACGGGGGAGCGGTGCCGACGGAGCCGTCCGCGCGGCCGACGTACGCGCCGCGCTGCGCCCGGCGGAGACGGAGGAACCGCGGACGGCCGCCGAGCCGCCGCGGACGACTCCCGAGCCGGCGCGGACGGCCGGCGCACGGGCCGAGGCGATGCGGCAGGCCGTCGGCGCCCTGATGGACCGCTCCAAGCGGGAGATCCCCCACTACTACCTGTCGACCACGGTCGACCTCGCGGCCGCCATGCGCTGGCTGCGCGACCGGAACCGGCAGCTGCCGGTCTCCGAACGGTTGGTGCCGGCCGCCCTGATGCTCAAGGCCGCGGCGCTCGCCGCCCGCGAGGTACCACAGCTCAACGGATGGTGGACCGACGGATTCACCCCCGCACCCGCCGTCCACCTCGGCGTTGCCGTCGCCCTGCGCGGCGGCGGGCTGATCGCGCCCGCCATCCGCGACGCCGCCGATCTGCCGCTGCCCGAGCTCATGGCACGCCTGCGCGACCTGGTCGCACGCGCCAGGGCCGGCCGACTGCGCCACTCCGAGACGTCCGACCCGTCGATCACCGTGACCAGCCTCGGTGACCAGGGAGTGGAGGCGGTGTTCGGAGTGATCTATCCGCCCCAGGTCGCCCTGGTCGGCCTGGGCAAGGTCGTCGAGCGCCCCTGGGCCGCGGACGGCATGCTCGGTGTCCGGCCCGTGGTCACGGCCACCCTGTCGGCCGACCACCGGGCCAGTGACGGCGCCACCGGCGCCCGCTACCTGTCGGCACTCGACCGACTGCTCCAGCAACCGGAGGAACTGTGAACCAGGCCCAGGCCGAGGAACTCGTCAAGGAGGTCCTCCTCGACATCGTGCCCGACGCCGACTTCACCGAGACGGACGCGCAGGCCGACCTCAGGCAGGAACTCGAACTCGACTCCATGGACTTCCTGACGCTGGTGGAACGGCTGTCCGTGCGAGCGGGCTGCCGGATCGACGAGGACGACTACCCGCGCATGGCCACGCTCGCCGGGAGCGCCTCCCTCCTGGCCGAACGCACCTGACCTCGCCCGAGGACACCGCCCACGGCCGTCGGCCGCCCGGACCAGGGCCGGTTGGGAGCCCTCCTTGTGGTCCACGCCGCCGACGACCGGGCGGGACCGCCGAAGACCGACGGCTTCCCGGGGCCGGGTGCATCCGGTCGATCCGCCACGTGCCGGGTGGGGGCCGGAGGCCGGACCTACGGTTCCCCCTGCGGCCGATCCCGGCCCCGCGGCCCTGGGGTCGGGGCCGGCCGGCCCTGCCGCCGGCCGTCGCGGCCGTTCGACCATGGGGGTGTCCGGAGCGTGTCGCAGGTACGGCCGGGTTCCGGCCGTGCCGGACTGCCCGGCCTCGCGCCGACCTGCCAGGAGGTGATCGCCGTGACCGGCGTGAAGGTGAATCCCGTACGGCTCGAAGCCAGATTGGACCTACCGGTCTCGCGCTGGCTCTGGCTGGTCAAGTGGCTTCTGGCGATACCCCACTGGATCGTCCTCTGCTTCCTCTGGGCGGCCTTCTTCCTGCTGACGGTGGTCGTGTTCTTCGCGGTCCTCTTCACGGGCGCCTATCCGCGGTGGATCTTCGACTTCAACCTCGGGGTGCTGCGATGGACATGGCGGGTCTCGTACTACTCCTACGGCGGCCTCGGCACCGACCGCTACCCGCCGTTCAGCCTCGGGGAGGAGCCCGACTACCCCGCCACACTCGCCGTCGCCCGCCCGGAACGGCTGTCCCGGGGGCTGGTGCTGGTCAAGTGGTGGCTGCTGGTGCTCCCGCACTACGCCGTCCTCGGCTTCTTCCTCGGCGGCGCGGGAGACCGGGGCGGCGGCGGTCTGATCGGCCTGCTCGCCCTCTTCGCCGGTGTGTCGCTGGCCTTCACCGCCCGTTATCCGGCGGGCATCTTCGACCTGATCGTCGGGCTGAACCGCTGGGTCTTCCGCGTCGTCGCGTACGCGGCCCTGATGACCGACGTGTACCCGCCCTTCCGCCTCGACCAGGGCGCCACCGACCCGGTCGGCGAACCGATGCCTGCACAGGGCCGGTGACCCGGCCCGCGAACCGCGGACAACGGCGGGTCGTGGACGGCGAGCCGGGACGCGGGCCGGGGCCCGAGCCTTCGGGTGCGGTCCGGTTCAGCCGCGGCGGGCCTCACCGTTGCCGGGCTTGCGGGCGGCGCGTCCGCTCCAGACGGGTTCGAGTTCCGCCCACGAGCGCTGCCAGGCCGCGTCCGCCCGGCGGTTCAGAGCGGTCAGACGGAGACCGAGGACGCAGGCGGTGAGGAGGGACAGGCAGCCGAAGACGAACAGGCCGAGACTCACCGCGTCGGAGACGAGATCGGCGGTGCCGGGCGGCGCGGGGACGGGCTGCCCGGAGTCGCCCACCCAGACGGTCGTCGTGGCGCCCGTCGGGGTCGGCCGATCCAGCTGGACGGTGCCGGTGTTGTGCTGTCCGGCGGGGTAGGTCCAGGTCGCGGCGGCACGGTAGCGGCCGGCCACGGCATCGGCCGTGCCACCGGAGTTCCGGGTCGGCGTGAGCAGGACCGCGTCGATGCGGTGCAGGTGGGGCGCCGCCGCCTCGGCGCGCCGTTCGGCCGAGCCGAGGTCGGCTCGGGCAGCCACGGCACCGAGCAGTGCCGCCACGACCACCGCGAGGACCGCGAGGACGAGCGAGCGGCTGCGGGCGCGGTCCGCGGCCCGGGCCAGGGCGTTGTGCTCGGTGCCGAGAGCCCGGCGCAGGTGGCGCTGCCATGGGCGGGTGACGCGGGTGACGCGGGTGACGCGGGTGGCTCGGGTGCCGGCCATCGGGGACTCCTTTGCGGACGGGGGGTGCACGGTCGGGAGCGGACCGCCGCCACCCGCCGCCTTCCGGCAGCCGGGTGGTGCAGGGCCGGGGGCTCCTGCAGGTCTCGTTCGAGAAGAACTCTGCGGGCCACGGTCCGGGCAGGCACAGGGACCGACCGGGCCGACCGGAGGGCCGGTGGTCCCTGACCGGCCGCGGCTCCGCGAGCGGGACGACGTGTCCGGTCCGGTGACGAACCGTCAGTCCGACCGCCCCGGCCGGGACCATCGGGGCACGGGCGACGGGACTGCCGGCGAGGAGGACAGGGCCGTCGGTCCCTGGGAGGGCACCCGGCCTCTCTCCGAGGATCTTCACCGTGGGTCACGGGCACAGCAGTGTCCGCCCGCTTCCCCGAGCACACCGCAAAGGAGCGCGTGATGTCCCTACACGGCCGTGGAAAGGCCCTGCGGAGAAACCCGGATGACGGCCCGTCCGGCACGGCCGACGGCTTCGGCCTGCCGGCGGCGACCGCACTGGTGGTCGGCAGCGTCATCGGCACCGGCGTCTTCGCGCTGCCGTCCGCACTCGCCCCGTACGGGCCGATCGCCCTGGTGGCGTTCGCCCTGGTGACGATCGGAGCCCTGGCCCTGGCGGTGACCTTCGGCCGGCTGTCGGAGCGGGTGCCGGGAAGCGGCGGACCGTACGTCTACGCCCGGGAGGCGTTCGGGGAGTTCGCCGGGTTCCTCACCGCGTGGTCGTACTGGATCACCGCCTGGGCGGGCAACGCGGCCATCGCGGTGGCCTGGGTCGGCTACGTCGAGGTGTTCGTCAACAAGGGACACCACACCGGTGGTTCGATCGCGATCGCGCTCGCGGGCCTGTGGGTGCCGGCCGTCGTCAACCTGACGGGCGTCCGGGCCGTCGGCGCGTTCCAGATCGTCACCACGGTGCTGAAGTTCCTGCCGCTGGCCTTCATGGGCACGGTCGGCCTGCTGTTCGTGAAGTCCGGGAACTTCGGTGCCTTCAACGCCAGCGGGACGTCGGCGCTCGGGGCGGTGTCGGCGGCGGGGGCGATCGCCCTGTTCAGCTACATCGGCCTGGAGACCGCCTCGGTGGCCGCCGGACGGGTCCGCGATCCCAGGCGCAACGTCCCGCGTGCCACGGTGTACGGCACGCTGGCGTGCGCCGCGATCTACCTGCTGGGCACACTGGCCGTCTTCGGCACCGTGCCGCACGCCCGACTCGGTTCCTCCACCGCGCCGTTCACGGACGCGGTGAACACCGTCGCGGGCGGCCACTGGGCCGGTGACCTGGTCGCGGCGGCGGCGATCGTCTCCGGCATCGGCGCACTCAACGGGTGGACGCTGATCTGCGCCGAGATGCCGATGGCCGCCGCCCGGGACGGACTCTTCCCGTCCGCCTTCACCAAGGTCCGCGGGCGCGCCGGCGTGCCGGCCTTCGGCATCCTCTCGGCGACCGTCCTCGCCTCGGTGCTCACCGTGGTCAGCTACACCCGCTTCACCCAGGTCTTCACCGGGATCGTGCTGCTGAGCGTGCTCACCGCAGCCGTCCCGTACCTGGTCGCGGCCGCCGCCCAGCTGCTCTGGCTCGTGCAGCACGGCCGTGAGGAGCTCGACCGGCGCCGCCTCGTCCGGGACACCGCCGTCGCCGTCGCGGCCCTGGCGTTCTGCTACTGGTCCATCCAGGGCAGCGGCTACCAGACCGTCTACTACGGCCTGTTCACCATCCTGCTCGGCATCCCCGCGTACATCTGGCTGAAGCGCCCGCGCACCCGCACGGCCGGAACCGGTGCCCCCACCGGAACTCCGCACACCGGGACCGCGCAGGCCGGGCGCGGGGAGCCGCTGCCCGCGGCGGCCCGCGGTGCACGCCGTGCGGGCCTGCCCGCCCTCCTCCGTCGCGCGCTGACGCCGCGCCACCAGCACTGAGAACCAAGGAGCACACCGACATGTCCACTCTGCGTGTCGACTCGGAAGCCGGCCGGCTGCGCCAGGTGATCCTGCACCGCCCCGGCCTGGAACTCTCCCGACTCACCCCGCGCAACGTCGACGAGCTGCTCTTCGACGACATCCTGTGGGTCAAACGGGCCCGCGAGGAGCACGACGCCTTCGCCCAGGTGCTGCGCGACCACGGCGTTCGCGTCCACCACTACGCCGAGCTGCTCGCCGAGACCCTCGACCTGGCACCCGCCCGTGCCTGGCTGCTGGGCCAGGTCGTCACGCCGGCCGCCGTCGGCCCGGCCCTGGTGGAGCCGGTGCGGGAGCTGTGCGACCAGCTCGACGGCACGACGCTCGCCGAGTACCTGATCGGCGGCGTCCTCAAGAACGACCTGCCGCTCCGCAGGCCGCACAGCCTGCTCTGGAACACGCTGGGCGATCAGGACTTCGCCCTCCCACCGCTGCCCAACCACCTCTTCCCGCGCGACAACTCCTGCTGGATCGGCGCCCGCTACAGCCTCAACCCGATGGCCAGGCCCGCCCGCCGCCGGGAGACCCTGCACACGGCGGCGATCTACCGCTTCCACCCGCTGTTCGCCGAGACCGCGCCGCCGCTGCTGGACGGCACCGCGGCCGGCCCCGGTCCGAGCCTGGAGGGAGGCGACGTCCACGTCCTCGCCCCCGGGGTGGTCATGGTCGGCATGGGTGAGCGCACCACCGCGCAGGCGGTCGAGCTGCTGGCCCAGAACCTCTTCCTGTTCGGCGCCGCCCACCGGGTGATCGCCGTGCGGCTGCCGGAGAGCCGGGCGTTCATGCACCTCGACACCGTTCTGACGATGATCGACCGGGACACCTTCGCGGTCCACCCCGGCCTGGCCGACCGGCTGCGCTCGTGGACCCTCACCCCCGCCCCCGAACGGCCCGGCGGACTCGAGGTCACCCCGGACGCCGACCTGGCGGCCTCCCTCGCCGAGTCGCTCGGCGTGGACAAGGTCCGCCTCCTCTCCGCCGAGCAGGACGCCCGGGCCGCCGAGCGCGAGCAGTGGGACGACGGCAGCAACTTCCTCGCCCTCGAACCCGGCGTCGTCGTCGGCTACGAGCGCAACACCACCACCAACACCCACCTGCGCAAGCAGGGCATCGAGATCGTCACCATCGCCGGCTCCGAGCTCGGCCGCGGCCGCGGCGGCCCCCGCTGCATGAGCTGCCCGATCCAGCGCGATCCCGTCGACTGACCCACCCGGAGGACGAACCCGCCATGACCGTCAACCTGAACGGCCGCCACTACCTGACCGAGTTCGACTTCACCGCGGCCGAGATCCACCACCTGCTCGACCTCGCCGCCGAGCTGAAGGCCGCCAAGCGGGCCGGCACCGAGACCCCGCGGCTGACCGGCCGCCGCCTCGCGCTGATCTTCGAGAAGAACTCCACCCGGACCCGCTGCGCCTTCGAGGTCGCCGCGGCCGACCAGGGCGCCACCACCACCTACCTCGGCCCCGACAGTTCCCACATCGGCCACAAGGAGTCCGTCGCCGACACCGCCCGCGTGCTCGGCCGGATGTACGACGGCATCGAGTACCGCGGTTTCGCCCAGGCCACCGTCGCCGGACTCGCCGCGCACGCCGGCGTCCCCGTCTACAACGGCCTGACCGACGAGTGCCACCCCACCCAGAGCCTCTGCGACGTCTTCACCATGCGTGAGCACAGCGGCAGGCCGCCGGAGCAGATCTCCCTCTGCTACCTGGGCGACGCCCGCAACAACACCGCCAACTCGCTGATGGCGATGGGCAGTCTGCTCGGGATGGACGTGCGCGTCGCCGCGCCGCGCGAGCTCTGGCCCGACCCGTCCCTGGTGGAGGAGTGCCTGCTGCGCGGCCGGGACAGCGGCGCCCGGCTCACCCTCACCGAGGAGGTCGACGAGGCCGTGCGCGGCGCCGACTACCTGTACACCGACGTCTGGGTCTCGATGGGGGAGGACCACGGCCGGTGGAAGGAGCGCATCGACCTGCTGCTGCCGTACCAGGTCAACGCAGGGGTCATGGCCGCGACAGGCAACCCCGGCACCGCCTTCCTGCACTGCCTGCCCGCCCTGCACGACCGCGGCACCGACCTCGGCGCCGAACTCGCCGAGCAGCACGGACTCGACGGCCTCGAAGTCACCGACGAGGTGTTCGAGTCGCCCGCGTCGCTGGTCTTCGAGCAGGCCGAGAACCGCATGCACACCATCAAGGCGATCCTCGTCGCCACCCTCGGGAGGGACTGACCATGCGCATCGTCGCCGCCCTCGGCGGCAACGCCCTGCTCCGGCGCGGGGAGCACCCCGACGCCGCCGTCCAGCAGCACCACGTCCACGACGCCGCCCGGTCACTGGCCGAACTCGTCCTCGCCGGACACGAGGTGGTGATCACCCACGGCAACGGTCCGCAGGTCGGCCTGCTCGCCGCCGAGAGCGAGACCGACCCGGCCCTGACCGTGCCCTACCCGCTGGACGTGGTCGGCGCCGAGACCCAGGGCATGATCGGCACCCTGCTCGTCCGCGAGCTGACGGCCCGCCTGCCGGGGCGGAGCGTGATCGCACTGGTCACCCACACCGAGGTCGATCCGCACGACCCGGCGCTCCGTCGGCCGACCAAGTTCGTCGGCGGGCAGCTGACCGACCGCCAGGCCCGGCTGATGGAGGCCGAACGCGGCTGGACCACCGCCCGTGACGGCGACCGGCTGCGCCGCACGGTGCCCTCGCCGCGGCCGGTCGCGATCACCGAAATGCCGGCGATCCGCACACTGCTCGCCACCGGAACCGTGGTCGTCGCCGCCGGAGGCGGCGGCATCCCGGTCGTCCGCGATCCGGACACCGGGCGCGTCCGCGGCGTCGAGGCCGTGGTCGACAAGGACCTCACCGCCGCCCTGCTCGCCGAACTGCTCGACGCGAACGTCCTGCTGATCCTCACCGACGTCACCCACGTGTTCACCCGCTTCGGCGCCGGCCACCCCGGTCCGCTCACCGATGTCACCCCCGACGGGCTGCGCGCACTCGACCTGCCCGCGGGCTCGATGCGGCCCAAGGCCGAGGCCGCGGCCGCCTTCGCCGAACGGACCGGCCGCCCCGCCGTGATCGGACCGCTGGACGACGCCCTCGGCGCGCTCCTCGGCACCACCGGCACCACCGTCCGTCCGCAGCTGCCGCGGCCGGCAGTACCCCGCACGCCGGCGCCCCGAACCGCAGTCTGAACCCACCGGAAGAGGAACCCCGATGAACCGTCTGCAGACCCGCCCCGCCCGAGGCGTCCTGGTGGAGACCCGCGGCGAGGTCACCCTGGCCGCGCCCGACTACGCCCGCACGAAGCTGCTCGCCGTGCTGGAACGGCTGGACGAGCCCGTCCTCGCAGCCCGGGTGAAGCTCACCCAGGAGCCCAACCACGCGGTGGCCCGGCCCTCCCGCGCCCAGGCCGTGGTCGACCTCAACGGCAGGCCCGTACGGGCCCACGTGGCGGCCGCCACCATGCAGGAGGCGATCGACCTGCTCCAGGACCGGCTGAACGCGCGGATCGCCCGCGTCCGCCGGCACCACGACCACCACCGCCGCCACGGGACGGCCCCGGACACCGGGGCCGACGGCGCCGGCCGCGGGCACCGCCCGCAGCGGCCCGCCCGCAGCACGGGGGACCGCAGGATCGTCCGGCACACGTCCTACGGCCCGGCGCGGCAGACCGCCTGGGAGGCGGTGCTCGAACTGGAGGCGATGGACTACGACTTCCACCTGTTCACGGACACGGCGGGCGGTGGCGACGGTGTGGTCCACCGGGACGCCGCCGACGGCGGGTACCGGCTGGCCACGGCCGGTCCCCGGGCCGAGCAGGTCCCGGGCCTGCCGGCGAGCACCGTCGGCGCGCCGGAACTCACCGTCGCCGACGCGGTCGAGCGCCTCGACCTGAGCGGTCTGCCGTTCGTGTTCTTCACCGACGCCGAGACCGGTCGCGGCAACGTGCTTCACCACCGCCACGACGGCCACTACGGCCTGATCACTCCCGTGTCGTAGCGACACGGGTCCGACCCGGCGGCCGTGGGGGGCCGGCCGGGGAACGGAACGCGGAACCGGGGACGGCGTGGGGGCCGTCCCCGGTTCCTGCACGTCGCCGTGGTGCGCCGCCGGCCGGGCCGTTCCCGCGCGGCTGCCGGCACGCGGATCCCGCCGCCGACCTGACGGGCCGTCGCGACGCTTCCACTGCCGCTCGCGCCTCGCCCCGGCCGTCGTCGGCCCGGCCCGCGGCGGTCGGCAGGCACCCCCGGCGTCCGGAACCCGGATCGTGCCGCGCAGGGCCCCGCAGCCGTGCTCGCCGGGGCCGCTGGTCCCGGCCCGGACCCGGTTCCGGGGCCCGATCGGCCCTGTGCCCGGGCGGTCGCAGCAGGTGACGATGGGCGCCGGGCCGCCGCGCGGCGGCCGTCCGGACCGATGCCGAGGAGGCAGCCGACATGCCCGCTACCCCAAGCACGCAGCCCGGCACCCTGTCCGAGGAGGAGCTGCGGTCGCTCGACGCCCACTGGCGGGCCGCCAACTACCTCGCGGTGGGACAGATCTACCTGACGGCCAATCCGCTGCTGCGCGAGCCGCTGCGCCCCGAGCACATCAAACCGCGGCTGCTGGGGCACTGGGGCACCTCGCCGGGACTGAACCTCGTGCACACCCACCTCAACCGGGTCGTCAGGAACCGTGACCTCGACGCGATCTGCGTCTGGGGCCCCGGACACGGCGGCCCGGCCGTGCTGGCGAACTCGTGGCTGGACGGCAGCTATGCGGAGACCTACCCGGACGTGAGCCGGGACGAGGCCGGGATGGCCCGGCTGTTCCGCCGGTTCTCCTTCCCCGGTGGAGTGCCGAGCCACGTCGCGCCGGAGACCCCGGGCTCGATCCACGAGGGCGGCGAGCTCGGCTACGCGCTCTCGCACGCCTACGGCGCGGCCTTCGACAACCCCGGTCTGCTGGTCGCCTGCGTGATCGGCGACGGAGAGGCCGAGACCGGCCCGCTGGCCGCCTCCTGGCACGGCAACAAGTTCCTCGACCCGGTGCACGACGGCGCGGTGCTGCCGATCCTGCACCTGAACGGATACAAGATCGCCAACCCCACGGTGCTGTCCCGGCTGCCCGAGGGCGAACTCGACGCCCTGCTGCGCGGATACGGCCACCTCCCGCTGTACGTCACCGGCGCCGACCCGGCGGCCGTCCACCGGGCGATGGCCGAGGCCATGGACACCGCCCTCGACCGGATCGCCGCGATCCAGTACGAGGCCCGCACCGACGGGTCCACCCGGCGCCCGCACTGGCCGCTGATCGTGCTGCGCACCCCCAAGGGATGGACCGGCCCGGCCGAGGTCGACGGCCTGCCGGTGGAGGGCACCTGGCGGGCCCACCAGGTGCCGCTCGACCACGTACGGGACCACCCCGGGCACCTCGCCCAGCTGGAGGCCTGGCTGCGCTCCTACCGACCCCGGGAACTCTTCGACGAGCACGGCGGGCCCGCCGCCGACGTGCTGGCGTGCATACCCGACGGCACCCGCCGGCTCGGGGCCAACCCGCACGCCAACGGCGGCCTGCTGCTGCGCGACCTGCCGCTGCCGGACCTGGACCGTTACGCGGTTCCGGTGGACAAGCCGGGCACCACCCGGCACGAACCGACCCGGGTCCTGGGCGGTCTGCTCGCCGACCTGATGGCCGCCACCGCCGACCGCCGGGACTTCCGCCTGGTCGGCCCGGACGAGACCGCCTCCAACCGGCTCCAGGCCGTCTACGCCGCCACCGGCAAGGCCTGGCAGGCCGACACGCTGCCCGTCGACGAACACCTCGCCCGGGACGGCCGGGTCATGGAGATCCTCTCCGAACACACCTGCCAGGGCTGGCTGGAGGGCTACCTGCTCACCGGACGCCACGGCCTGTTCTCCTGCTACGAGGCGTTCGTCCACATCGTCGACTCGATGGTGAACCAGCACATCAAGTGGCTGCGCACCACTCGCGCCCTGCCCTGGCGGGCGCCGATCGCCTCGCTCAACTACCTGCTCACCTCGCACGTCTGGCGCCAGGACCACAACGGCTTCTCGCACCAGGACCCGGGCTTCGTCGACCACGTCCTCAACAAGAGCCCCGAGGCCGTCCGGGTCTACTTCCCGCCGGACGCCAACACCCTGCTCGCCACCGCCGACCACGTGCTGCGCAGCCGCGACTACGTCAACGTCGTCGTCGCCGGAAAGCAGCCCTGCTTCGACTGGCTCACGCTGGACGAGGCCCGCACCCACTGCGCCCGGGGCGCCGGAATCTGGGAGTGGGCGGGCACCGACGACGGCGGCCGCGAACCCGACGTGGTCCTGGCCTGTGCCGGCGACGTCCCCACCCAGGAGGTCCTGGCCGCGGCCGACCTGCTGCGCCGTCACCTGCCCGACCTGGCCGTACGGGTGGTCAACGTGGTCGACCTGGCCCGGCTGATGCCCGCCGAGGAGCACCCGCACGGCATGCCGGACTCCGAGTTCGACGCCCTTTTCACCCGCGACCGGCCGGTGGTCTTCGCGTACCACGGCTACCCGTGGCTGATCCACCGCCTCGCCTACCGCCGGGCCGTTCACGCCCAGCTCCACGTGCGCGGATACAAGGAGTCCGGCACCA
This sequence comes from Kitasatospora sp. NPDC093679, assembly GCF_040683455.1. Classification (NCBI taxonomy): domain Bacteria; kingdom Bacillati; phylum Actinomycetota; class Actinomycetes; order Kitasatosporales; family Streptomycetaceae; genus Kitasatospora; species Kitasatospora sp. NPDC093679. The sequence goes on from NZ_JBFBDW010000023.1 coordinate 98,241, forward strand.
CCACCACGCCCTTCGACATGGTCGTCCGCAACGACCTCGACCGCTACCGGCTGGTCATGGACGTGATCGACCGCGTCCCCGGCCTCGCCGTCCGCGCCGCCGCCGTGCGACAGGAGATGGCCGACCGGCGAACCCGCCACCACGACTGGATCCGCGAACACGGCACCGACCTGCCCGAGGTCGCCGACTGGAGCTGGAGCCGCAGCTGACCCGCGACATCAACACCCTCGGCGCCGCCCCTGGACCGGGACCTTCGGGCCCGGTCCAGGGCTGCCCGGCCCCTGTGGCCGCCGGGCGTCCGCCGAGAACCTGTCCTGCAGAGACGAAGTGACGAAGTCGCGCGCGCCGATGCCGCGCGACACCGAACGAAGGAGGCTGTGATCATGGTTCAGTCCGTGGTGGTGGGGGTCGACGGTTCCGCGGAGAGCACGGCGGCGGCCGAGTGGGCGGCCCGGCAGGCCCGACGCGGCGGCCGGGCGCTGCGGATGGTCCACGCCGGGGGACCGCAGGCCCCGCTGTCGGAGCAGCCCGTGAACCCGGCGGAGGCGCTGCCGGAGGAGGTCCGCGCGCTCCGCGACCGTCTCGTGGACGCACTGCCCGAGCTGGAGATCCACTGCGAGCACGTGCCCGGGAGCCCGGCGCACGCGCTCGTTGCCGCAGGGGAGCGCGAGGGGCAGCTGGTGCTCGGTTCACGCGGCCTGGGCGGGTTCGCGGGGCTGCTCGTCGGGTCGGTGGCGCTGCAGGCGGCGGCGCACGCCGCCTGCCCGGTGGTCCTGGTCCGGGCGGGTGCGGACGGCGGCGGTGCGGGCGGCGACGTGGTGGTCGGCGTGGAGGGCAGCAGGCCCTGCGACGAGGTACTGGCCTTCGCCTTCGAGCAGGCGGCCGAGCGCGGCACCGGTCTTCGGGCGCTGGAGAGCCTGACCCTGCCCGCCGGGCCCTACGTGACGGACGCTCCGATGGCCCGGCCGGAGATCAGGGAGTCGATGGCCGCGTCCGAGACGGTGCGGCTCCAGGACGCGCTCGCGCGCTGGCGGGAGAAGTACCCCGAGGTGAGGGCCGAGGCCGAGGTGACCGGGTGGCCGGCCGGACGTGCCCTGGTGGAGGCGTCACGCTCGGCCGCCCTGGTGGTGCTCGGCCGCCGGACACCGCGGCTGCTCCCCGCGGCCCCGCGGCTCGGCGGTACCGCGCACACGGTGCTGCACCACGCCCACGGCCCGGTCGCCGTCGTGCCGCACGAGTGAGCACGCCCGCACGCCGGCTTCCCGTGGCCCGGACCCCCCAGCGGTCCGGGCCGCGTCCGCGTTCGCCGGGGTCGGACGAGGACCGGTCCTCCGGCGCCTCGACGGACCCGGCGGCCGCCTCCGGGCACGCTGCCCGAGCCGCAGCCCGCGCAGGGCGGCGCCCGGGCGGTCGTTGCCGCGCCCGTTGGCGACGACGCCCTGACGGCATGTCGGGACGAGGCGGCGAACCGAAGCGATCGGAGCTTCCGGTGGGGCACGCACGGACGCCGTTCCCCCGGGGCTGAAGGTCCCACCCGCGGGTGCCCCTCCGGCCCTTCGCCGCCGGCCCCGGACGGAGGAGGGTGGAGACAATCGCGAAGAGGGAGGAACACCGTGACCGAGCAGGACGTGACGCGGCGCAGGATCGTGGCCGGAGTGGACGGATCGCCGTCCTCGGTCGACGCGCTGCGCTGGGCCGTCGGCCAGGCCCACGAGACCGGCGCCGTCGTCGAGGCGGTGATCGCCTGGGAGTACCCCGTGACCCCGGGCTGGACCGGACCGGTCGGCACCGACGGGTTCGGAGCCGGCATCGCACGCAAGATCCTCGACGAAGTCATCGCCGAGGTGAGCGACCCGGACCGCCCGGTCTGGATCGGCGCCCGGGTCGTGGAGGGGGGCGCGGTGCCGGCCCTGCTGGACGCCGCGCGAGGCGCCGACCTCCTGGTGGTCGGAAGCCGCGGACACGGCGGCTTCACCGGCGCGCTGCTGGGATCCGTCGGCCAGCACTGCGTCCAGCACGCGCCCTGCCCGGTCGTCGTGGTCCGCCACCGCGAGGACCGACAGCCCGTCGGGTGACCCCGACGGCCCACCGAAAGGAGGAAGCCGACCATGAGACACCGAATCGTGGGCGAGTTGATGACCCGTGCCGTCGTCCACGTGCGGCCCGGGACGGGCTTCAAGGAGATCGCCCGGCTCCTCGCCGAGCACGACATCACGTCCGTACCCGTTCTGGACCGCGAGGACCGGCCGCTCGGAATCGTCTCCGAGGCCGACCTGCTGCTCAACGAGGCGGCCCGGGAGGACCCGGCCGGCCTGCTGCTCACCCCGGTTCTGGCGCCGCGCGAGTACGCCCGCAGCCGGGCCGCCACCGCCGAGGGCCTGATGACCGGTCCGGCCGTCTGCGCCCGGCCCGAGTGGACGGTGGTCGAGGCCGCCCGCCTGATGCAGCGCGAGCACCTCAAGCGGCTCCCCGTCGTCGACGAGGCGGGCCGGCTGATCGGCATCGTCAGCCGGAGCGACCTGCTGCGGGTCTTCCTGCGCCGCGACGGGGCGATCCGCGAGGAGATCCGCCGGGACGTCCTCGACCGCATCCTGGGACTCTCCCCGGACTGCATCGACGTCCGGGTGGACGAGGGGCGGGTCACCCTGAGCGGCACGGTCGAGCGCCGCAGCCTGGTGTCCGTGCTGGAGCGGCTCTGCCGGAGCGTGGACGGCGTCGTCGACGTCACCGTCCGCCTCGACCACCGCACCGACGACAGCGCCGTGTCCCCGGCCCGCTGACCCGGCGCCCGCCGGCCCCGGTCGTCCGTCCGGTGGGCCCTTTGCGCCAGGCGGCGCGCGCGGAGGGCCCCGGCCGGTGCCCCACCGGCCGCCCGGCTTCCCGAAGCAGGCGGTGGGACGTCACCGGCTACCTGGCGACGAGGAGCAGGACGGCGCGCCCGTGGAGGCGGTAGACGGTGCCGGCGCCGCCGATGAAGGCCTCGGCGCCGGGCTGGGCGACCTGGTCGGTGCCTTCGGCCCAGGTCGAGGTGTCGGTGACGCGGTACCAGTTCCTGCCCGCCCCCGGGGAGGGCAGGGTGAAGTCCACGTCGCCGGACCAGCCGTTGTAGCCGGCGTAGACCGCGCCGTTGGGGTCACCGAGTTCGGTGCCGTCGTAGCGCCAGGCCAGGGCGTGGTTGCCGGGGCTGCCCCAGTAGGTGCCGTCGGGGGCGGTGCCGGTGGGTGTGAACCAGTCGAGTTGGCCCATGCCGTTGCCGTTGCCGTCGGTGGCGGAGTAGAAGTCCGCCGGGCGCAGCGCGGGGTGGGCCCTGCGGAAGGCGATCATGCGCTGGGCGTAGGTGCGGAAGGTGCTCTGGTCCGACGTCCAGGAGGTGGTGAGCCAGTTGGCGGAGGAGTCGAGGTCGTAGGGGTTGTTGTTGCAGTTGACCGAGCGGAGGTACTCGTCGCCGCCGGTCATCATGGGGGTGCCGGCGGAGAGCATCAGCAGGGCGAGGCCGTTGCGGGCGGCCTTGCGCTGGTCGGCGGCGACGCCGCCCTGGTCCCAGGAGATGTTGGAGTCCGAGCCGCCGTCGGAGGGGCCGTACGGCCAGGGCTGGTTGTTGTTCTTGCCGTTGCAGGAGTACAGGTCCTTGAGGGTGAACCCGTCGTGGGCGACCACGAAGTTGACGGAGGCCGAGGGCTTGCGGCCGGCCGCCTGGTAGAGGTCGGAGGAGCCGGCGAAGCGGGTGGCCAGGTCGCTCGGGGTGACGTTCTGGCTGCCCATGGCGTTCTGGTCGCGGCGCACGGTGTCGCGGAACTTGTCGTTCCATTCCGACCAGCCGTTGGGGAAGTTGCCGACCTGGTAGGTGCCGGCGCCGAGTGCCCACGGCTCGGCGATCCAGTCCGTCCCGGTGCCGCCGGCCGCGGGGCGGGCGGGCATCGCGTCGGTGATCCGGTTGAGGGCGGTGTCCGGGTCGGTGCGGCTGTACTGGAAGCAGCCGTGCTGGCAGGTGTTGCCGAGGACGGGGGCGAGGTCGAAGCGGAAGCCGTCGACGCCCAGGTCGTCCTTCCAGTGGGCGAGGGAGTCGGTGACGAGGGTGCGGGTGGCGGGGTTGTAGGTGTTGAGGTTGCCGTTGACGCCGGTGTTGTCCCAGGAGGCCTGCATGTCGCTGGTGAGCGAGTAGTAGGCGGGGTTGTCCAGGCCGCGCATGTTCAACAGGCTGTAGGTGTTCTTGTCGCCTGCGTTCCACGGGCCGCCCTCGGCGGCGTGGTTGTACACGACGTCGGTGAAGACCTTGATTCCCGCGTCGTGGTAGGCCTTGACCATCTCCTTGAACTCGCGGGTGGGCCCGCCGGGGCTCTTGTCGGAGGAGTAACGGCGTTCGGGAGAGAAGAAGTTGAGCGTCTCGTAGCCCCAGTAGTTGTCGCCCGCGGTGCCGGTGGGGTCGGCGTCGTTGGCGTCGTTCTGGGTCTCCTGGACGGGCAGGAACTCCACCGCCGTCACGCCGAGTGCGGCGAGCGCGGACGCCTTGAGTGCCGCTCCCTTGTAGGTGCCCCGGTAGGCCGTGGGGACGCCCGGGTCGTTCATGGTGAGGCCGCGGACGTGGACCTCGTAGACGACGTCGTCCTTCAGCGCCCGGGTCGGCTTGCTGCCGGTGGCCGTGGTGTCGGCGGTCAGCACGATGCCCTTGGGGGCCTGCGCGCCGTCGTCGACGGCCCGGTACTGGGGGCCGGTGCCGTAGACGGTCTTCGACGGGCCGCCCGGGGTGAGCGGGTCGTGGGTGAGCTCCAGCGCGTACGGGTCGGTGAGCAGCTTGTTCGGGTCGAAGCGGTTGCCGGCCGCGTCCACGTCGGAGACGAAGCCGGCCGAGGAGCCCTTCGTCCAGGACGGGTCGTACGGCCAGTTCGGCCCCCAGGCACGGTAGCCGTAGTAGACCGGCCCGGTGATGCCGTACTGGCCCTGGACGGTCGCCACCGGCACGTTCGTCGACCACACGTTCGTCGCGGCGTCCTTCGTCAGCGTGATCCTGGCGGCCTCCTGGCTGCCGGATGCCGCCGCGTACAGGTAGAGCTCGATTCGAGTGGCCCGGGAGGAGTAGATCCGGAAGTCGATGCTCGTCCCGGTGCCGTCGTAACGGGCGCCGAGGGCCTGGCTGGTGGCGGCGGCCGCCGGAACGGACGAGCCCCCGGGGCCGGCCAGGGCTGTGGCCAGCGCGGTCGCGGTGGCGAAGGCGAGCGGCCTGAGGCGGGTCGATCTCCGGCTGCGGACAGGGCGGGGCAAGGGCATGGCAACTCCTGAGTCGGGGTGGGGGAGCGGCCGCGGATGCCGGGCGGCCGCACCGACTTCCTGCAATTACTTGCAGGATTTTGCTGCAAGGTATCGGTGGTCGAGGTGCACGTAAAGGCGTCGCGCGCGGTTCGCATGCGGCAGCCGGTGCGGCGACGGACGGGTGGGTGGGGGGAATGCGGCGGAAAACGCGGTCACGGCGGTGGGGGCCCGGGATCGAACGGCCCGAGTACCGAGCACGGGTGGCCGAGTGTCAGCCGAGCTGCGGGTGAGTACGCGCACTCATGGGTGCGGAGATCGCCGGCCGCCAGGGTTGCGGGCATGCGGAAGATCTCTCTCCCCGCGCCCGTCCTGGCCGCCGCGTTCGGCTGCCTGGTCCTGGCCGGCTGCGCCCCCCGGCCCACCGCCGCCGCAGGTCACACCCGCTCGGGCAGTGCCGGCTCGGCGCCGACCCGGCCGACGCCCTCGCGACCTCCGGTGACCCGGAGATGCGCTTCCTCGCGCTGGTCACCCGCATCATGCAGAAGTGCGCCCCGAACGCCCTGAGCGACAAGGGCGGCGGCGTGGTGCCCGGACCCGGGGAGCCGGCGGCCGCGGAGGAGGAGGTCCCACCGCGGTACGGTCCGGGGCAGACGCCGCCGGGCACCCCCGACGCGGACGGCGACATACCGGTCCCGCTTCCCTCGGACGCCCCCGAGCCGTCGGGTTCGGCCTCCGCCCCCGCCGGTGCCGGGCCGCTCGGGGAGGTGCCGCTGACCGGCGTCGACGAGTGCGCCGCCGGCGAGCACGCCGAGCGCATCCGCGAGGCGTTCGCCCGCACCGGAGCGACCGGCTTCGAGGCGATGCGCGACCGGCCGACCGGCCTGGACCACCCCGCCTCGCGGCTCCACCGGATGCCCGACCGGGCGGGCGCGCCGCAGGTCCGGATCGACCTGATCTTCATGGGCGACAACCTGGCCCTGGAAGTCACCGGCACCGGCGGCGGCGTGACCGTCGAGCCGTTCGGGGCATCCGAGCGGGAGGACGTCCAGGTGGCCGACGTCGAGCGGACGCCCACCTCCTGACCGGACCCCACCGGCCCGCCGAAGGAGGCACGGCCGGCGGGACCGCGGCCGCCCTCGCCACGCTGCGCCCTCGCCGCGCCGCACACCACGGGCGACGTGCGCGCCGACCTCGCAGCCGTCCTCACCCGCACCGGCGGCATGGCCCTGATCGGCACCGGCCTCGCCGAGGAGGAGCACACTCCCGAACTGCTGGAACTGCTGCGTGAACACGCGGTGCTTCCGCGCCGCGCCGGCCTCGTACGGGTCCTCGACCAGCCCCGTGCCGCGGGCACCGCCGCCGACCACCTGGACGCCGAGTCGCTCGCCTCCGCACTGCTGGGCGCCTTCTACGCCGACTACCTCGCCGGTCGCACCGCCGACCCCGGCTGGGCCGACCGCGTCGTGGCCGCACTGCTCCGACGCGGAGCCGACCCGCCCGGGCCACGCGGCACGCTGCGGCTCACGCCACCGCCCTCCTGACGCCGGTGGAACGGCGGCCCGCGCGAGCCGGCCGCCGGACCGACGGGCACGACCACCCGCGCACCGCCGCACTCGCCGCAAACGCCGCCTGCCGGCCGGACGCGCCCGACGCGGCCAAGGCCTCAGTCGGCGAAGGTGTGGAGCACACCGGCCGGCCGCAGGTCCCGCCCCGGGTGCTCGAAGTGGTGCAGCCGGGTGTCCGGGCCGGGGAAGAACATGGACACCCGGCCCGTCTCCGACCAGCGCACGTCCCAGGGCGGGCTGCCGTCCGGGTGGTGCAGGGCCACGATCTCCCCGTCGCGGCGCGCGGCGCCGGGGCGGGTGGCGTTCACGATGACCCGGTCGCCGATGTCGGCCTTCATGGCGGGCCTCCGTCCTCGAAGCGTTCCCGGGTGCGCCGGGCCCCGGCTCCAGACCAGCAGGGGATCCGCCGGCGGCGCCAGGGCCGGGCGGGCACCCCGCCTGGGCCGAACGGCCTCGCCGACCGGCGGGCCCGTCCGCCGCGGGCATCGGGCCGGTCGGCACTTGGGGCGGGCCGGCCCGCCGGAGGAGGCTGGGAGTCGGGGACCGCCCGCACCGAGGAGACGGCCATGTCCACCCCGACGAGCGACGCACCGCGGCCGCTGCTGGCCGCCACCGGCGTCCGCAAGGTCTACCGGACCGGCACCGTCGAGGTGACCGCGCTGCGGGACCTCGACCTCACCGTCCTGCCCGGTGAACTCGTCGGCGTGATGGGCCCGTCGGGATCGGGCAAGACCACCCTGCTCAACTGCCTGTCCGGGCTGGACGACATCGACGCGGGACGGGTCGAGGTCGAGGGCCGCGACCTGTTCGCCATGTCGGACGCCGAACGCACCGAGCACCGCGCCCGCGCGATGGGCTTCGTCTTCCAGGCCTTCAACCTGATCCCGGTCTTCTCCGCCGCCGAGAACGTCGAACTCCCGCTGCTGCTCACCGGCACCGCGCCGCGCGAGGCCCGTGCCCGGGCCGAAGCCATGCTGGACCGCGTCGGCCTCGGCCACCGCACCGCGCACCGGCCCGGCGAACTCTCCGGCGGCGAGCAGCAGCGCGTGACCATCGCCCGCGCCCTCGTCGCCCGGCCCGCCGTGGTCTGGGCGGACGAACCCACCGGCAACCTGGACAGCACCATGGCCGCCCAGGTGATGGACCTGCTGCACACCCTCAACCGTGACGAGGGCCAGACCATCGTGCTGGTCACCCACGACGAGGCCATCGGCGCCCGGCTGCCCCGCGTCATCCGGATGCGCGACGGACGGCTCGTCTCCGACACCTGCCAACCCGAGCTGCAGGCGGCGGGCTGACCATGTACCCGAACCTCCTCCTCCCGCTCCTCGGCGTCCTCGGGGCCGCCCTGCTGACGCTGCTGCTCGTCGCCGTCCGCAAGCCCGTGGTGCGCCGCCTGGCGCTGCGCCAGGTCGCCCGGCGCCGGACGGAGGCGGCCCTGGTCGTCACCGGATCCGTCCTCGGCACCGCGATCATCGTCGGCGCGCTCGTCGTCGGCGACACCCTGAACTTCTCCGTCCGCCAGGAGGCCTACCGCACCCTCGGGCCGGTCGACGAACGGATCGTCAGCACCGACCCGGCCGCGGGCCGCGCGATCGCCGACCGGCTCCGGCCGCTGGCGGCCGATCCCGATGTCGACGGCCTGCTCACCGCCGAGGTCGCGCAGGCCGCGGCGGTCAACACCCACGCCGCACAGCCCGTGGCCGAACCCCGGGTGCTGGCCTGGCAGATCGACTTCGACGCGGCCGCCCGCTTCGGCGCCGACGGCGGCCCCTCCGGACTCGCCGGACCGACACCGCCTCCGGGCCAGGTCGTGCTCAACGAACCCCTCGCCCGGTCGCTGAAGACCGGCGCAGGCCGTCCCGTCACGCTGTACCTGAACGGACACGCCGCCGAGTTCACGGTGGCCCGGGTCGTCCCGCAGCAGGGCCTCGCGGGTGCGGGACTCGGCGGACGGGTCAACCGCAACGCCTTCCTGCCGCCCGGCACGCTGGACGCCGCCGGAGCGGGCGCCACGCACGCGGTGACCCTGGTGTCCAACCGCGGCGGCGTCGAGACGGGCGAGAGGCTCACCGGCCCCGTCACCGCCGAGATCCGCAGTGCGCTCGGTCCGGACGCCGGCCGGGCCGCCGTCGACACCCCCAAGCACACCGTTCTCGACCAGGCCGCCGCGACGGGCGACGCGCTGGGCGCGCTCTTCCTGATGATCGGCAGCTTCAGCATCATCGCGGGCGCCCTGCTGCTGGTGAACATCTTCGTGATGCTCGCCGAGGAACGGAAGACCCAGCTGGGCATGCTCCGCGCGGTCGGACTCAAACGGGCCCACCTGGTCGGCTCGTTCAGCATCGAAGGGGCCCTCTACGCACTGGCCGCCGCACTGCCCGGCGTGGCCGTCGGCATCGCGGTCGGCTGGGGCGTCGCCGTGGCCGCCGCCCAGATCTTCCGCAGCTGGTCGGTCGACGGCAGCGGCCTCGACATCGCCTTCGCCGTCACCCCCACCAGCCTCGTCAACGGCGCCGCGCTCGGCCTGGTGATCGCCCTGGCCGCGATCGCCGCCACCAGCGCGCGGATCAGCCGCTTCAACGTCATCGCCGCCGTACGCGACCTGCCGGTCGAGTCCGGCCGCCGGCCGCGCCGCCGCCGGGTCGCCGTCTCCACGGCCCTGAGCCTGCTCTGCGCCCTGGCCGCCGTCCCGGCCCTCGCCCGGAGCCAGGCCGAACAGACCTACCTGCTGCCCGCGTTGGCCGTGGCGTTCGCGGTGCCCGCCGCGTCCAGGGTGATGCCGCGCCGGGCGGCCACCAGCATCGCGGCCGCGCTGGTCCTGCTGTGGACGCTGGCGGCGAGCGTGATCCGCCCCCGCGTCTTCGACACGCCGTCGATGGCCGTCTACGTCATCCTCGGCACCCTGGCCGCCTTCTCCGCCGTCGTCCTGGTCAGCGAGAACCAGCACGCCGTGCTGCGGCCGCTGCGGCGCCTGACGGACCGCCCCACCCAGCAGGGGCTCGCCACCCGGCTCGCCGCCGCGTACCCGCTGGCCAAACGGTTCCGCACCGGCTCGACCATGGTGATGTACACCCTGATCGTGCTCGTCCTGGTGCTGCTCACCGAGATCAGCGGCATCATGAACGCCAGCATCGACCAGGCCGCCGCCGACGCCACCGCCGGCTACACCCTCCGCGTCGACTACAACCCCCGGACCGCGAACCCCCTGACGGACCTGCGCACCGGCCCGCTCGCCCGGCAGATCGAGGCCGTCGCCCCGTTGCTGGAGGCCCGCGGACAGGCCACCGACCCCGGCCACCGCACCCCCGCGCCGTTGGAGACCTCCGTCGTCGGCGTGCCCGACGGCGCGACCAGTGGCATCGCCTTCCGTGACCGCCTGCCCGGCCTGCCCGACGACAAGGCCGTCTGGGACGCCCTCGCCACCCACCCCGACTACGTCGTCCTGGACAACTTCTTCGGCCACACCGGCGGCCCCAGCGGCAAGTTCTACGCCCCCGGCGACACCCTCACCCTGACCGACCCGGTGACCGGCCGCGCCGAGCCGAAGACCATCGCCGGGGTGCTGACCAGTGGCCTCGCCTTCTACCCCGGCACGGGCAGCAGCGCCACCGTCTACCCGCTGGTGATGGGCGAGCAGGCCGTCCGTACGCAGTTCGGGCCGCAGGCGCAGACCGCCGCCGCCCTGATCCGCACCGCCCCCGGCACATCGCCGGAGGACCTGGCGGGCCGGCTGCAGGGCAGCCACCTCTCCGCGAGCCTGGTCGCCACCCCGATCGCCGCCGACGTGCACCGGCTGTTCGCCGCCAACACCGCCTTCTTCCGGCTCATGCAGGGCTTCCTCGCCCTCGGCCTGCTGATCGGCATCACCGGGCTCGGCGTCGTCATGGTCCGCGCCGTCCGCGAACGCCGCCGCACCATCGGCGTGCTGCGCGCCCTCGGCTGCCAGGCCCGCACCGTCGAACGGTCCTTCCTGTGGGAGAGCGGACTCGTCGCCCTCGAAGGCACCCTGCTCGGCGCGGCCCTCGGCGTCCTCACCACCTGGCTGATGTACCAGAAGAGCTCCGCCTTCACCGGTCTCGACGGCGGCTTCCCCGTCGAATGGGCGCAGATCGCGGTCCTCGCCGCCCTCACCCTCGCCGCCTCCCTGCTCGCCGCCGCGGGCCCGGCCCGGCGCGCCGCACGGATCAGGCCCGCCCTGGCCGTACGCCTCCCGGACTGACCGCCCCCAGCCGCCCGCCGCGCCCCGGAGCTCCGCCGCGACGGCCGCCGCCCACGCGTCCACCCCGTCCCGGTCCGTGTGCTCGCCGTACCGGCCGCCCATCAGCCGGAGGACCAGCCGACCGGTCGCCGGCCAGTGCTCCGGCGCGACCGCACCCGCGAACTCCCGTGGCCCCGGTCCCTCCATCGCACACCCCGGCCTCCCCGCAGGCAGGGACCGTTCGGCCCTGGGAACGGGACACGCGGCCCTGTCGCCGCGGACCGGACCGGGACGACACTGGAAGCACAAGCCCGGCCGGCCCCTCAGGGGACCGATTCCGCGGGAGGCACACCATGACGAAGCAGCGGGTCCTCGTGGCGTACGGCACCAAGCACGGCGCCACGGCCGGCATCGCCGAGGAGATCGGGCGGGTCCTGGACGAGGAGGGCTTCGCGACCGAGGTCGTCCCCGCAGCCGAGGTCACCACCGTGGCGGACTTCGACGCCGTCGTCCTCGGCAGCGCGCTCTACATGAACCACTGGCAGCGCGATGCGCTCCGCTGCGCCCACCGCCACGCCGACGAACTGGCACGGCGGCCCGTCTGGCTGTTCAGCAGCGGGCCGGTCGACAGCTCTGCCGAACAGCACGAGATCCCGCCGGTCGCCCAGGTGGCCGAGGAGTTGGAGCACCTCCACGCGCGGGGGCACGTCACCTTCGGCGGCAGTGTGACCGCCGAAACGCCGGGCTTGGTCGCGCGGAGCATGGTCAGGCACGGCAAGGGCGGCGACTTCCGGAGCCCCGAGCACATCCGGCGCTGGGCACAGGAGATCGGCGCCGAGCTCCGCGCGGACGAAGCCGGCCCGGCCGGGGGCTGACGGTCCGTCACGACACTGTCCCGGCAGCAGACCCGAGGAGGCGTGCCATGCCCGCCGCAGCCATGTCGCCCCGCCCGTCCGAGGCGGGCCGTCCGGTCCTCCGCCACCTGCGCCGGGCCGCCGGCCTCGACCGCAACCCGCTCTGCCGCACGGCGGACCGCGCCCGCAGCCGGCTGCTCGTCGGCGCCGTGCTGCTCGCCGTCCTCTCGGTCGCCGCCGCCCTGGTGACCGCCCAGGTCCTGCTGCACGACATGCGGGCCGACGCCCGACGGACGGCCCCGCACCGCCACCAGGTGACCGCCACGACCCTCGCGGCGGCCGTCGACACCCGGGACCGACCGCTCGACGCCGCCGCCGCGCGGGCCACCTGGACCCTCGCCGGAGCGACCAGGACGGGAACCGTCACGGTCCCGAGCGGCACGCCGCAGGGCACGCAGGTGCCGATCTGGGTGGACGACGCCGGCGCCGCCGCCGAACCGGTGCCGCCCGACAGCCAGTTGGCGGTGTCGGCGGCCAGCTACGGCCTGATGGCACTGGCCGCCGCGGGCACGGTGTCCACCGCCGTCTTCGTGCTGCGTCGCGGTGTGCTCGACCACCGGGCCGCCGACGCGTGGGAGGACGACTGGACGGCGGTCGAACCGCTCTGGTCCGGCCGCACGGACCGGCCCGGCACCGGCGGCGAGCGGTAGGAAGGGCGCTCGGACGGTGGATTCAGGGGCGCGGGGAACCGCGCGATTCGGATGCGGGCCACGTCTCGGGCCAGGGGTGAGCCGGATTCCCCAGGAGCACCGATCCCGGGCTGCGCAGTTCCCCGCGCCCCTGATTCGTCCACCCGAGCGCCTTTCGAAGACTCGGCTGCGGGGCCATCGGCCTGGCCGTACCTCCCGCACGGGAGGACGGTGGAGGGAGCAGCGCCCGGGGCCGCACGAGCGGTGCAGGGCCGGACGGAGGGAGTCGTCATGTCCGTCACCGAGCCGCCGGTGTCCGCGGCGGAGGCACTGCTCGCCGACGGGACGACCGTCCTCGTCCGGCCCGTCGGGGCCGCGGACCGGGCCGCCGTCCTGGACCTGCACGAGCACGGGATGTCCGACGAGAGCCGCCGGATGAGGTTCCTCGGCACGAGCCGTCGGTCTGCGGCGACGGTCGCCGACCGGCTGTGCGGACCCGGTCGGGCCGAGGTCCTGGCCCTCGGCGCCTGGGCGGACGGCGAACTGGTGGGGGAGGCGGACTGCGAAGCCACCGGGCCGGGTGGGAGCGCCGAGCTGGCGATGGCGGTCGCCGACGCCTGGCACCACCGCGGCGTCGGCACCCTGCTCGTCGAGCACCTCGTCCACGCCGCCCGCAAACGCGGCATCCACGAGTTCGTCGCCGACACGCTGGCCGGCAACCGGGCCGTGCACAAGGTCTTCTCCGACCTCGGGCTGCCCGTCCACCGGCACCTCGACCACGGCGAGATCCGGGTGCGCGTCCCGCTCGACGAGGACGACGAGGGGTACCTGCGCGCCGTCGAGGAACGCGGCCGGACGGCCGACCTGGCCAGCCTCGCCGCCCTGCTCCGCCCGCGGTCGGTCGCGGTCGTCGGCGCGTCCCGCCGCGCCGGATCGGTGGGCCGCACGGTACTGCTGAAGCTCCGCCGCGGCGGCTTCACCGGGCCGGTGTGGGCCGTGAACCCGCACACCGGGGTGATCGCGGGCGAGCCCGCGTACCCGGGGATCGCCGTCCTGCCCGGGGCGCCGGAGCTCGCCGTGCTGGCCGTGCCGGCGGCGGCCGTGCCGGGCGCGGCCGAGGAGTGCGGCCGCGCCGGTACGAAGGCCCTCGTGGTGCTCGCCTCCGGCGTGGACGCGGCGCAGACACGGCAGTTGGTGGACAGCTGCCGGCGGCACAGCATGCGCCTGGTGGGTCCGAACAGCCTGGGCATCGTCCAGACCGACCCGGGGGTCCGGCTGGACGCCGAGTTCGGCGGGGCGTTCCCGCTGCCCGGCACCGCCGGGGTCGCCGTGCAGTCCGGAGGCGTGGGCATCGCCCTGCTGGAGCGCCTCGCCTGGCTGGGCATCGGCGTCTCCACCTTCGTCTCGCTCGGCGACAAGTGCGACGTCAGCGGCAACGACATGCTGCAGTGGTGGGAGAGCGACGGCCGGACGGACCTGGCCCTGCTGCACCTGGAGTCCTTCGGCAGCCCGCGCGCCTTCGCCAGGACGGCCCGGCGGGTCACCCGGACCCTCCCCGTCCTCACCGTCGACGCCGGGCGCTCCGACGCGGGCCGGCGCGGCGCCGCCTCGCACACGGCCGCCGCCGCGACGCCGACCGTCACCCGGGAGACGCTCTTCCGCCTGGCCGGGATCACCGCCGCGCACAGCATCGCCGAACTCGTCGGGGCCGCCGCCCTGCTGCACGCCCAGCCGCTGCCCGACGGCCGCGGACGCGTGGCGGTGGTCTCGAACGCCGGCGGGATCGGCATCCTCGCCGCGGACGCCTGCGCCGAGGCCGGGCTCGAACTGCCGCCGCTGCCCGCGGACACCGTCGCCGAGCTGCGCGGCCTGCTGCCCGCCGGGGCGGGGACGGCGAACCCGGTCGACACCACGGCGGACGTCGACCCGGCCGTACTCAGGGCCTGCCTCGACGCGCTCGTGCGGGCCGAGACCGTCGACGCCCTGCTGGTCTGCCTCGTGCCGACCGCGCTCGTGCAGCACGACGCGGACCGACCGCTGCACGCCCTGCTGGACGGCCCGGGCCGCCGGCAGCTGCCGGTCGCGGCCGTCCTGCTGGACCAGGAGGTGCCCGTCCGGTACCGGACCTGCGCGGACGGCGGACTCCTGCCCTCCTACACGGACCCGGCCGCCGCCGCGCGGGCCCTCGCCCACGCCCGGGACCGGGCGCGATGGCTGGCCGAACCGCCCTCCGCCCCGGCCGCCCCGCCGGCCGCCGACACCGCCGGCGCCCGGGGCCTGGTCGACGCGTACCTGGCCGCCCGGCCCGACGGCGGATGGCTCGACCCGGAGACCACCACCGACCTGCTCGGCCGCTACCGGCTGCCGCTCGCCACCGCCGTCCTGGCACGGACCGAGGACGAGGCCGCCGATGCCGCCCGGCAGTTGGGCCCGCTCGGCCACGAGGGCCGCCTCGCGGCCAAGGCGTACTGGCCGGACCAGGTGCACAAGAGCGCCGAGGGCGCCGTCAGCCTCGGCATCGTCGGCGAGACCCGGGCACGGGAGTGCTACCGGGAGTTCCAGGACCGCTTCGGCGACCGGACAACCGGCGTGGTGTTCCAGCCCATGGCCGCACCCGGCCTCGAACTGCTGGTCGGCGCGGTGCAGGACGAGGTGTTCGGGCCGCTGGTCCTGCTCGGCCTCGGCGGCACCGCGACCGACGTCCTCGGCGACCGCACCACCCGGTTCGCCCCGCTGACCGAACGCGATCTGGAGACCATGCCCGCGGACCTCAGGGCGGCGCCCCTGCTGCTCGGCCGGCCCGGAGCGCCCGGCGCGGACCCGGAGGGCCTGCGCGGGGTGCTCACCGCGGTCTCCGCCCTGGCCTGCGACCTGCCGCAGGTCGTCGAGGTGGACCTCAACCCGCTGATCGCCCGGCCCGACGGGGTCGTCTGCGTCGACGCCCGGGTCCGGGTCGAACCCAGGCCCTCCTTCGACCCCTACCTGCGGAGACTGCGAGGGCCGGCCCGGGCGGGGGAGACGGCGGCACCGGGCGGGACGGGCGAGGCGTGAGGCGCACCGTCCCGCCTCAGCCGACCAGGACGCGTTCGCCCGAGCGCGGCACCACGGCCGTCCAGCCGAGTTCGCGGTCGATCCGGTCGCGGAGGGCCTGCGCACCTTCGGGCTCGCCGTGCACCAGGTACGTGGCGCTCGGCGGCGGGGCGGCCCGCAGCCACTCGACGACCTCCGCCGCGTCGGCGTGGGCGGAGAAGGCCGGAACGTTCACCACCTCGGCGCGGACGGGCACGTAGGTGCCGTACATCTTCAGCACCCTGGCCCCGTCGACGAGTCGGCGGGCGCGGGTGCCCTCGGCCGCGTAGCCGACCACGACGACGGTGTTCCGCGGGTCGGGCAGCAGGCGCCGCAGGTGGTGCACGACGCGGCCGCCGGTGGCCATTCCGGAGGCGGAGACCAGCACGGACGGCACGGCGGAGCGTTCGAGGGCCAGCGACTCCTGGAGCGAGTGGATCGGCTCGAACGGCTCCGGGTCGAGGGCCGTCGTGTCGTCCAGCACGTCGGGCCGCAGCTCGGGCGAACGGCGGGCGAAGGCGTCGCGGTACACCTGCAGCGCGGCCAGCGCCATCGGGCTGTCCACGTACACCGGGGCGCCGGCCCGCAACCGTCCGCTGCGGCGCAGTTCGGCGAGTTCGTGCAGGACGACCTCGGTGCGGTCGACCGCGAAGGAGGGGACGACGACCGTGCCGCCGCGGGCGAAGGTCCGCTCGACCGCGCGCGCGAACCACTCGCGGGCGGCGGTCTCCTCGTGGTGCCGGTTCCCGTAGGTCGACTCCACCAGCAGCACGTCCGCACCGGTGAACGGTTCGGGCCGGCGGAGCAGGGGGTGCACCGGGCGGCCCAGGTCGCCGCTGACGGCAAGGGTGTGCCCGTCCTCCAGGGTGAGGTGCGCCCAGGCGGAGCCGAGGATGTGCCCGGCCCGTGCGAGGCGCAGGACCGTCCCCGCCTCGATCTCGACGTCCGTGTCGAGCGGGACGGGGTCGAACATCCGCAGGGCGTTCTCGACGTCCTCGTCGTCGTACAGCGGCTCGGCGGGGCGGTGCTTGGACCAGCCGTGCTCGTTCGCGTGGTCGGCTTCCTCACGGAGCAGGTGCGCGCTGTCGCGGAGGATCAGTTCGGCGAGCCGGGCGGTGTCCGGGGTGGTCAGGACGGGGCCGCGGAACCCGTCGCGGACCAGTCTGGGCAGGTAACCGCAGTGGTCCAGGTGGGCGTGGGTCAGGACGACGGCGTCGATGTCGGCCGGGTCGAGCGGCAGCGGACGGCGGTTGCGGCGGCGGAGTTCGGCGAGGCCCTGGAAGAGCCCGCAGTCGACCATGAGCCGCGCGTGGTCGGTCTCGACCAGGAACTTGCTGCCGGTGACGGTGCCGACGCCGCCGAGGAAGGTGAGCAGGCCGGGGCGTGGGGCCGGGGACGGGGGTGGGGTGGTGTTCACAGCGGTCCTCACGCCGTGCGGTGCCGGGCGTGCTCCGCCGCCGCGACCTGCTGCTTGACGGCGGCGAAGCTGTCCGGGGTGACCGAGATCGAATCGATCCCGGCGTCGACCAGGAAGCGGGTGAACGCGGGGTCGTTGCTGGGGCGTTGGCCGCACAGGCCGACGTGGCGGCCGGCCGCGTGGGCGGTGGCGATCAGTGTCTCGATGCTGCGGGTGACCGCCGGGTTGCTCTCGTCGAAGAGGTGGGCGAGCAGGTCGGAGTCGCGGTCGACGCCGAGGGTGAGCTGGGTGAGGTCGTTGCTGCCGACGGAGAAGCCGTCGAACCGCTGCGCGAACTCCTCCGCGAGCAGGACGTTCGCCGGGATCTCGGCCATCACGAAGACCCGGAGCCCGCCCCGGCCCCGCTCCAGGCCGTTGTCCGCCATGACCGCGAGCACCCGGTCGGCCTCCTGCGGGGTACGGCAGAAGGGGATCATGACCACCAGGTTGGTCAGCCCCATCCCGTCACGGACCCGGCGCAGCGCCCGGCATTCGAGGGCGAAGCCCTCCCGGTAGCGGTCGTCGTAACCACTCCGGGCGGCATCGGAAGCAGCACCCCGCTGCTCATCCGGATCGCCGTCCTCCGCACCCGAGGGCCGAAGGCCATGAACACGAACAGCACGACGTCGACCGTCTGGGGCGAGGTGACCGACGCACCGGACGGCACCACACGGCAGGTCGTCGCACGGTGCCGTCGGCTCGGCCTCGGCCAGGACGAGGCAGCCGCACGCGCCGGTGTGCCGCCGCGCCACCTGGGCTCCCTGCCGGAATTCGGGCCGGGGTTCGACCCGGGTCCGGTGTTCCGCCCGGCACGCGTCCCGGGTCTCGGTCACGAGGCCCTCGTGGGACGCCGCCCGGAGGAGCCTCCGGAGCGCCCGACGGTGGTCCTCCGACCCCGCCCGGTCGGGATCACCGAGGAGGAATGCCGGGAGCGGTTGGGTACCCACGGCGTCGTCCCGGTCGACGACAGGGCCCCGGCAGGCGGGTGAGGCGTCGGCGGCCCGTCCGAGGCGGGTCGGCCCGGAGGGCAGGACCGAACGGCCCTGCACCGACCGGAGCGGCCGGCGGACAGTGGAAGTACAGGCCCGACGAGGGAGGAGCAGGACCATGCAGCACCGGAGCGTTCACGACGTCATGACCCAGGAAGTGGTGACCGCGAGGCCGGACACGCCGTTCAAGGCGGTCGTG